>DATBFY010000245.1:0-15040 GCA_036558265.1 Tepidisphaeraceae bacterium | reverse complement strand
GCGGCGTCACCGTCGCCCTCGCCGAGGCCTCCAAGGCACGCCACCAGGCCGAGGCCGCCACCCTCGCCGAGGCAAAGCTCAACGAGATGATCGCCCAGGGCGATTGGAATTCCGGCGGCGGCTCGGGCGACTTCAGCCCCGACTACCCCCAGTACAAGTGGACCGCCACCGCCTCCACACCCGACGCCAACATCAACGTCACCCAGGTCGACCTCTCCGTCACCTGGAACGAGCGCGGCCAGGACCGCACCTACAACGTTTCCACCTTCGTCTACGCCAACGCCAATGGTGGCGTCTCCGGCGGCATCTCCGGAGGCCTGCCATGACCGCCCGCCGATGCCGCCCCGCCTTCACCCTCCTCGAGATCACCCTCGCCATGGCCATGATGGCCATGCTCGGCCTCTCGCTCTACATGAGCCTGACCATCGCCATGCGCGCCAAGGAGTCCGCCGCCGCAAACGTCGGCCCGGTCCGCGCCGCCACCATCGCCGGCGACCTCATCCGACAGGACCTCGAATCCGTCCTCCCACCGACCGGCACCCTCGCCGGGCAATTCGTCGGCGTCTCCCAGCCCGCCGGCAGCGGCCGCGCCGACCAGCTCGAGTTCTACACCGTCGGTTACGACGGCACGCCGGACAACGGCCCGTTCGCCGAGGGCGTCCGCCGCATTGACCTCCTCGTCCGCACCGATCTCAACCCCCCGGTCCTGGTCCGCCAGATCACCCGCAATCTCCCCGTGCTGGCCCAGCAGGAAACCCAGCCCGAAGAAGAGGTCCTCTGCCGCGGCGTCCGCTCCTTCACCCTCCGCTACTTCGACGGCACCACCTGGCAGGACGAGTGGGACTCCACCACCGTCGGCGACGTCCTCCCCCTCGCCATCGAGATGACACTCGACCTCGACTATCCCAACCCGCGCCCCGGCCAGGCCACCGCGCCCTACCGCATCACCCGCGTCTTCCCCCTCGCCTGCGCCAAGCCCGCCACCGACACCACCGGAGGCCTGCAATGACCCCGGCAACGTCAACAGCGCGTCCTTCCCCTGTTCTCCCTCGCCCGGTACTCCGGGAGAGGGTCGGGGTGAGGGGCCTTTCTCCCTCTTCCGGCATTCCGGGAGGGCGAGGCTCCGTCCGAGCTTCTGCCCCCTCTCCCGGTACTCCGGGAGAAGCGAGCGGAATTGGCGACCGCCCGCGAGCGGGTCGGGGTGAGCGTCTCCTCAGACATCCGCCCCGCCACCGCCGTCATGGCACGATCCTCATCGTGACCATGCTCATCGTCTTCACCCTCGCCGCCATCGTCGTGGTCTTCTGCCGCTCCCAGCGCGTCGAGGCCGTCGCCTCCGCCAACCTCGCCGCCGCCCTCCAGGCCTCGTCCGTCGAACGCGGCGCAGAGCAGTACGTCCTGGCCATCCTCACCGAGCAGAAGGACTCGCTCGCAGACATCACCCAGGATTACTTCGCCGCCGTACCCGTCGGCGAGGGCTTCTTCTGGATCGTCCGCCCCAACTACGGCGACACCGACCAGCCCCTCTTCGGCCTGGTTGACGAGGCCGGCAAGCTCAACATCAACACCGCCGAGTACGAACCCCTCATCCGCCTCCCCAACATGACCGACGATGTCGCCAACGCGATCATCGACTGGCGCACCGAATCCTCCTCCGGCGGCTCGTCCAACACGTCCTACTCCAGCCTCGGCTACACCGCCAAGCACGCCCCGTTCGAAACCGTCGAGGAAATGCTGCTCGTCCAGGGCATGTCGCGCGACTTGCTCTACGGCGCCAACGCCGGCACGGGCGCAGCCACCGACGGCGGCAATGGCGCCGCCGCCGCCGTCCCCCTCGGGCAGGCCGCCTCCTTCCAGCAATCCAATAGCCGGATGATGAGCGACCTTCAGACCGCCAACGGCCTCTACGACCTTCTCACCGTTTACAGCAACGAGCCCGCCGGCGCCACGACCACCGGTACCGGCTCCGCCTCCGGCTCTGGCGGGGGCGCCGCCGGGGGTGGCGGCGGCAAGATCAACATCAATCAGCTCGATGCCGCACAGACCGGCGGCAACACCGGCAGGACCGGTAGCGCCGCTGGCAGCACCGCCGCTGGGCGAACCGGCAGCTCCGCCGCCGGCGCCAACGCCGGCACCGGCGACCGCGACCGCCTTCGCCAGCTCCTCGAAAACCAGCTCGGCAACACCCGCGGCGACCAGATCGTCGATTCCATCGGCCGCGGCACACGCTTCGTCGACGTCTTCGACTTTTATTTCAAGACCGGCCTCAAGCCCGATGAGTTCGACAAGATCTTCAACTCGATCACCACCACCACCGGCGCAGCCAAGGGCCGCATCAACGTCAACACCGCGCCCCGTGACGTCCTCATGACCCTGCCCGGGCTCGAATCCTCCGACGTCGACAAGCTCATCGCCCAGCGCCAGACCGCCACGTCCTCCGCGACGGCCGGGCAGGCATCCATGTCCTGGGTCGCCACGGCCCTCGACAAGAAGGCCGTCGGCCTGGGAACCCTGATCACCAGCACGTCCAACCAGTTCTCGGCCGACATCGTCGCCGTCAGTGGCAACGGCCGCGCCTTCAAACGCGTCCGCATCGTCATCGACGCGTCGTCCTCGTCCCCGCAGATCATTTACCGCCGCGAGCTCACCGACCGCGGATGGCCCATGGACCAGCAGATCCTCGCCTCGCTCCGCGCCGGCCAGGGGCCGGGCTCGGCGGGAAACCTGTCCGGTCTGAGTTCCGTTCCGGGAGGCAACGCCAGATGAAGCTACGCTCTACGGGTTTTCTCGGGCTGTCGGTCACCGACCGCGCCATCGCCTGTGCCGAGCTCGGCCCGGGCGCCGGCAATCGCCGCGGTAGCGGCGGAGCCGGCGGTGGCGCCGGCGGTCGCGTCGTCGTCCGACGGCTCGCCACCTTCGCCGTCCCACAGGGGCTCTCGCTCGACAAGCCCGAGCCGCTGGGGGAGGCGCTGAGCGGCTTCCTCCGCGACAAGGGCTTTGCCGCCTCCCGCGCCGTCGTCGGCATCCCCGCAAAGTGGCTCATCGCCATGGAACGCGAGATCCCCCCCTCCGGCGAGGACGAGGCACGCGCCATGCTCCGCCTCCAGGCCGAACGCCTCGCCGTCAGCGAGAGCGGTGAGCTGGTCTTCGACTACGCCGGTCACCCCGACCCCAAGCAGAGCAACCGCGTCCTGCTCGTCGGCGTCCTCCGCCAGCGCATCGATCAGCTCGACCGCCTCGCCCGCTCCGCCGGGCTGGTCCCCGCCGCCATCACCTCCTCCGCGCTCGCCCTCGCCCGCGGCGCCCGCGATGCCCAGGACGATGCGCCCATGCTCGTCCTCGGACGCCAGGGCGCAGAAATGGTCTGGCGCCACCAGGGCTCGCCCAAGATGCTCCGCCACGTCTCGGTCATGGCCGTCAACGGCCACGGGCCCGTCAACGTCGCCCCGCTCGCCTCCGAGCTCGGCCGCAACGTCGCCCTAACCCGTGCCAACGGCATGCCCGTCGCCCGCGAGCTGCTCCTCTGGGACGGCGTCGGACTCTCCCCCGAGCAGGTCGGCGAGCTCGCCACCCGCTCCGGCCTCTCCGTCCGCGCCGGCGATGCCCTGGCGACCCTGGGCGTCGAGGCCGAGCCCGACGCCCTCGCTGCCGACGGCGATCCCGTCGCCGCCACCGCCGCACCGGCGCACGCCGACGTCTTCGCCCCCGCCCTCTCCCTGGCACTCGCCGCCGCCGACCCACAGCTCCTCGCCGTCGATTTCAAGCATTCCCGCCTCACGCCACCCAGGGAACGCCGCTTCGGCCGCCGCAGCACCTGGGGCGTGATCCTCGGCGCTGCCCTCGTCCTGGCCGGGGTCGGGCTTTACGCCGCCGTCGAGAGGCAGCAGTCCGAGTTCGACCAGCTCAACAAGCAGCTCAAGGACACCCAGGGCGACGTCAAGGACGCCCAGGCCAAGATCGACCGCGCCAACTACGGCCGCGGCTTCTTCGACACCCGCCCGCCCTACCTCGACTCGCTGCGCGAGATCTCCACCCTCTTCCGTGACGACGAGCGCATCTACGTGACCAGCTTCAGCGCCAAGGAGACCCGCGAGCAAAACGCCGCCGCCGGCAAGGAGAACCGTGAGATCCGCGTCTCCGGCAAGGCCGACACCGATCGCACGGTCCGCGCGCTCGTCGAACGCCTCAAGAAGGACCCCAAGTTCGCCAACGTCCAGCTCCTCTCCAGCACCGTCCAGGAGGGCACCGGCAACCGCTCCGCCGAAGTGTCCTTTTCCATCGTCGCCAGCTACATCGCACCGGAGTAATCGCCCGTGGTCCTCTCCCAACGAGAACGATACATCGTCATCGGCACCGTCGCCGTCGTCGCCCTCTTCGCGCTCGACTACCTCTTCTTCACACCGCTCATGGAGAGGAAAAGGCAACTCGACATCGACATCCCCGCCAGGCAGGCCGAGCTCTATCGAAACGACCAGATCTTCTCCCGCAGCCGAAACGCCAACAAGAAGTGGTCCGAGCTCACCGCCGGCGCGCTCAAACGCGACCCCTCCACCACCGAGAGCCAGTTCATCAACAGCCTGGGCGGCTGGGCACAGGACGCCCGCATCAGCCTCTCCTACAAGCCCGAGCGCACCGAGAAGCAGAAGGACTTCGTCAAGATCACCTATCGCGCCACCTTCAACTGCAACATGTCCCAGTTCCGCAGCTTCCTCCTCCGCATCCAGCGCGCCACCATCCCCATCCGAATCAACGACGTGACCGTCAACAGCCGGCCCGAGGGCAGCGACAACCTCCAGGTCAGCATGGGCATCTCCACCGTCTACCTCGCCCCCGAGCCCGACAAGTCCGGCCCCGGCAGCGGTGGCAAGCCCGTCTCGATCTCCACCTACCGGGAGGCGTATTGATCATGAGCAGCAGGATTTTCTCCACCACGTTGGTCACGACCGTCCTGGGCGCCGCCGCGGTCCTCTCCTTCGCCGCCGACCGTCCGTCGAGCCCGCCGCCCCCGTCGCGCGGCATCGTGCCCGCCGCCCGCGGCGCCAGCTCGGCCACGCCCGCCCCGACCACCCGCGAGAGCGACCGCGAACGCTACGCCGTCATCACCGAGCACAACATCTTCCTCAAGAACCGCCGCGTCCCGTCCGCCCCCAGCACCGGCAGCAGCCGCCCGATGACCGAGATCGAGCGCCTCCGCCAGACGCCCGAGGCCAACTTCGTCCTCACCGGCGTCGTCTTCGAGGACGAGCAGTTCCGCGCCTTCCTCGAGGACATCAAGGGCGGCAAGGTCCTGCGCCTCAGCGTCGGTGACCCCATCGCCAGCGGCAAGATCGTCGCCATCGACATCGACGCCATCGCCTACGAGTCCGCCGGCAAACAGACCTGGATCGGTGTCGGCACCACCCTGACCGGCATCCCCTACAGCTCGTTCGCGTCATCGTCGTCATCGTCGTCTTCGTCGTCCGCCGCGTCCGCCTCGTCGGGCGGCGCCGCCCCGTCAACGCCGCTCCCCGATGCCAACAATCCGAACCTCTCGATCGAAGAAAAAATGAAGCTCCGCCGCGCGCAGGAAATCAAGAAATAGAGACGCGCACGAACGAACGATCGCTCGCTCGCCCACCCGAATTTGTGACCCGCACCGTCCGCGGAAGAATGGAACGAAAATGAAGAACACTGACCGTGCCGTGACTCGATCCAAGAACCGGCGCGCCGCCGCCGCCGCCCTGACCCTGGCCCTCGCCGTCTCGCTGCCGCTCGCCGACCTGCGCGCCCAGCAGATCGCGCCCGCCACGGGCGCCGGCGCGGGTGCCACCACACGACCCGCCGCCGGCCAGGCCGCCGCCGCCCCGACCACGCGACCCAATAACGGGGGTGGCCACATCACCACCCAGCCCGGTGGGGGGCTCATCCTCAACTTCCGCGACGCCAGCATCGACTCGGTCCTCGACGAGCTTTCCGCCGCCGCCGGCTTCATCGTCGTCAAGGTCGCCAAGCCCGAGGGACGCGTCACCCTCGTCAGCAAGCAGGCGGTCAAGCCCGACGAGGCGATCGACCTGCTCAACACCGTCCTGCGCGCCCCCGCCGGCACCACCAGCGGCTACGCCGCCATTCGCCAGGAACGCATCCTCAAGATCGTCGCCCTGGGCGACGCCCGAAAACTCAACATCCCCGTCCACAGCGGCGCCGATCCCAACCAGATCAAGAACACCGACGAGCTCATCACCCAGGTCATCCCCCTGCGCTCCGCAGACGCCATGCAGCTCAAGAACGACATGGCGCCCCTGGTCAGCCCCCAGGCCGACTTCACCGCCAACGCGTCCAGCAACGCCCTGATCATCACCGACACCTCCGCCAACATCCGCCGCATCGTCCAGATCGTCGCCTCGCTCGACACCGCCGTCGTCGATCAGGCCTCCGTCAAGGTCGTCCCCCTCCAGTACGCCAACGCCGCCACCGCCGCAAAGCTCGTCCTCGACGTCTTCGGCGAACAGGCCAACGCCCAGCAAAACCAGGGCCGCGGCAACAACCCCTTCCGCCGCTTCTTCGGCGGAGGCGGCGGAGGGGGAGGTAGAGGCGGCGGGCCCCCCGGCTTCGGTGGCCCGGGCGGCGGAGAGGGTGGTGAGGGTGGCGCAGGAGGAGCCGCGCGACGAAACGTCCCCAAGGTCACCGCCTCCTCCGACGACCGCACCAACACCGTCGTCATCAGTGGTCCGGCCGATACCCTCACCATCATCGAGAAGGTCCTCCACGACCTCGACAACAACCCCGCCTCCGACGAGGTCGTCCGGGTCTTCCGGCTCAAGAACGCCCAGGCCCTCAATATCGAGGGCGTCATGAATTACCTCTTCAACGGCACCTACACCGGCGGCAACCGCTCCTCCAGCGGCAGCTCCATCAACAACCAGCGTTCCAACGGCTCTCGCGTGGGTGGAGGCGGTCTGGGCGGGGGGTCCGGCAGCGCCTTCGGCAGCCGCGGGGGGTCGGCAGGGGGCTTCGGGGGTGGCGGAGGGTTCGGCGGGGGTGGCGGAGGGTTCGGCGGGGGCGGCGGCGGCTTCGGCGGTAACCGAGGCGGCGGCTTCGGCGGCGGTGGTTTCGGAGGAGGAATTTCCGCCAACGCCCAACGCACCGGCGCGAACCTGGCCGGGCAGGTCACGATCATCGCCGATCCCGATACCAACTCGCTCTTGGTCCGCACCAAGCCGGGGAACTTCGAGCAGGTCAAGTCGGTCATCGACGAGCTGGATCGCCCGGTTGGGCAGGTGCTTATCAAGGTGCTGGTGGCCGAGGTCACGCACGACAACTCGGCCGACATCGGCGGCGAGTTCTCGGTATTGAACCTGCGCGCCAGCGGTAACGGGCAAAAGGTCGGCACGAACTTCGGGCTGCAGAATCTTTCGAATGGCCTGGTGGTGCAGATCCTGGAAACCAACTTCACCGAGACGATCCACGCGCTGGAAACGCTGGGGAAGCTGGACGTGCTCAGCCGCCCGTACATCCTGGCGTCCGACAACCAGCTCGCCAGCATCACGGTCGGGCAGGAGGTGCCGTTCATCACCAACAGCCGGATCACCGATACGGGCCAGACGATCAACACGGTCGAGTACAACGACGTGGGCATCCTGCTGGACGTGGTGCCGCACATCAACCCCGAGGGGCTGGTGATCATGGACGTCGCCCCGGAGATCAGCGCGCTGACCGGCACGACCGTGCCGATCAGCGACACGGTCAGCTCCCCGGTGATCGCCAAGCGATCGGCCCAGAGCCGCGTGGGCGTGCAGAACGGGCAGACGGTGGTGATCGGCGGCCTGATGGAAGATCGCAAGACCGAGACGATCAACAAGGTGCCGCTGCTGGGGGACATCCCGTTCGTCGGTGAGGCGTTCAAGCGTCGGCAGACCGCCAAGACCAAGACCGAGCTGTTGATCTTCCTGACGCCGCTGGTCGCGCAGCGTCCGGACATGCTCAAGGACATGTCGAAACAGGAGATCGAAGGGAGTAAACTGGTGCCCGGCGCGGTGGATCCGCACGCGTTCCAGGAACACATGGAAGGCCTGCAGCGCGGCCGGCTGCCCGATCAGGTGCCCCCGACGACGCAGACCGTGCCCAGCCCGACGGCGCCGGCGCCGGGATCGGGCGCCACACCGCAGGCGCAGCCGCCGCAGCAATAAAGGAGTGATTGGCGTGAGTCGCATGGGTTGTCCTGGTGGGTTCGCAGGGTCGGCGGCGATGGCAAGGGTGCTGATTGCCGCTGCCACGGCGCTGCTGGCCGCCGCGGGCGGCGTCGCGGGGTGCGGATCGACGGCTGACGCGTCGCGGCGCGGTGGCGGCCCGGTGACCGAGGTTCGCGGCGGCGTCCCGGGGTCGCGCCAGCAACCGCGGGCCGGTGGCGGGCGCCTGGACAACACCGATCCGTGCGCGATGCGCCTGCACGATCTGTCGGGGGCGCTGCTGGGGTATTACCTGTACCACCAGCAGCTTCCCAGCCGCCTGGAGGAACTGGCGCAGGTGCCGGGGTTCGAGGGCGAGGTGCAGCTCACCTGCCCGGTCTCGAACAAGCCGTACGTTTACAACCCGGTAGGCGTGGCGGATGCGAACCCGATCGAGCGGGTGATCATTTACGACCCCGAGCCCTCGCACATGGGCATGCGATGGGCGATCGCGATCGTGGAGCCCAAGCAGGAGGGGCAGGCGCTGGTGACCAAGGTGCTGGCGCTGCCGGAGAGCAACTTCTCGCTGCAGTTGCGCGGCGGGCGGTGAGTTGCCACCGCGCTTGCCAGCTTGGAAAGCCGAACCTGCCGACGAGCGTATTCAGTCCTCTTCATCCTGCGCCGAAGTTGCGTCCCCCGGCCAGCGCCAGTTTCGGACCTCGGGCAGGTCCTGGCCGTGCTGGTAGATGTAGTGGCGGTGGTCGATCAGCTTGTCGCGGAGGTGCTGCTTGAGGTAGGCGGCGCGGGGGCCGAGCTGCGGGAGGCGGTCGATGACGTCGCCGGCGAGGTGATAGCGGTCCAGGTCGTTCAAAACCGCCATGTCGAAGGGGGTGGTGATCGTGCCCTCCTCCTTGTAGCCGCGGACGTGCAGGTTGGCGTGGTTGGCGCGGCGGTAGGTGAGGCGGTGGATCAGCCAGGGGTAGCCGTGGTAGGCGAAGATGACCGGCTTGTCGCGGGTGAAGAGGGTGTCGAAGTCGAAGTCGGACAGGCCGTGCGGGTGCTCGCTCGAGGGCTGGAGCTTCATCAGGTCCACGACGTTGATCATGCGGATCTTCAAGCTGGGGAGATGTTGGCGCAGGAGCGAGATGGCGGCGAGGATTTCGAGGGTGGGGACGTCGCCGGCAGCGGCCATGACGACGTCGGGATCCTGATCGCGGTCGTTGCTGGCCCATTCCCAGATGCCGATGCCGGCGGTGCAGTGCTTGACGGCCTGGTCCATCGCCAGCCACTGCGGGGCGGCGTGCTTGCCGGCGACGACGATGTTGACGTAGCTGCGGCTCTTGAGGCAGTGGTCCATCACCGACAGCAGGCAGTTGGCGTCGGGCGGGAGGTAGACGCGGACGACCTCGGCCTTCTTGTTCACCGCGTTGTCGATGAAGCCGGGATCCTGGTGCGTGAAGCCGTTGTGATCCTGCCGCCACACGTGGCTGGAGAGGAGGTAGTTGAGGCTGGCGATCTTGCGGCGCCAGTCGAGGTGGCGGGTGACCTTGAGCCACTTGGCGTGCTGGTTGAACATCGAATCGACGATGTGGGCGAAGGCCTCGTAGGTGTTGAAGAGGCCATGGCGGCCGGTGAGCAGGTACCCTTCGAGCCATCCCTGGCACTGGTGTTCGGAGAGGACCTCGATGACGCGGCCGGCGGGGGCGAGGTGGTCGTCGGTGGGGATGATCTTCGCTTCCCACTGGCGGTCGGTGACCTGGAAGACGGCGTCGAGGCGGTTGGAGACGGTCTCGTCGGGGCCGAAGAGGCGGAAGTTGCGTTGATTGAGCTTGATGACATCGCGCAGGAAGCAGCCGAGCACGCGGGTGTCTTCGGCGTCGGCGGCACCGGGGGAGGGGACGTTCACGGCGTAGCGGGTGAAGTCGGGGAGGTTCAGGTCCTTGAGGAGCAGGCCGCCGTTGGCGTTGGGGTTTGCGCCCATGCGGCGTGGGCCCATGGGCGCGAGTGCGGCGAGGTCCGGGCGGAAGTGGCCGGCGGGGTCGAAGAGCTCGTCGGGTCGGTAGGAGCGGAGCCACTCGTCGAGTTGTTTCAGGTGGGCGGGATTATGACGCGGATCGGACAGGGGGACCTGGTGGGCGCGGAACGTGCCTTCGACGGGTTGGCCGTCAACGATTTTGGGGCCGGTCCAGCCTTTGGGGGAGATGAGGACGATCATGGGCCACGTTGGTGACGTCCGTTGTCCGTGGTCCGTTGTCCGTTGGCGGGCATCGGCCTGGATGGCGCGGATCTTCCGGATGACGTCATCGACGGTCGCGGCCATCAGGCGGTGCATTTTTGCGGGGTCGTCGCCCTCGACGTAGTGGGGTTCCCAGCCGCAGCCGCGGAGGAACTGGTCGAGCTGGTCGCGCGGGACGCGGGCGAAGATCGTGGGGTTGGCGATCTTGTAGCCGTTGAGGTGGAGAATGGGCAGCACCGCCCCGTCGTTGGCGGGGTTGAGGAACTTGTTGGAGTGCCAGGCGGTGGCGAGCGGGCCGGTCTCGGCTTCGCCGTCACCCACGACGGCGGCGGCGATCAGGCGCGGGTTGTCGAAGACGGCGCCGAAGGCGTGGGAAAGGACGTAACCGAGCTCGCCGCCTTCGTGGATCGAGCCGGGCGTCTCGGGGGCGACGTGGGAGGGGATGCCGCCGGGGAAGGAGAACTGCTTGAACAGCTTCTGGAGGCCGGCCTCGTCGGGGGTGACGTGGTTGTAGATGTCTGTGTAGGTGCCTTCGAGGTAGGTGTTGGCGACGAGCGCCGGGCCGCCGTGACCGGGGCCGGCGAGGTAGATCATGTCCAGGTCGTACTCGTTGATGGCGCGGTTGAGGTGGACGTAGATGAAGTTCTGACCGGGCGTGGTGCCCCAGTGACCCAAGAGGCGGGGTTTGACGTGCTCGGGCTTGAGGGGCTCTTTGAGGAGTGGGTTGGCGAGGAGATAGATCTGGCCGACGGAGAGGTAATTTGCCGCGCGCCAGTAAGCGTCGATCTTGTCGAGCAGGTCGTCCGAGAGGGGCATGGGGACTCCTTCCTGATCGGGATGATAGGGCTGGGATGGAACTCCGTAGCACGGGCGCCCCGCCCGTGTTTTTATAAATCACGGGCGGGGCGCCCGTGCTACGGGGCTCTCGATGTGCCGGAGAACTTCGCGGGCGATGATCTGTTCTTCATCGGTTGGGATGACGCGGATGGAGACGGGAGACTCGTCCGTGGAAATCACGGCCGCGCTCGCGCGATTTCGGTCGGGGTCGAGTTGGAGGCCAAGGAACTGCATGTCCTGGCAGATCTCGGCGCGGGTGTCGGGGGAGCGTTCGCCGATGCCGCCGGAGAAGACCAATGTGTCGAGGCCGCCGAGCGTGGCGGCGAGCGCGGCGATGTGCTTGCGGGCACAGTGGACGAAGAGGGCGATGGCTTGGGCGGCGTTGGGATCGGACGGGCGGCGGGCGAGGAGGTCGCGCATGTCGGCGGATGTGCCGGAGACGCCCAGCATGCCGCAGTGGTGACTCAGAAGGTCGTCGAGCTGTTCGGCGGAGAAGTGCTCGGTGCGGATGAGGTAGGCGAGCAGGCCCGGGTCGAGATCGCCGGGGCGGGTGCCCATGACGAGGCCAGCCAGGGGTGTGAAGGCCATGGTGGTGTCGAGCGGATCGCCGTTGCGGACGGCGGCCATGCTGGCGCCGTTGCCGAGGTGCGCCAGGATGACGCGCGACGAGGCGACGGCATCGCCGGCCTGGTGGCGGAGCTCTTCCATCAGGTAGGTGTAGGAGAGGCCGTGGAAGCCGAAGCGGCGCACGCCGGCTTCGAAGTAGCGGCGGGGGATGGGGAGGATCTGGCTGATCGGCGGGAGGTCGGCGAAGAAGGCCGTGTCGAAGCAGGCGACCTGGGGGACGGACGGGAAGCGATCGCGGAGGGTTTCGATCAGCGCGATCTCGCGCGGGAGGTGCGCCAGGTCCAGCGGCTGGATCTTTTTCAGCTCATCGATGATCCGGGGCGTGATGACCTGGTGTCGGAGGAGGTGGACGCCGCCGTGGACGACGCGATGCCCGATGCCGGCGGGCGGTGCGGGTGAAAAGTTGGCGGCGAGCCAGCGGACGAGCTGTTCGGCGGCGTGACGGTGGTCGGTGGCGGACAAATGTTGAGTGCTGGGCGCCGTGCCATGTGCAGCGGATCTCGCGGTGAGCGTGGTGTCGCCCTGGCCGATGCGGTCGATCTGGCCGACGAGGAGCCGCACGGGCGGATCCGCGGGTCGATAGGCGGCGAACTTGATGCTGGAGGAGCCGCCGTTGATCGTGAGGAGGTAGGGCGCATCGGAGGGCATGGTGAGGGATCTTACGCTTGCCACGCCGGGCGCGCCTCGTAAGATTCGCCGTCCTTCGCGAAGAAAGAACGAGGCACGCGTATGGGACGATTGATGCTGGCGATCAAGGTATTTTTCCGCATTTTGCGGGACGGGGCGTTTGCGGAGCAGGCCGAGCGTCTGCTGGCGGGGACGGCAGCGGCGGTAGCGCCGACGACATCGGTCGCCCGGCCGACAGTGGCGGCGGCCGCGCCGGCTGCCCGCAATGATGCGGTCACACTGCTCGCCGTGTTGCAGCGCGAGGCGAGGCTGATCGATTTTTTAAAGGAGGACATCGCGCCGTACGCCGACGCGCAGGTCGGCGCGGCCGTGCGGGACGTCCACCGGGACGCGGCGGCGGCGCTGGAGCGGATGTTCGCGTTGCGGCCGGTCATGGACCAGGCAGAAGATTCGGAAGTGACGATCCCGCCGGCCCCGGACGCGGCACGGATGAGATTGGTGGGGAACCTGGGTGCGCAGGCGCCATCGCGCGGGCGGCTGCGGCACGGCGGCTGGCAGGCGACGCGCGCCGAACTGCCGCAGTTCACCGGTTCGGTGGAGGCGGCGCGGATCGTCGCGCCGGCGGAGGTGGAAGTGTGAGGCAATGAGTAAAGAGGTGATGCGAAAAACGTAAGTGCTGGACAAGCCTTTGCCATAAGATTGAACGATGAAGTCCACCGCCCGCTATTCGATCGGCATCGACCTGGGCACGACCAACAGCGTGATCGCGTATGCGGAACTGGGGACGGACCGCGCGCAGCCGCCTCAGGTCCTGCCGGTGCCGCAGCTCGCGGCGGCGGCGACGGTCGAGCCGCGGAACACCCTGCCGTCGTTCCTGTACCTGGCGAGCGAGGCCGAGTCGTCCGCGGGCAAGGCGTTCGACCTGCCCTGGGCGAAAGGGCGGAGCTACGCGGTGGGTGCATACGCGCAGCGGCAGTCGGCGGACGTCCCCACGCGCACCGTCGCGGGCGCAAAAAGCTGGCTGGCGTACTCGAAGGTGGACCGGCGGTCGGCGATCCTTCCCTGGAACGCGCCGGCGGACGTGCCGAAAGTCTCGCCGGTCGAGGCGAGCCGGCGATACGTCGAGCACCTGGTGGCCGCGTGGAACGCGGCATTCCTCAAGGCGCCGATCAAGGATCAGCAGGTCGTGCTCACCGTACCGGCCAGCTTCGACGCGGCGGCGCGGGACCTGACGCGCGAGGCGGCGCTGGCGGCGGGACTGCCGGAGGATTTCGTGCTGCTCGAAGAACCGCAGGCCGCGCTCTACGCGTGGCTGGCGGACCGCGGTGACGCGTGGCGGCGGGACCTGAAAGTCGGCGACACGCTGCTGGTCTGCGACGTCGGCGGCGGGACGACCGACCTCACGCTCATCGGCGTCGCCGAGGAGAACGGCGAGCTGACCCTGCGCCGCATCGCCGTCGGCAATCACACGCTGGTCGGCGGTGACAACATGGACCTCGCCCTGGCCCACCACGCGACGGCGGCGTTCGCCGCCAAGGGCGTCAACCTCAACCCCTGGCAGGCGGTGGCGCTGTGGCACTCGTGCCGCAATGCAAAGGAAACACTGCTGGCCGCCTCGGACACGCCCAAGAAACATCCGGTGATGGTCCTGGGGCGCGGCTCCAAACTGGTCGGCGGGACCGTCAGCGTGGACCTCGACCAGAAGGGCGTGCGCGACCTCCTCCTCGATGGCTTCTTCCCGCAAGTGGAACTCTCCGACAAGCCCGCACGCCGGCCGGCATCCGGCTTCCGCGAGATCGGCCTGCCCTTCGAATCCGACACGGCCGTCACCCGCCACCTGGCGGCGTTCCTCGCTCAGCAGGGGGAGGGCGGCCAAGCGGTGCGGCCGACGCACGTGCTCTTCAACGGTGGGGTCTTCAAGGCCCAGCCCCTTCGCGACCGGCTGCTCGACGTCATGTCGCACTGGTTCAGCAAAAAGGAAACGCCGACGCTTCTCCACGGCAACGAAGACCTGGACTACGCGGTGGCGCGCGGCGCGGCATATTACGGGGCCGCCAAGGGCGGGCGGGGCGTGCGCATCCGCGGCGGGACGGCGCGATCCTATTACGTCGGCATCGAAACCGCAGGACTGGCGATCCCCGGGGCGCCGCGACCGCTCCGCGCACTGTGCGTCGTGCCGTTCGGAATGGAAGAGGGGACGGCCGCCGACGTGCCGTCGGGCGAGATCGGACTGGTCGTCGGCGAACCGGCGACGTTCCGCTTCTTCTCATCCGCGACGCGGAAAGAGGACAAGCCCGGCGACGTGCTCGACCAATGGGGCGAGGATGACCTGGCCGAAACCGACAGCCTCGAGGCCGACCTGCCGGGCGCGCAGAACGCGGACGAGGGCTACGTGCCGGTGAAGTTCCAGTCGAGAATCACCGAGCTGGGCGTCTTCGAGCTTTGGTGCATCAGCCAGTCGGCGGACCAGAAGTGGAAGCTGGAATTCAGCGTACGCGACGACGCCGAAAAATAACGCGTGCCATGCATCCCCCACCCGACCACCCCCGCTATCTCGTCGGCATCGACC
>DATBFY010000244.1:0-6989 GCA_036558265.1 Tepidisphaeraceae bacterium | reverse complement strand
GAACCCCGCGGCGACGTACGACTTAACCGTGGTGGCCGGAAGGTCGGCCCGGGCGAGCGCAGGCACGCAAAGGATGAAGATCAGGCCCGCGATCCCGCATCGGCGGGGCGGAGAGGAATTGCGCGCCGGGGCGCAACCGTTCTCGCGATTCATTGTGGTCATCGTCGCGACCTCTCTCAGATCGCTTATTTGAACCGAGCGAGAACGCCAGACGAGTCACGCCTTGAGGTCGGGCCTTTGCCGATGCCAATCCGTCGCCCCCTCGTACATCCGCGCGATCCGCAGCAGCTTTGCCTCGCTGAAATTCGGCCCGAGAAGTTGCAGCCCGATCGGCAGCGGCTTATCCCCTGACGTGAACCCGCACGGCAGCGACAGCCCCGCGATTCCCGCGATGTTGCAGGTCACCGTGAAGACGTCGCACAGGTACATCTGCAGCGGGTCGCCCGACTTCTCGCCCACCTTGAACGCCGGGATCGGGCTGGTCGGGCAGACGATCGCGTCGCACTGCGCGAACGCGCGGTCGAAGTCCTGCCGGATCATCGTCCGCAGCTTGAGCGCCTGGAGGTAGTACTTGTCGGCGTAACCGGCCGAAAGCGCGTACGTCCCGATCATGATCCGCCGCTGCACCTCGTCGCCGAAACCCTCGGCGCGCGACCTGGAGAACAGCTCGATGATGTCCTTGACCGGCTCCTTCGTGCGGTGTCCGAAGTGCACGCCGTCGTAGCGCGCGAGATTGCTCGACGCCTCCGACGGCGCGATCACGTAATACGCCGCGATGCCATACTCCGTGGTGGGCAGCGACAGGTCGACGATGGTCGCGCCCAGCTCGCGGTATTTCGCGATCGCCGCATCCACCGCCCCCTTCACCTGCGGGTCGATCCCGCTCGCCAGGTCGTACTCCTTCACGACGCCCAATCGCAGCCCCTGCAGTGGCCTATCCAGCTCCGCGAGATGATCGGGCACGTCGCGCGGCACGCTGGTCGAATCCCGCCGATCATGCCCGCTGATCACGTTCATCAACAGCGCCACGTCCGCCACCGTCCACCCGAACGGCCCGACCTGATCCAGCGACGACCCGAACGCCACCAGGCCGTACCGGCTCACACGACCGTACGTCGGCTTCATCCCCACCAGCCCGCACAGCGCCGCCGGCTGGCGGATCGAGCCGCCCGTGTCCGATCCGATCGACCCGACGCACATCCCCGTCGCCAGCGCCGCCGCGCTCCCGCCCGACGACCCGCCGGGAATGCGATCGGTGTCCCACGGGTTGCGCGTCGGGCCGAACGCGCTGTTCTCGGTCGAGCTGCCCATCGCGAACTCGTCCAGGTTGGTCTTGCCGACGATGACCGCGCCGGCCGCCTCGAGCTTTTGCACCACCGTCGCGTCATACGGCGAGCGGAAGTTCGCCAGCATGCGCGACGAGCAAGTCGTCTTCCCCCAGGACGTGCACAGGTTGTCCTTGATCGCGATCGGCACGCCCGCCAGCTCGCCGCCGACCCGCCCCGCGTCCACCGCATTGGCGCGCTCGATCGCACGATCCGCCGCCACGCTGTTGAACGCGTGGATCCGCCCGTCGTGCTTCGCGATGCGGTCCAGCGCCTGCCGCGTCAGCTCGACGGCCGAAACCTTCTTCGAGCGGACGGCGTCGCGCGCATCAATAAGCGTATCAAACCCAACCATGTGACCCCCGCGAACGCCAAAGCTCCATCCGTTTCATCCGTCATCCTTCCCCCTTCATCCTTCGATTCCTATCCCGCCGAATCCTCATCCCCCCCGATCACCTTGGGCACCTTGAAAAACCTGCCGTCCGTCTCCGGCGCGTTCTGCAGCACCTGCCCGATCGGCAACGACGGCTCGACCACGTCCTCCCGCAGCACGTTCGCCAGCGGCAAGGCATGAGCCATCGGCTCGACCCCGCTCACGTCCACCTGGTCGATCTTCGCGACATATTCGAGGATCGATTCGAGCTGCGGCACAAACCGGCGCAGCTTCTCCTCGTCCAGCGCCAGCCGCGCCAGCTTCGCGACGTGCCGCACGTTGGCGAGGCTCAGCTTCTTATCTTCAACATCGTCCGCCATAGCGCCGCAGAAGGTAGGCATTGGCGCTCGAAACACAAGGCGCTACGCCAATACCCCCGGGATCGGCTGCGCGCTCCCCGCAACCCCCGTCAACCGTTCCATCCGCCCGTTCACCTCGAACCCCAGGTCCTCGTACCGAATCCCCAGCGCCGTCAGGATCGTCGCGTGCAGATCGCGGAACGGGTGCGGCTGATCGACCGCCATCAGCCCGATCTCGTCGGTCGCGCCGATCGATATGCCCGGGCTCACCCCGCCGCCCGCCATCCACACCGTGAACCCCGCCGCGTTGTGCTGCCGCCCCCGATCCCCCTGCATCATCGGCGTGCGCCCGAACTCGCTCGCCCAGACCACCAGCGTCGAATCCAGCAACCCGCGCTGTTTCAGATCTCCCAGGAGCGCCGCGATCGGCTGATCCGTCCACCGCGCCCGCGGCGGGTGGTTGCCGATGACCTTCTCGTGCGCGTCCCACCCGTCCTTGTCCGGCATGTCGTAAAGCTGCACGAACCGCACCCCCCGCTCCACCAGCCGCCGCGCCATAAGGCACTTACGCGCAAACGCCACCGTCCGCTTGTCCGGATGCTCCAAGCCATAACTCTGCCGAAGGTGCTTCGGCTCCGATTCCAGGCTCCCCACCTCCATCGCCGCCGACTGCATCCGGTACGCCAGCTCATACGACGCGATCCGCGCATCCAGCTCCGCGTACCCCTGGCGCTTCTCGCGATGATGCAGGTTGAGCTGCCGGATCAGGTCCAGCGACGCCCGCTGCCCGGCTGCAAACTCGTCCGGCGGCAACAGGTCCAGCACCGCCGTCCCCTGGTCGCGCAACCGCGTCGGCTGAAACGCCGCCGGCAGAAATCCGTTCGAATAATTCGCCGCCCCGCCCAGTGGCCCCGCCTCAAACAGCAGCACGTATCCCGGCAAGTCCTGGTTCTCGGTCCCAAGCCCATACGTCACCCATGACCCCAGGCTTGCCTTGCCCGGCCGCACGTCCCCCGTGTGCATCTGGTAACTCGACGGCCCATGATTATTGCTGTCCGACTGGATGGACCGGATGAAGCACAGATCATCCACGTGCCGCGCCACGTTCGGAAACAGTTCGCTCACCCACGCCCCGCTCTGCCCATACTGCTTGAATGAGAACGGGCTGGCCAGCAGCTCCTCCTTGCACCCCTGAAAGACGTTCGCGAACCGCGTCTGCTGCGCCGCCTTGCGAAGTGACTCGGGCACAGGCTTGCCCGCGAGCTTCTGCAGCTCCGGCTTGTAGTCGAACGTGTCCACCTGTGACGGCCCGCCCACCATGAACAGGAAGATCACGGACTTGGCGCGCGGCGCGAAATGCGCCGCCCGCGGCGCGAACGGGTTGAGCGGGTCGATCGCCAACCCCTTGTGCCCCACCCCCGCGCGCGCCTCCGATCGCATCAGCGCCCCCAGCGCCAGCGCGCCAAAACCGGCGCCGCTTCGAATCAGGAAATCCCGGCGGGTCGAATAGTTCGCGGGAGAAATCACATTGCGGATTATCGCACGCGAACGACCCGCCACAACCCTGATTCGCGCGGGTCGCCATCGATTTTCAGACATTCTTCTGCCACCGACGGCATCCAGCCGTCATCCTGAGCGCAGCGAAGGATCTGGCCGCGAGGGGCCGCAATCGTCCATTCGGGGCCAGATCCTTCAGTCGTTTGAAACTCCTTCAGGATGACGATGGCAGCCCGTCCAGTAAATCCTTTAACGAACGCGCTCCCCGAAGCATAATAACACTGTGACCGCCACCCGGATCGCCCTCTGCGCCCTCCTCCTCCTGCTGACCTTGCCCGCCAGGGCCGACCCTTCGCCAGCCGACCGCCACTTCCTCGACAAGGTCAAACCCCTCCTCGACTCCCGCTGCGTCAGTTGCCACGGCCCCGATAAGCAAAAGGGCTCCCTCCGCCTCGACTCCCGCGCCGCCACCCTCAAGGGCGGCGACAGCGGCCCCGGCGTCGTCCCGGGAAAACCCGCCGACAGCCTCATCCTCCAGGCCGTCACCCACGCCCGCCAGGACCTCAAGGAGATGCCCCCCAAGGAAAAGCTCACCGCCAAGGACATCGCCGTCCTCGAACGCTGGATCCGCGACGGCGCCCCCTGGCCCGAAACACAAATCGCGGCGGCGACCACGCAATCCACCCCCGCCCCGGTTCAGCACATCGGCAACGCCTGGTCCGACCCGCGAAACCCCATCGTCAAAATCTTCGGCGGCCAGCGCCTCGACCTCTGGTCCGTCAAACCCATCCAACGCACCGAACCGCCCGCCGTGCAGACGCGCGGCTGGGCGCGCAATCCCATCGACAATTTCATCCTCGCCCGCCTCCAGGCGAGCGGGCTTCAGCACGCGGGCCCAGCCGACAAACGCACCCTGATCCGCCGCCTCTCGTTCGATCTCATCGGCCTTCCACCCACGCCCCAGGAACTTGACGCCTTCCTGTCCGACACCTCGCCCGACGCCTACGATCGCCTGGTCGATCGCCTCCTCAACTCCCCGCGCTATGGCGAGCACTGGGCCCGCCAGTGGCTCGATGTCATCCGCTACAGCGACAGCAACGGCTTCGACTGGGACGAGTTCCGCAAAGATGCCTGGCGCTTCCGCGACTACGTCATCCGATCTCTCAACGCCGACAAGCCGTTCGACCAGTTCGTCCGCGAGCAGCTTGCCGGCGACGAGCTCCTCGACGGCCCGCCGCGCACACCCGCCGAGCAGGATCGCCTCATCGCCACCGGCTATCTGCGACTGGGCCCGCACGACAACTCCGCCCCGCTCTTCGGCGAGCAGGCCCGCAGCCGCGCCGAGCTGATGACGGACCTGGTCGATACGACCGGCAGCGCCTTCCTCGGCCTGACCATGGCCTGCTGCCGCTGCCACGACCACAAGTACGACCCGCTCGCCCAGGCCGACTACTACCGCATGCGCGCGTTCTTCGAACCCGTGAAGTTCGCCGACGACGTGTCGATCGATCTCGCGTCCGAACAGGAATCCGTCCGTAAGCACAACGACGCGATCGATGCCCAGGTCAAGCCCCTCCAGCAGCAGCGCGACGCGCTCTTGAACGACGCGAAAGAACGCCTTCGCAAAGAGCGCATCGCCAAACTCTCACACGAAGAACAGGAATTGCTCAACCTCCCGCAAGACAAGCGCACGGGCGATCTCAAGGGCAAGTTCGATCGCATCAAGAAGAAGATCGACCCGGATGAAAAGGACGCCCTCGCCGCCCTCGCGCCCGACGCGAAGGCCAGGCACAAAGAGCTCGGCAAGCAGATCGAAGACCTCAAGAAGCAGAAGCGCTCCTTCACCCACGCCCTGCTCATGACCGACAACGCCGACGGCAAGCCGCCGGTCACGAAAATCCTCTTCCAGGGCGACTATCGCCAGGAACGCCAACCCGTCCAACCCGGCTTCATCTCCATCCTCGACCCCAACCCCGCCGCCATCCGCAAGCCGACCAACCCGAAGACCACCGGCCGGCGCCTCGCCCTCGCCAACTGGATCGTCTCACCCGAAAACCCCCTCACCGCGCGCGTCCTGGTCAACCGCATCTGGCAGGGTCACTTCGGCCGCGGCCTCGTCTCCACGCCCAATGACTTCGGCCTCGCCGGCGCACGCCCGACCCACCCCGAGCTTCTCGACTGGCTCGCGTCCGAGACCATCCGCGACGGCTGGTCGCTCAAGAAACTCCATCGCCTGATCGTCACCAGCGCCACCTACCGCCAATCATCCGGGGTTGGATCGGCCCAGACTGCCGCCACCACCGACCCGATGAAACTCGACGCCGAGGATGAGCTCCTGTGGCATTACCCGCTCCACCGCCTCTCCGCCGAACAATTGCGCGACTCGCTCCTGGCCGTGTCCGGCCTTCTCCGCGAGCGCGACGGCGGCGGCCCGCCCGTGTGGCCCGAGTTGCCCGCCGATGTCCTGACCGCCAACCCCGCCCTCCTCGACGACAACGCCGAGAAGACCAAGGGCTGGTACCCTTCGCCGCCCGCCCAGCGCAATTGCCGCGGCGTCTACCTCGTCCAGAAGCGCACCGTCCGCATCCCGTTCATGGAAACCTTCGATCTGCCCGAAAACTCGACCTCCTGCCCCCGCCGCAACCAGTCCACCGTCGCGCCCCAGGCCCTCTCCCTGATGAACGGCCCGCTCGCCATCCAGGCCGCCAAAGCCTTCGCCCAGCGCGTCGAGCAGCAGACCCCCGATCCCCTCGCCCAGGTCAAGACCGCCTTCGCCCTCGCCTTCCAGCGCGACCCCGACCCCGACGAAGCGCGCGCCTGCCTCGCGCTTCTCAAATCCCGCTCCCTCCCCGAGCTCTGCCGCGCCCTCCTCAACGTCAATGAGTTCCTCTACGTCGATTGAGGTGCGTGCGTGCCCCTGTCCATCTTCCATCCTCAATCCTCCATCCTCGTCTTCATCCCCTTCGCGCCCCCCTTCGCTTCATCGCGTCTTCGCGGCAAATTCGGACGCGCGCGGTAGCATCCAATCCCCCGCCCCCTAAACTCCCACCCATGCTCGAACGCCGGCATTCCAAGGACGGAATCCTCTTCTACGCCTCCCCCCTGCTCGAACGCCTGGGCGTGCCCCACGCTTTCAGCACCCGCGCCGGCGGCGTCAGTCCCGCCCCCTTCGATTCCCTCAACCTGGGCATCTCACGCGACTCCCACCTCAAAGACGCCAGGCCCAACATCGAGGAAAACTACCGACGCCTCGCCACCGCCATCGGCTGCACCGGCCGCGCGCGCTGCTGGGCCAGTCAGGTCCACGGCGGCGACGTCTGCGAGGCCCGCGCGGGCGCCGTCTTCGAGAACGGCATCCCCGCCGACGCACTCGTCACCGATGACCCGGATCGCGTGATCTCGGTGAAGTACGCCGACTGCGTCCCGATCCTCCTC
>DATBFY010000243.1:0-5824 GCA_036558265.1 Tepidisphaeraceae bacterium | reverse complement strand
GGGGTTCCATAGTAAGCGTTCCCTCCGCCCTCGCAATCCGCGTTGAGCCCGCCTGTCGCGGGCATTATTCCGGTGATTGAATGCCGCGCCCCAGCGGCTATATAGTCACCCCGGAAGGAGGCGGGATCATGAGCTTCGAATCGGAAATCGTCCAGGGGCGCGTCGTCAAAGGGATGAGCTTCAACCAGCAGGTCTGGGCCGTCTGTGCCCGCGTCCCAAAGGGTAAGGTCACCACCTACGCCGCCATCGCCCGCAAGCTCGGCACGCAGGCCTATCGGGCCGTCGGCAACGCGATGAACAAGAACCCCTACGCCCCGCGCGTCCCCTGCCACCGCGTCGTGGGCAGCGACGGCTCGCTCACCGGTTTTGCCGCGGGATTGGAGAAAAAGAAACGGCTGCTCAAGGCCGAAGGCGTCGTCTTCATCAACGGCAAGGTCGATCTGAAGAACAGCGGCCTCACCCTCTGAATGGCGCGCGGGGTTGCGGAGGCGCACCGGGCGGTCGTAAACTTTCGCATTGCTCTTTTCCCTTGCGGGAGGTGACCGATGCGACGTCCGATCCTGTTAACCCTGATCCTCTGCTTCTCGATCGCCGCCGCCCCGACGACTCGTCCCAGCAGGCCCACGACCCGCCCGACCGCCAAGCCCCCGGCGCGCGTGCGCGATGCGATTAACAAGGGCACGCTGCGCTTCCTGGTCCCGGCCGACTGGGAACTGGTCGAGCGCGGCGCGGACGACCTGTCGGTCAAGTACAAGCTGCCCGGCGGCGACAGCGAGGTCTCGATCAACGTCAAACCCCAGCAGAGCTTCGTCCCCAACAACCACCCCGGGCTGCGAAAGCAGCTCGCCGACTTCGTCCTCCGCGGCTCGGCCGACGAGCTCAAGCAGCGCAACGCCGAAGTGCTGGATGCCCCCAAGCTGATCAACGACGCCGCGTTCATGGTCAAGATGCACGAGCGCTTCCGCGACGGGCATGACGAGGTGGACGCCGTCCGCCTCTACCGTGGCGTGAGCTGGAACATCGTGGACGTGATGTCCTCGGCCATCAAGGCCGAACCCGACCAGGCCAAGGCCCAGCACGACGCGGCGGCATTGATGCTGTTGAGCGTAACCTCGGGCCCGGAAGACCCGAAACTGGCGCGGCAGGTGAAGAAGGAATGAGCTGCTTGCGGGGATCCTCGCATACCCGTCATCCTGAGGGAGTTTCAACGACCGAAGGATCTAGCCCGGACTGGCGAACCGGCCCGCTTCGCCACTCGATGCCAGATCCTTCGCTTCGCTCAGGATGACGTCGCGTGAACGCGACCAGGATCACCCGCCCGTACGCCCTTGGAAATCTCTTTATTCGACGATCGTCACGTCCAGCCACTGGCGGCCCCACTGGAGCGCTTCCTCGTGGGTGGGGAAGAACAGGTCCAGCTTGTTTCCCTTGATCGCCCCGCCGCGGTCGATGACTTCGACGGTCGCCCCGCCGTGGTAGCCGGGGATGACCAACTTGGTGCCGAAGGGGAGCAGGTCGGTGTCGGCAGCCACGAAGCGGCTGCGGTTGTACGAGACGTCGTGACCGCTGGCGGTGATGCCCTGGGCGTTCTCGCCGCAGCACTTCTGGCACGGGCAGTAGGCGGTCACTTCCATCCGGATCACGCGGAGGCGGTGGGCGACTTCGGTGGACGAGCTGGGGGGAATCACCGCGGCGGCGGTCGTGGCGGCTTCATCGTGGAGGAGCTCTGTCGCGGGAGCGGCAGGACGGGCGGGAACGACGGGCTTGGCAGCAGGAGCGGCGACGACGGCAACCTTATCGGTCGTGGCGGCGGCCTTGGCGAGGATCACCCGGGGGGCGGCGGCGGCGGCGCCGACGCAGGCGACCATCGAACCGATCCCGGCGAGCCTCAGGACACTGGCGGCAAGGTTGTTCAGTCGTGCGGTCATGGGTTCCTTTGCTTCCTGCTCCGGAAGGCCCACCGTCGGGTCTCCCGATGCGTGAAGACTACACCCACACCGGGAAGTCGCCATTCGCCTGCCAAACGCGTCCTCGCGTCGCCGGCCGTCTGTAACGTGTGCCCCTTTTATCCGGCTCGACAATGCCCGTCAACCGACCCAAATCGGGCATGAAAAATATCGGACCACAGGCCGGAATTGCGCGGTCCGGGGGCGCAGAAACTGCGCGGATCGTGCCGGATGTTGTCTGGCGGAAACGTGGCTGTGAAGCTGGAGGGGAAGATCAGTCCTCGGACCAGGCCCGCAGGAGTTCCTTCTCGAAGGCCGAGAGCTTATCGGACTTGCGCGCCTGGCGGGCGGCCTCGACCAGGCGCGGCTCGAGGATCGTCTCCTCGGCCGGGCCCTGGGGCGGGTTGGAATGGTGAGACTGGGCGCGCCCGAGGACGATCGAGCGGCAGGCGGTCTTGAAGAAGAGCATCGGGCGACGGCTCCGGACTGGCGAGGGCGAGATTGCGTGCCCATGACATACCTCCGCTTTCCGACGCCGGCAAACGCCGATGCAACCCGATTTCATTGGGAGGGCGAGGCTCTGCCCGAGCCATTTTCCCGGTTCCCCTTGCGGGGAACCCGCGGCTCGCACGGAGGCTCGCCCTCCCGAATGCGATCGCCCCATGATCATTACCCGATGCTGTACACGTGAGTCTCATAAGGGGCGAAGCTGTCCACGATCGTGCGGCGGGACATGGCCAGCGAACGATCTTCGCCGTCGACGTTCACCGTCCCTTTGCGGCCCACGCCCAGGAGGCCGATGGCCGCCCCGCGGACGCGGGCGGCGCTGGTGTTGAGCACGATGAAGTAGGCCTTGCCGTTGTAGAACCGCCAGCCGGCCTCCAGCGGGGCCGACGAGCTGACGCCCAGCACGGGCGGGTCGATGGGGCTGAGCAGCGCCGGTCCCAGGGCCGCAAGGCGCTGGTCCTGGAGCTTCATCTCGGCTTCGATCTCGGGCGGCGTGTTGTCGAACGAGAACTGGGGCATGAACTTCTGCGGGAAGTAGATGATCCCCTTGGCGCCCTGGATGACCGAGTCCCAGACCTGTGCGCGGAACTGCCCCGGCGTTGGGCCGGGGATGTCCTTGGGGGCCCAGGACAGTTCCTGGTCGCCGGTCTCGATGACCGCGAACTGCGGCTTGCCCTGGCTGTACTTCTCGAGGCGATCGACGGCCTTGCCCGGCGCGTCCAGGTCGTTGGGGCGGTCCCAGCCGGTGACGGGATAGATCGAGCTGGCGACCCAGTCGGTGTTGTCGAGCAGCGGCTTGTACCCCGAGTAGCCGACGCGCGGGGTGCCCTGCCACTCGTTGACGTAGCCGCCCGAGTAGTTGGTGAAGATCGGCATGTCGGGATCGACGGCCTTCCAGTTGGCGTACTCGTTGGCGATGTAGGTGGCGTCGTGGCCGGTCGAGGGGATGTCCGGCTCGTCGGGGTGGGCCCAGGCGATCAGATTCTTCTGCCCGACGTCGGCAACCACGCCCGGGCGCGGGCGGCGGATCATGTAAAGCCCGTTATCGACCGCGGCCTGGGTCCACTCGTCAATCGTGGCCTGCGCCGATTCGTACTGCACCATCGTGTTGACGCCGCGATCCTTCCACTTGCCGAAGCTGCCGCGCGGCTGGGACCAGGCGCCGATGACGAAAAAGCTCGGGCCGGCGGTGGTGCTGGGGCGGTTGGTGACGGCGGCGAAGTCCTTGGCGCCCGAGTCTGACGCGGAGACGGCGTTGACGGTGATCCCGCGCTCAACGCCGCGGCGGGCGTAAATCTCGACGCGGAGCGGCATCTGTTCGCGCGGCGCGAGCTTGCCGGTGGTCCAACCGCCGCCGGTCACCTGGTCGGTCACGTCCGTCCCGCCGACGGCGGCATCAAAATAACGCACCGTGAAGCGCCTGCCCGCCGCCGGACCGGTGATCTTCACGCGGTCGGTCACGTCCCCCAGGTTCTGCACGGTCATCAGGTAGACCCCGGAGGCGTCGAAGTTCTGCCGGCGGATCTCGACCTGGTGGGTGACGGCGTAAGTGGTGGTGGACGCGACGGCATCGGTCATCGCGGGATTGTTGCGGCTGTACGCGGTGACGGTGACGGTCCGCGCCTCGCCGCCCGACGCACCGTTGAGCGGCAGGACCTCGATGCGGATGTCCCTGGATGCGCCGGGCGCGATCGGGCCGGTGTTCCAGCCGGTGGTGGCGGCGGCGTCGGAGACGTTGACCCCGCCGGTGTAGCCGGTGGTCTGCGAGTCATACATGCGCACCCGCCAGCGGTTTTTGCGGGCACCGGTGAACGCGAGCATGAAGGAGTCGGTCGAGGGGCCGTCGTTCTGCACCCGGATGTGATAGATCGTGGGGAAGAACCCGCCCGGGGCCGAGCGGGACTGGCCGGAGGCGGTGTCGTTATAAATGTTGTCACCGACATAACTCGATTGCGACTTTTCCTTGATCTGAAGATCCACCTGCGCCGGGACACCCGAATCCGCAGGATTGACGCCCCCCCGGCGCAACGACTGGGCCATCTCCGCCAGCACCCGCCGGCGGAAGGTGCGGGAGAGGACCAGGCCGGGCGGGGGTGGGACGGTCGTATCTGGATCGATCTGTGGCGCCGCCGCCGAGAGGAAGAGGCGCGGCTCCAGCGTGTCGATCAGGGGACGAACCAGGCGCGGCGAGGAAACGGCTGAGTCGGGTCTGGTCATGGGTGATGCTCTCCAAGGGATCAATTCTGTGGAAAATTCGGCGTGATGGGAGCGCCGGAATGGGGAAATATAAGGCAAAAGGCAAAGGGCAAAAGGCAAAAGGGGAATCTGGCTTCGTTTTGCGCCGGCGGGCGCGGGGGGAGGACCAGAGGAGATGAGGGGAGATCTGGGTTCGTTTTGCGCCCCGGGGAGTTCCGGGGGGTAAGCGGGGTGGTTGGGGACGGAATTTTTTTCCAGGATCGGAAGTTTTCGGAAATTTTCGGAAATCGAGTGAGGATGAGGGTGGAACGTTGTCGCGGGCGAGAGCCCCACATGTACATGTGGGGTGCAGGCGCGGTGGTGTCGCGGACGATCATGGGCGCGTCCTCCACCGATAGGCGCGGAGTTGCGCGGCGGTGACGCGCGGGGCGCCATCAAAGTTGGCGGAGGTGGGGATTTGCTGGGGATTTCGGGCGAAATCTTTTTTGTTTTTCGGGCAGAGGGGGTTGCAGCTTGCGCGTCACGGGCGCGCAACAAAATTGCGGGATCTTGACGCAAGCGGACATGGTCGAAGCCAACCCTGCGGTTTTGCCTGCTTTTGGCGAACCCGTATGATTGAACCTGGGGTGCTCACAACGTGCCGGTGAAACTTGACTATCGTGGTCTGGAACGGAGAGAGCCGTCGTCCGGATGGTGGGCGGGGCTGTGGTCGGAGTTCAGGTCGGAGCTCGCCGAGATTCCCGTCTGGTTGCTGGTTGCGGTCGGGGGCTTGGTAATGGCCATATTCATTGGCTTCATCTACGGGTGGTACGTACTCGCGAACGTGTAGGGCACGCGCAGCCATGGCAGGAGCAGATGGAATGCGAAAGAGTTGGTCCATCCTCCACCGTGAGCTCTGGCCCGAACGATACACGATGCTCATGGGCGGCTTAGCTGTGCGTTGACGATCGCCGGCATGCAGGCGTACATGTTCGTTCGTGCGTCTGGGCTGGCAGGTGTTTGGGACTGGATCTGGCCCGCCGTTTTCGGGGCCGTCGGCGTTCTGTCATTGCGTGGTTCGATCCGCGAGCTTAGGGGCAGGCGCGTGCAGCGGCAGTGGCACCAGCGGCGCATCCATGGCAGGTGCGGGCACTGCGGGTATGACCTGCGGGGGACGAACAGTTCCCGGTGTCCGG
>DATBFY010000242.1:0-7872 GCA_036558265.1 Tepidisphaeraceae bacterium | reverse complement strand
GACATCAACTTCGCCGCCGACGGCGGCCTCTACCCGGAGCGCATCAAGAATCGCTCCTTCGAGTTCGCCGACCCCGTCATGGGCTGGAACCGCATCCAGCGCAAGGGCACCGCCACGATCCAGACCACCGACCCGCTCAACGAAAACAATCCCCATTACCTGCGCCTCTCCATCGATCAACCCGGCGAAGGCCTCGACGTCGAAAACGAGGGCTTCCGCGGCATCGGCGTCGCCCAGGGCGCCACCTTCACCTTCTCCTGCTTCGCCCGCAGGCCCGATGCCAACGCGCCCGCGCTCAAGATTCAGATCCTCTCGCCCGACGGCCACATCCTCGCCACCGCCGACCTCGCCGGCTTCACCAACACCTGGAAAAAGCACTCGGTAGAGATCACCGCCACCGGCGGCGACTCCCAGGCGCGCCTCCGCCTCCTCGCCACCGGCCTGGGCACGCTCGACCTGGACATGATCTCCCTCTTCCCCAAGGACACCTTCAACAACCGCCCCAACGGCCTCCGCGCCGACCTCGCGCAGCTCCTCAAGGACATGCATCCCGCCTTCATGCGCTTTCCCGGCGGCTGCATCATCGAAGGGCGCACGCTCGACCTCCGCTACCGCTGGAAGGACACGATCGGCCCCCTCGAGGCGCGCAAGCTGATCATCAACCGCTGGAATAACGAGTTCAAGCACCGGCCGACGCCCGACTATTACCAGTCGTATGGCCTGGGCTTTTTCGAATTCTTCCAGCTCTGCGAGGACATCGGCGCCAAGCCGCTGCCGGTCCTCAACTGCGGCATGGCCTGCCAGTTCAACACCGGCGAGCTCTGCCCGCTCGACAAGCTCGAACCGTACGTCCAGGATGCGCTGGACCTGGTCGAGTTCGCCAACGGCGGCCCCGACACGACGTGGGGCGCCAAGCGGGCGGCCATGGGCCACCCCGCCCCCTTTAACCTCGACCTGCTGGGCGTGGGCAACGAGCAATGGGGCCCGCAATACATCGAGCGCTACAAAGTCTTCGCCGCCGCCATCAAGGCCAAATACCCCAACGTCAAGCTCATCTCCGGCGCGGGCCCGAGCCCGCAGGGCAAAGATTTCGAATTCGCCTGGCGAAGCCTGCGCGAGCTCGGCGCCGACGTCGTCGACGAGCACTACTACAACAAGCCCGACTGGTTCGGCGCCAACGTCCACCGCTACGACAAGTACCCGCGCAACGGCCCGAAGGTCTTCGCCGGCGAGTTCGCCGCACAGAGCGTCGCCGTCGTCTCCCCCAACAACCGCAACGACCTGAACTGCGCCCTGGCCGAAGCCGCCCTGATGACCGGCCTGGAGCGCAACGCCGACGTGGTCGTCATGGCCTCATACGCCCCGCTCTTCGCCCACGTGGACGCCTGGCAGTGGACCCCCAACCTCATCTGGTTCGACAACCTGCGCAGCTACGGCACGCCCAGCTACTACGTCCAGAAGCTCTTCGCCACCAACCGCGGAGACCGCATCCTCCCGGCCGACTTTGATGACAAGGCCGACAACCTCTTCGCCTCCGCCGCGCGGACCGACAAAGGTGACGTGCTGCTCAAGGTCGTGAACCGCCGCCCCACCGCCGCGCGCCTCTCGATCCACGTCGAAGGCGCCGGACAACTCACTGGAGACGGCGAATGTCAGGTCCTCGCCAGCGGTGACCTCAAAGCCGAAAACTCGCTCGACGAGCCGACGAAGATCTCCCCCATCAGCAGTCCCCTGTCCGGCCTTGCGCCGCAATTCGAACGTGATTTCCCCCCGTATTCGCTGACCGTCCTTCGCATCCACACCCGCAAGCCCTGAACAGCCCGGAGGTCGCGCGCCATGCCCGCCAACATCAATGAGATCGCGCCGGACGTGTTCCGGATCTGCCTCTACGAGCCGGCGTTCGACATGCAGTTCAACCACTTCCTCGTGCGGGATGATGCGCCGCTGCTCTTCCACGCCGGCTACCGCCGCGCGTTTGCCCCGCTGCGCGAGGCCGTCGCGACCCTGATCGACCCGGCCAGGATCCGATACGTCGGCTGGAGCCACTTCGAGTCGGATGAGTGCGGCGCGCTCAATGAGTGGCTGCGCATCGCCCCGAGCGCCGAGCCGGTCTGCAGCTTTGTCGGCAAGATCGTGAACGTGGACGATTTCGCGATCCGCCCGGCGCGCGGACTGGGCAAGGACGACGTGATCGACACCGGCCGCCACCGCCTCCGCTACATCACCTCGCCGCACCTGCCCCACGGCTGGGACGCCGGCGTGATGTTCGACGAGACGGACCGCACGCTCTTCTGCTCGGACCTCTTCCACCACTTCGGCGACGTGCCGGCCGTTACCGACGCCGACATCCTCGGCCGCGTCCGCGACGCCGTGCAGCGGCTCCAGTCCGGCCCGCTCGCCGGGTACATGCCCTATACCTGCCACACCGCCCCCCTGCTGCGGCGCCTGGCCGACCTGAAGCCGCGCACGCTCGCCGTCATGCACGGCTCGAGCTACACCGGCGACGGCGGCAAGGCGCTGTGCGACCTGGCGGGCCTGCTCCGCGACGCGTTCCACGTGACCGCCGAGTGACTCGCGCAGACGCGCGGATGCCATCACTCGCGCCCGGCCTTCACGTGGATCTCGCCATTGTGCGTGTTCAGCGTCATCGACGTCCCGCCGGCGCCCGTGCGACCCGTGAAACGCGTCCCGGTCCTGCTGACGTTCGTGGCCGGCGGCTCGAAACGGACCTCGCCATTGGCCGTGCGGCAAACCCAGTCCGCCGACGTGTTCGGGCCGATCGTCGCAATAATCGCCCCGTTGTGCGATTCGATCTCGCCCGCAAGACTCGCGCACCGCGCGAGCTCGGCCGTGATCGTCCCGTTGCTGGATTGCAGGCTCACGCGGGGGCCGTCGTACACCACGTTGATCTCGCCATTGTGGTTGACGGCATCGAGCGCGGGCCCCCTGGCGTCAACGCGGATGTCGCCATTGTGGGAGACGGCCCGCATCGAACCCGCGACGCCGGTTGCGTCGATGTCGCCGTTGTGCGTTTCGGCGACCAGGTCCGTCCGCTGCGGCGCGCGGATGGCAAAGCTAACCTCGGCCCCCCACGCAGGCGGCGGCGAACTTCGCCGCCACCGCCAGCCGATCGTCTGTCCGCCCCGACCGTTGGGCTCCACGAAGACCAGGATTTCCTTGAGGGCCAGCTCGGCATCCTCGGCGTTGCCTCCGCAGGCCCGCTTCGTTGCGACGACCGTCGGCGCGCCCGCAGCGCCGCCGGTGAAGTCGATCCCTCCGTTGTCCGTTCGCACGTCGAGCGACGCCAGCGTGGACGGGTCGAGTTGGAGCGTTTCCGACTGCGGCCCGGTCCACGGCCGGTTGCCTCCGAACATGCAGCCGTTGCCCACCACGACGAGCGATAACCACAGGACGGAACTCCATGCGAGTCGAGTCATGGGATTCTCCGCAGAATTGCGCTGTGCCGACGTAGCGCGATTGTGACGGGCTACCCCGCGCTGTCAATTCTGCGCGGTCCGCACGCGCGCGCGACATCCCGCCTGGCGTCTTTTTGCATTGACGCTCACCCCTCCCGGCAATAGCTTGTCCGTTCGTCCGTTTCACGTCTCATGTCAACGGTCACCAGATGGCGCCCATCGCTCTGCGGGGCGCCGACTGGGGAAGGTCAACCAACCCAGGGAGCACCCCGATGAGTCGAGCGATGTCGTCGCGCGGCGGGCTTGCCGCGATCATTCCCGCCATGTGTATCCTCGCCGCTGCCTTCTCCACCGGACCAGTGTCGGCACAGCAACCGCCGCAGCCGCAGCCGCAACGCGCCGCCCCCCAGACCCAGGCCACCACCCAGGCCGTGCGGGGCAGGCCCGGCGCCACCACCCGCGGACCGACCGTCATCTCGCCCGACGTCCGCCCCGACCGCCACGTCGCCTTCCGCCTCCTCGCCCCCAGGGCCGAAAACGTCCGACTCTCCGCCGGCGACCTCCCCGGCGATCCCCGCCAGCCACGGACGCTCGCCAGGGGCCAGAACGGCGTGTGGGAACTGGTCCTTGGCCCAGTCGACCCCGGCACCTACCGCTACACCTTCAGCGTGGACGGCGTACCCGTCGTCGATCCGCGGAATCCCGCAACCAGCGAATCCAACGGCAATGCCTGGAGCGTCGTCCACGTGCCCGGATCGGATTTCATGGACACCACGGCCGTGCCCCACGGCGCCGTCGCCGCCGTTCATTACCGCTCGACCGCGCTCGGCAGGGATCGGCGGATGCACGTCTACACGCCACCGGGTTATGAGGCCGGTCAGGACCGCTATCCCGTCCTCTACCTCCTCCACGGCGCCGGCGACAGTGACGATTCGTGGACCAGCGTCGGCCGCGCCAACTTCATCCTCGACAACCTCATCGCCGCCGGCAAGGCAAAGCCGATGATCGTCGTCATGCCCGCCGGCCACACCGGGCCGTTCGGCGTCGGCGCCCCGCCCGCCTCCGCACCGGCGGACGGCCGGCCGAACCTGGGCGCCAACGCCTTCGAGGCCGATTTCGCCAGGGACATCCGCCCCTTCGTCGAGAAGCACTACCGCGTCCTGGCCGACCGCGACAGCCGCGCCATCGCCGGGCTCTCGATGGGCGGCGCACAGACCCTCAACGTCGCGCTCGCGAACCTCAAGGACTACGGCTACGTCGGCGTGTTCAGCTCCGGGCTCCTCTTCCGCAACCTGCCCGACTGGGAAAAACAAAACCAGTCCGCGCTCGACGACGCCTCGGCCAAAGAGGGACTCAAGCTCCTCTGGTTCGCCACCGGATCGCAAGACTTCCTGTTGAGCCGGACCCGCCAGTCGGTTGAGCTCCTTCAAAAGCACGGTTTCAAGCCCGTCTTCAAGGAGACCGGCGGCGGCCACACCTGGATCAACTGGCACCAGTACCTCAACGAGTTCGCCCCCCAGCTCTTCCGGTGAGGCGAGCCGTCTTGCCACATTGGCACAACAATTATCCATCCAATCCGTTAAGATCCCGGAACTCACCTCTCTCTCGCAGGAGCCAACATGCAAAACGCGAATCGAACTCTGGCCTGCGTATTGGGTTGTATGTTGTCGGGCGCAGCAGTGACCGCCTCCGCCCAGGACTGGCCTCAGTGGCGCGGGGCCAACCGCGACGCCAAGGCCGCCAACTTCACCCCACCGCAGACTTGGCCCAAGCAGTTGAACCAGAAATGGAAGGTTCCCGTCGGCAACGGCGACGCCACCCCCGCCCTGGTCGGTGACCGGATCTTCGCCTTCGGCCGCCAGGACGCCAACGAGGTCATCCGTTGCCTCGACGCCGCCGACGGGCATGAGATCTGGAAACAGGAGTACCCCGCACAACCTGCAACCGGCCCCGCCGGGCAGCACCCCGGCCCGCGCAGCTCTCCCACGGTCGCCGATGGCAAGGTCGTCACCCTGGGCGTCCGCGGCGCCCTCAACTGCTACGACGCCGCTACCGGCAAGCCCCTCTGGCACAAGGACGACTTCCAGGGCGCCGCCCCGCGCTTCTTCACGTCGAGCTCCCCCATCGTCATTGACGGGCTGTGCATCGCTCAGCTTGGCAGCCAGGACAATGGCGCGATCGTCGCCTACGACCTGGCGACGGGCGACCAGAAATGGAAGTGGACCGGCGACGGCACCGCCTATTCCTCGCCCGTCCTGATGAACCTGGACGGCGCCAAGTTCCTCATCGCCGAGACCGAGCACAAGATCGTTGCTATTAATGCAGCCGACGGAAAGCTCGCCTGGGAAACCCCCTTCGCCGGCCAGGGCATGGGCGGCTACAACGCCGCCACGCCGGTCGTCGATGGCCAAACCCTGATCTTCTCGGGAGGCGGTCGCGGGACCCGCGCCGTGCGGATCGAGAAGAAGGGCGACGGCACGATCGCCGCCACCCCACTTTGGAACAACCCCGACAAATCCGTCGTCTTCAACACCCCGGTCGTGAAGGACAACATGGTCTACGGCCTGACCCAGGCCAACGAGCTCTTCTGCATCAACGCCCAGACCGGTCAGACCGTCTGGAGCACCTCCATTGGCGGCGCCATGGGCGCTCCAGGCGGACCCGGCGGAGGCGGCAGACCGGGCGGTCCCGCCGGAGCAGGCCAGGGCGGCGCCAGGCCCGGCGGTCCAGGTGGCCCCGGCGGGGGTGGCGGCGGCGGTGGCCGTCCCGGTGGGCGCGGCGGGGGTGGCATGCGCGGTGGCGGGGGGATGGGCCGAGGCTTTGGCTCCATCCTCGACGCGGGCCCGGTCCTCATGGCGCTGACGCCGTCGTCCGAGCTCATCGTCTTCCAGCCCGGTGGCGAGAAGTTCACCGAGGTCGCCAGGATCAAGGTCGCCGACACCCCGACCTACGCCTACCCCGTGGTCTCGGGCAACCGGGTGATCGTCAAGGACCAGGATTCGGTGGCGCTGTTGACGGTGGACTGATCGCGACGCGCCCGACCGGCCGGACGCTTTTGCCCGTCATCTTGCGACGGGAGTCGCCCAAATCCGCGCGCGCGGCTTCGATCATCGCCTGAAGTCGCTTGGCGACGTCGCGGTGGTCCGCCAGGACCGACTTCTGCTCGCCCGGATCGTTTTCGAGATCGTACAGGGCGCGCGGGATCACTGTCTCCGGGTTGGCGATGTTCAGATACCCGGCGAACTCCTCCGCCAGCGTTGTCGGCACCTTCAGCTTCCACTGCCCGCTTCGCACGGCGTGCAGGCGGTCGCCGACGTAATAAAAGAACGATTCGTGCGGGCTTTTCGCGCCGGATTTGGCAAGCATCAGATCCGTGATGTTCTTGCCGTCCACCGGGCGCGGCACGCTGGCGCCCGCGAGGCGGGCGATCGTCGGCAGGAAGTCCATCTGCGTCGCCATCTCGCGGCAGACGCTGCCCGCCGGGATCGTGCCCGGGAGTCGCATGATGCAGGGGATTCGGAAACCGCCCTCATAACTGCTGCCCTTACCACCGCGCAGCGGCACGGCGCTGCCGCCGGCCTCGCCCTTGGCGAGCCACGGTCCGTTGTCGGACGTGTAAATCACCAGCGTGCGATCGTCGAGGTTCAGTTCTTTGAGTTCATCGAGGACGCGCCCGACGGTTGAGTCGATCTCCTCGCAGGCGTCGCCGTACAGGCCACGCGCCGATTTCCCGCGGAAATCCTTCGAAGCCGCCAGCGGCACGTGCGGGTAGGTGTGCGCGAAGTAGAGGAAGAACGGCCCATCTTTGTGATCCCGGATGAACTTGAGCGCTTCGTCGGTGTACCGCTGCGCGGTCATCGAGAGGTCGATCTTCTGCTCGACGATCCGCTCGCCGCGGACGTAGTCCAGAGGCGGCATGTCCGGCGTGTAGAGCAGGCCGAAGTACTGATCGAACCCGTGGCTGGTGGGCAGGAACGGTCGCTGATCGCCCAGGTGCCACTTGCCGATGCAGGCGGTCGCGTAGCCGGCGGATCGGAGCAGGTCGGCGGTCGTGGTCTCGGCGGGATTGAGGCCGAACGGGGCGTTGCGGAAGAGAACGCGGGTCTGCCAGGGCTTGCCGCCGGGGAGCAGCGGGAACTCGCCCATGCCGATGCGCGTCGGGTAGCAGCCGGTGAGCAGTGCCGCGCGCGACGGCGTGCAAACCGACGCGGCGGCATAAAAGTCGGTGAAGCGAATCCCCTCGGCGGCCATGCGGTCGATCCGCGGCGTCTTAATGCGCGGCGACCCGTAACAGCCCAGGTCTGAGTACCCCTGGTCGTCGGAGAGGATGATGATGACGTTGGTGGGCTTCCGCTGGGCCGCTTGAGCCGCGGCAGGCGACGAAGCGGCCATCAGGCACGCGACGAACAGACCGATCAGCGCCGAAGGACGGACCATAAAGCCGGTTCAGACGGGG
>DATBFY010000241.1:0-4046 GCA_036558265.1 Tepidisphaeraceae bacterium | reverse complement strand
TGATGACGGGGGTGACGGCGTTCTGGCTGGCGTGGCGGGTGACGGGATCGTACGCCGGGGCGCTGTTCGCGGGGGCGGCCTTCACGTTCTGTCATTTCCACTTCGCGCACGCGCAGAACCACCTGCAGATGGTGACGCTGGAGTGGCTGCCACTGGCGACGCTGGCGGTGTACGAGCTGCTGGCGCGGCCGACGGCGCTCAAGGGCGTGGCGGGGGCGGGGGCGATGGGGCTGGTGGCGCTGAGCGATTTTCACCTGACGTTTTACGTGGTGGTGGCGGGGTCGCTGCTGGGGATCGTGACGTTCGCGCGACTGGCGGCCGCGGGGTTCGTGAACATCAGGCGGTACGTGATCCCGCTGGGGCTGTTCGTGACGCTGACCGCGATGACGACCGGTGCGCTGGCCTACGAGCTGTTGCGCGTGAACAAGAACGATCCGCTGCAGCAGAACCACAATCCCGTCGAGTGGAGCACGGATGTCGTGGATCCGCTGATCCCGAGCGCGCAGTGGCGGTTCGCCGAGTGGACGCGGCCGATCTGGGGTCGACTGGCGGAGCCGGGGAAGGATTTCGTTTACGTCGAGCACAGCCTGTACGTCGGGTGGATCGTGACGCTGCTCTGCGGCTGGGCGGTCTGGCGAAGGCGGGCGGTGGGGGTGAAGGATCTGGGGTATTGGTTTGGATTGGTGGCGTTGTTCGGCATCTTGTCGCTGGGGCCGCGATTGCACGTGTGGGGGACGATCACGCACGTGCCGGGGGTTTATCCGGTTCTCGAGAAGCTGTTTCCGCCACTGAAGATGGGCGGTGTGCCGATGCGGCTGATGGCGATGGTGTTTTTGGCCGGCGCGGTGATCGCGGCCGGGGCGTTGGGGGATGTGATCCGCGTGTCGGGGCGGTGGGGGTGGCTGGTCGTGCCGGTTCTGGTTGGCCTTTGGGCGTTCGAGTCACTGCCCAAGCCCCAGCCGACGACGTCCGCGACCTATCCCAACTGGGTGCTGCAACTGCGGCGGATGCCGGATGGCGCGGTGATCGACACGACGTACAAGACGAACATGTCGCTGCACCTCTACTACGCCACGGGGCATGGCAAACCGGTGGGGGAGGGGTATATCTCAAGGTATCCCAAATCCGTTGAAGAGCGGCGCGGGGTGTTCCGCAACCTGGTGGACAACGAGCGGTGGGACGTGCTGGCGGGGCCGGAGTGGGGGTTTCGGTACCTGGTGATCGATCATCACGTGCCGGGGCTGAGGCGGTTGCATCAGGAGGGGGAGATGCGGGTTTACCAACTGCACCCGTAGTGCAGGCATCCCAGCAGATTGGCTCCCGTGCGCCGCGTATTGGTGGCCCTAAGCGGCGCATCCGCATGGGTCCGTGGGCGTTTTGGAGAACGGGGTTCCGCGATAACGGAAGGCCCGCTGCATTGGCGGCTTTATGCGGACGCTGCCCGGTCTCGATAGCGTCGCGCGCGATCGTACAAAGCCTCCCTGACCGCAACGTCCTTCAGGATGACCCAAAACTCGGCTGACATCCGGTGGCGGTCCGCTGAGGCCTCGAGACGGTCGAGGGCGAGGGTCAATTGATCGGCTGCCCGAGGGTGGTAATCGTCAACGGTCGCGAACCGCTTGTAGGCGTCGATCGCGGCTTTGCCAGCCGGATCCGGTGGGAGCATCGACCAGGCTTGTTCCAGAAGGGCAGCGGTCGCCAGCCGGCTGTCCCGGAATTCTCGTTCGAGACTTTCACGATCGTCCTCTGACCGCATAACTCCTAACTATACTGCGCTGGCCCAGAATAGCATGCCGCTCGCCGCGCGACGTAGATCCTGTCCGCGGTCGGCGCGCCTTTTTCACATACCCCGAGCGGGGAGGGAGAGGAAGGAGGATGGAGGGTGGGGTGCCCGAGGGGCGCCGAGGAAGGAAACTTCGAGTCCGGATGGTTCAAGGGCCGCTCGGCCCCTTTGCGCCCTGGCTCGAACCGGGCCTGCACGCCTCGTTCCGCCAGCCACGTCCGTATGGCCGCGATCTCCTCTAGGTCCGCCGCGCTCAGGACGCGCCGCTCTGGCTCCGGGGCCCGGCCGAACCTTGACAGGTAATCCGACAGGACCGCAAACGGCGCCATCACCCCTCGCACGAGACTGTCGAGCAGCCGTCTCACGCTCGCATTTTACCCTGGAATTCTTTGCTTCTCTGCTTCTTTGCTTCTTTGCGTCACCGCGATGAGTGCCCGGGCGGGCAGGCGAGGACGCCCGCACCACAGGGGCGCGCGCGATAGAATGAACCGTCTATGATCAAGGTCGCCATGATCGGCGCGGGGAGCGTCGTCTTCTCCAAGAACCTGGCGGGCGACATCCTCTCGTATCCGGAGTTTTGGGATGCGACGCTGAGCTGCATGGACATCGACGCCGACCGGCTGGCCGTCGGCGCGAATCTCTGCCGCAAGGTGGCCAGGGCGCTCGGTGCAAATCCCACGATCGAGGCGACCCAGGATCGGCGGGCGGCGCTGGCTGGGGCGGATTTCGTCATCAACATGGTGCAGGTTGGCGGGTTCGACGCGACGCTGGTCGATTTCGAGATCCCGCGCAAATATGGCGTGAACTTCACGATCGCCGACACGACCGGGCCGGGCGGCATTTTCCGCGCGCTGCGGACGTACCCGGTGCTGACCGGCCTCTGCCGCGACATGGCGGAGCTTTGCCCGCGGGCGGTGCTGCTGCAGTATTCGAACCCGATGTCGATGAACATGCAGACGGTCTTCCGCACGTCGTGCGTGCGGGCCGTCGGGCTGTGTCACAGCGTGCAGGGGACGTTCGACCAGCTCATGCACTACCTGGGCGAAGATCCGGCCGCCGTCGCGTTCGTCTGCGCCGGCATCAACCACATGGCGTTTTACCTGCGGATCGAGCGGGATGGCGTGGATCTTTATCCGCGGCTCTTCGAGGCGATGCGGCGGCCGGAGGTGTACGGCACCAACGCGGTGCGCTTCGAGCTGATGAAGCGGTTGGGGTATTTCGTGACCGAGTCGTCGGAGCACAACGCGGAGTACAACCCGTGGTTCCTCGCCCACGGGCGGGCGCACGCGGCGCGGTACAACGTGCCGATCGACGAGTACCTCCGCCGCTGCGACGCGATCGTGGACGAGTTCGAGCGGCTGCGGGCGCTTTCCACGAGCGACGAGCCGATCGGGGAGGTTCACCGCAGCCACGAGTACGGCAGCACGATCATTCACTCGATGGCGCGCGGGCGGCCCAGCGTGATCTACGGCAACGTGCGTAACGACGGTTGCATCGCGAACCTGCCGAGGTCGGCGGTCGTGGAGGTGGCGACGGTCGTGGATCGCGCCGGGCTGCGTCCGACCACCGTCGGCGAGCTGCCGCCGCAGCTCGTGGCGTACGTGCAGCCGCACGTTGCCCAGCAGGAGCTGTTCATCCGGGCGGCGACCGAGGGGCGGCGGGATCACGTCTATCAGGCCGCGATGTTCGACCCGCTGACATCCGCCGTGCTGCCGGCGGACAGGATTGTCGAGCTGTGCGACGAGCTGATCGCGGCGCACGGGTTTATAGATGAAGGCGGCTCGCTGCCGCGATTGGATTTGACGCCCACGCGCGTGCCGGCGTGCGGGAAGACGTTCGAGCGGGTGGACGCCGGCGCGCTGCGCGCCGGTTGGGACGCGGCCAAGGCCCTGGGCGCCGAGGAGTTCATCGAGAACTGGCACGTGATCGGGCCGTTCAGGAGTTCGCGGGATGGGGAGGTCTCGCTCGACATGCCGACTGCGGTGGAGGCGGACATCGCCAGGCACGACGGCGGCGCCGTGAACCTCAGGGCCGGCTACGACACGGGCGAGGCGGCGCTGACGTGGGTGCGGGTCTCGGCGTCGGCCAGGACCGGCGCGGTCAACCTGACGGCGGAGCTCGGGCCGTACGAGTGGTGCGTCGCGTTCGGCTACGCCGAGTTCGACGCGCCCGAGGAGCGCGAGACGGTGTTGCGCTGCGGGAGCGACGATGGGATCCGCATCTGGCTGAACGGCCAGCTCGTCCACAGCAACGAGGCCCGCCG
>DATBFY010000240.1:0-8264 GCA_036558265.1 Tepidisphaeraceae bacterium | reverse complement strand
GGCAACGACCGCCGCACCTCCCCCCACTCCTTCACGCCCACCACCGACTTGTACGGCGCGAACACCTCCGCCTCCCGATCCGTCCCCGCCGCCTGATACACCAACCACACCGGCTTCTTCCCCAGCGGCTCGTCCTGGTCATCCGCAAACCGCCGCAGCCCGATCCGCAGCCCCCCTTCGCCCCGGTTGTCCACCCAGTTGTGATAATCGAACGCCTCGATCGTCTTGAGCCCCTCGATCTTCTTCCACGCGTACGCCATCCCCGCCGCCTGGTCCCTTAGCGACTTCTCCGAATAGTCCCGCGAGTTCAACCCCTGCTCCGTCAGGTGAACGCTGCGCACGTGCGTGCCCAGGTACATCGCCGCCGGCCGCCGCACCCATGCGTCCAGTACCTCGATGTTCTTGAACGTGATCTGCGGCGTGTCGAAGGTGAAGTTCACCGCCTTGTCCTCCCAGACGCGCGGATTGCCCAGGTCCTGCGGGTACGGATGCTGCGCGATCCCCCAGTCGAAATCCCCCTCCGCCCGCGAGAACGCCAGCAGCAGTTCCAGCAGCTCCCTCGACGCGTAAAAGTGCTTTCCACCCGGCCGCGACCAGAAGTGCGTCAGCGAAATAAACGCCTTGGCGCGCGGGTCATACCGCCGCGCGATCAGGTGCGCCATCCGCATCGACTTGTGATACAGGTCCAAATACGCCAGCGCCGTCTTCTCCCCGGCGTTGGTCCACTCCCACCCCGCGTCCACCTCGTTGTGCAGGATCCAGTGATGGATGCGCCCGAACTGTCCATCCGCCCGGCAATACCGCCGCGCCAGGAACTCCAGCGCCGCCGCGTACGCCTGAACCCCCTCGCGGCTCACCAGGTTCGGCATCGCGAAGTGCCCGGCCGGATCCGCATCGGGATGCGCGATCAGCTTCCCCCAGGCCGGATCCGCGGCGCTTTTGGCGTGGCCGACCAGGATGATCGCCGACACCGTGATCTGACGCCGCGCCGCCTCCAGCAGCGCCCGGTCGAGGTTCGCCACGTAGCCGTCATCCGCGTACCACGTCCGCCCCTCCGCCTCGAACGCCGTGCGCCCCGCGCCCGGCGTCGTCCGCATGAAACCGTTGATCGACACGTTCACCGTCGCCCACGAGATCCCCAGGTCGTCCAGGTCCGCCAGCGGGCGGCCCGGCCACAACGCCCCGATCCCCTTCTTCCCGCGCGGCGTCGGCCAGGGCGGCGCGGCATCGGCCTTCACCTCATCCGCATACCGCAAATGTGACATCAACCCAACCCCGCCCCCCGCCGCCTTCGCGACGATCGCCCAGCGGTCCAGCAGCCGATCCCCCGGGACGCTGACGCTGAACCGCCCGTCGCCTCCCGCGCGGATCGGCCCAACGACCTCAAACCGATCGACCGCCGTGATCGGCAATTCCAGCGGCGCGCGCGCGAGGAACACGTCCGTCGCATCCTGGCCGATCCGCCCTTCGACAACCGCCTTCTCCACATCCACCACGACCCGCGTGATCTCGCACGGATAGGCACGATCCAGATACCCGCGCAGCGCATCGTCGGGCCCGCCGGCGGCCTGCACCGTGGCCGAGCGGATCAGGAACAGCAGAACGCAACCAACAATGATCGATCGAAAACGCCGCTCAGGTCTTGTCCTTGGCTTCATCCGGGCAGATCTCGCGGAGGTACTGGAACGAGTAGATCCCGCTGTTGTGCTGGTCCGACCAGTCGATCCGTAAGGCATACCCGCCGACCAGTTCGGCGTTGGTCGCCACCAGCGGCCCCTCGCTCGTCTTCGAGAACACGGTCAGGCTCGTCCGCGGCCGTGTCGCCTGTTCCTCCCGAAACGTCTTGCAGCTCGCGCACGGACAGTTCTTCCGCAAGTACGCGATCGGGTATACGCACACGTGCCCGTCCTGCCACCGGATCTCCAGCTTCTCATCCCGCTTGAGATCGAGCTTCAACGGCGTGGTGCGGGGGTCCATCGACGCCATGATATGCTTCCTTCGGTGGGGCGGACATTCGCCAACATTATGTGTGAGCTGCGCAAGTATGGTCCAACGACGCGCGAAGCCGTCATCCGCCGTCATCCTGAGCGCAGCGAAGGATCTGGCCGCGAGGGGCAATCGGCATCCCTTCGAGGCAAGCTCCTTCGTCGGCAGAGCCTCCTCACAATCAGGATGACGGCGGCGTGTTCACACATGAAGTTGATTCTCGTATCACGCCCATTCCGGGCGGCACTGGCAGGCTCTCAGGCTTGCTGGTGGCGTCCGCCATCACGCGCACGGGCACAGGTCATATCCGCAGATCGGACATAGCCCCCCGCGCCTCCGACGAATGTCAGCTCATCACACGCCTTCGTCGTCCGAAGCCACAACGCCGCCAGCGCCACACAGACCGCGACTGACAGCAACTCGGCCACATGCCAGATTGAAAAAGACCAGCGCCTCACGTCGCCAATATGCCCCACTGGCTCCTTGGCCTCTTGGCTCCCTGGCGTCATGGCGGTCCGCTCTCCCCCATCGCCGCACAAATCAACTGATGCGCATCCATACCGCTCCGCGCGCAACGGGGTCCACTCGAAAACTAGAATACTTTTCGCTCAAAAACCCCAGCAAAATCCCACCTTCCCCAACTTTGATGGCGCCCCGCGCGTCACCGCCGCGCAACACCTCGCCTTTAAGTAGACGCGCTCATTGACAACCGAATACGCCGGCAAGCTCACGGAAAAGCGGCGGAAGCGCAAGCGATCCAGCGCCGCCCCGAATCACTCTCTCGTCCCCCAGAAATCCAAGGACGTTCAGGCGTCAAAAACCGTCGAAATGGGGTCGGTTTTGGGCCGCTTCTCCTGACCCGAAATCTTGATAACCACTGTAACACTCGCTTGTTGCGATCGGCAAAGCCCCGCGATTTTTATTTTTCCGCATCCCCGCCCCATTTCGCCAGTCCAAAGCCCTCGATATCCGATGTTCACCTTGCGGCCAATCGCCCCGGCCGCACAATCTCAACCCTTATCGATGCCCCAGGGAGTTTCGTGATGTACCGTTGTTCGCCCGTCCACCGGCCCACGATCGAAAGCCTCGAATCCCGCCTCTTCCTGAGTGCCACCACGACCGTCGCAAGCGCGCAACTCTCGCCAGCCGTCTCGGGCGCAACCCGGGCCGCGCGTTCGCTCAAGTCCAGTCCCACGCTCACCCTCGCTGACCGCCAGGAGCTCCTGAACAACTGGGTGGGGTCGAATGCCGCACAGCTCCAGTCGGATTTGACCGCCGGCGATACCACCGCGTTCGATGACGACCTTTTGTCGTACATGCAGACGCGCACCAACGTCCACTATTACTTCGACCCTGCCGACGCCGGCTCGATCGTCAGCTTCATCAACAGCGACTCGGGGCTGGTCAATCAGAAGAACGCGAAGATTGGCGATGCCGACGACATCCTGGCCCATCGGTTCCCGGAGTTGGTCGGGTCCTCCTCCTATGACATCCAGCTCCCGGCGGGCACGATCGACTGGATCAATCAGCCGGCTGCCACCAGCGACACTGAGTTCCGCTACACGCTTAACCGCCACTTCTACTGGGAAGACCTGGCGATGGCGTACCGCTTCACCGGCAACACCAGCTACATCACCGAGCTCAAGACCCAGCTCGATTCCTGGTCCCGCCAGTACACGCGCCTCTCGAACCCGGACGACTGGATCCAGACCACTGTCCGCCCCAAGTGGGACCTCTTTACGACCAGCGAGCGCGTGAAGAACTGGCTTTACACCTACTACATGGTCGTGAACACGGCCGGGTGGAACGGTTACTACAACACCATGTTCCTCCACCGCCTCCTGGTGCAAGGCGACTTCATGTCGCGCACGACCAAGACCTACGACCTGACCAGCAACAAGGCGACCGGGCACGGCACGGCCCTCTACGAGCTGGGCATGATGTTCCCCGAGTTCTCGCACGGCGCGGCCTGGCAGGCCCAGGGCCAGACGATCATGTTCAACGCGATGGACGCCCAGTTCCGCGCGGACGGCATACACGATGAGCAGTCCCCCGGCTACCACGGCGGCGCGATGGCCGGCTTCTTCGACGCCTTCCGCCTCGCCAACGTCAACGGCCAGCCCTGGGGCAGCAAGCCCACCCGCAAGCTGCGCAACGTGATCGAGGCGTTCTACCAGTTGCTCTCGCCCGACGGCTACCAGGAGGCGCTGTCCGACACCTACCGCTCGCAGGGCACCACCTTCTTCACCCGTGCCGCGGTGATCTTCAACGACACCCGCTGGCCCGAGAGCCGGCCACGGCTGGACGATGTCTGGCAGCTCGGCACCGCCGCCTGCACCCCGCTGCTCACCGCGCCGACGACGCCCACTTCACTGCCGCAGCGCGGCGGCACGGCGTATTTCGGCACCAGCGGCTACTACGTCACCCGCACCGACGACACCGCCGACGCCCGCCAGCTCATCTTCGACGCCGGCCCCAAGGGCGGCGATCACGGCCACTACGACCTCCTGAACTTCGAGCTTTACGGCTACCAGAAACCGCTGATCGCCGACCCGGGCCTGCTCTCCTACTCCTCCTCCTACGCGAGCGACCGGGCCTGGGTGATCTCGACGCCGGCCCACAACACGATCAGCATCGACGGCCTGAACCACGCGGCGTCGGAAAAGTCCACCGTGGCGCAACTGACGCTCTGGAGCCGCAAGTCGGGCGGCGTGCAGATGGCCGCCACCCAGTACGCCTATGAGGGTTTCAAAGGCGCCCCGGTCGTCGCCCGCAACATCTGGCACGACCGCGGCGACGTCTTTCTGATCGTCGATTTCGGCGCGGCGTCGGCGACCCACACCTTCACCCAGTCCTTCAACCTCTTCACCAATAACACCAGCCGCTTTTCGGGCGGGGTCATCCACACCGCCAGCGGCACCGGAGACGTATTGCTCCAGCCGCTGCTCATCTCCGGGCAGAGCACGACCGCGAAGAACACGCTGCTCTCCAACACCGCCCCGCCGTCGGGCAGCACGACGGGTCTGCGCTTCGCGATCAGCCAGTCGGGGCGCTCGGCGGTCTTCGCGACGCTGGCCGTCACGTACGACAACGGCGTGATCCCCGACGTGTCGGCGCGGTGGATCCGCATGCCCAGCACGCGCCGCGCCGGTCAGATCGAGGTGACGAAGAACGGCGTCCCGACGATCGTCTACTTCGCCTACCCCGATCTGACCCCGGTTGCCGGCGCCGCGTCATCGGTCAAGCGGTCGCTGACCATGCCACCGGTGGCGCCCAGCCCGTTCGCGACGACGGCTCACGCGATCAAACACAACGTGGACGACCTGTTCGCGGTCGAAGCCGCCTGAGATCATGTGAGCACGCCCGGGTCGGAGCTGCCGTCAACCAGCTCGAAGGAGCTGGACGGCGGCTCAATGGGAAGAGCGGCCATCGGAGAACTCACTGGCGACGTGGCCGCCCGGACGAACCCGAAATCCACCCCGCCGAGGTTGATCCCGCGGGTGATCGCGAGGTCGCCCCGGCTGGCGGGTGTGGTCGCCTTCCAGCCGGTGGGCGCGACCACGCGCACGTGGTACGTGCCCAGGTCCATGCCGGTGAACCGATACCCGCCGTCGGCACGCGTCATCGTCGCCGACACCAGGTTCCCGTCGTCGTCGAGCAGTTGCACGCCCCAGCCGGGCAGGCCCAATTCGGAGCGGTCCTGCCGGCCGTTGGCGTTGCGGTCGTTATAGACCGTGCCGCGCACCGTGACGTCGAAGGTGAAGACGTTGTCCTGGACATTGCTGATCCCGGAGTTGCGGCGGATCACGTCCGAGAGCTGCGTCTGCTCCAGTCGGAAGAGCTGGCCGCCGCTGAACTGGTTCTCGAACCAGTACCGGTCGCCATCCCGCAGGCGGCGGAACTGGTCGGTCAGGATCCGGCGGAAGGTCGGTCCGACGCTGCCGCCCGAGACGTGGTCCTCCGCGAGGCCGCCGACCCACAGGTCGATGTTGTCCACCGAGCCGTAGACGTCCTTGAGCTTTTGCTGAAGCACCGGATCGGAAGTGATCTGGTTGAAATCGGTCACGCGCGGCAGGCCGTACGCCGCCCGCGCGCTGTTGTAATCGGCCAGGCCATGGTCACGCCCGCGCTGGATGTTGAGTGACGCCAGGTCCAGCCCGCCCGCGCCCGGAGGGCCGAAGAGGAAGTTGCGCACGGAGTTAACGACCTGGGTGTCGATCTCCTGGGCCCGGTCGGACGCGAGATACTTGAGGATCGGGTCGATCCCGGTCTCTTCGACCAGTCCCGGGTTGAAGAACGCCTGGCTGAGCGCCACCTCGTCATGCACGTCCTGCCCGTTATTGTCGAGGAACTCGATGTCGTCGCCGAGCATGCTGTGGCCGAGGCGGAACGCCGCGGTCGAGAACTCGTTGGCGATCCCGGCGTTGACGGTGGGGTCGTATCCGCGATAGGTGCCCAATCCGCGCCCCAGCAGGGCGGGGAGGAACTCGTTGTACGTGATCGACTGGATCTCGGCGATGACGGTCTGCCGGGCACGCTGGTAGAGCTGCTGGTCGCTCAAGCCCGGGTTGGCAGCCGCCAGCCCGTCGGCGATGCGATTGTGCTCGCGCATGAAGAGCGTTTGCAGCGCGGTGAGCTCGATGTTCTCGTTGGCGCGGACGTCGCCGGCGAGGAAGAGCTGATCGTCGGGGAAGAGGTGGGCGTCGTTGGCGTTGGGCAGACCGTCGGTGTTGAAGGGCAGGAGGTCGCCCGCGCTGGTCTTCAGGCGTCCGCCGGCGAACGAGCGCAGCGCCGCCGCTCGGGTCGGGTCGGATCCGTAGACCATCGAGCCGTCGATATAGGCCGTAATCACGTTGACCTGCTGTCGCGGGTTGTCCGCAGCAGTGCCGGTTGCGGGGTCGTACTGCGAGCGGTTCAGGCTGATCACCTGCGTGCCGGTATCGGACGGGTCGAAGTAGGGGTCTCCCGCGGGCACGGGCACGTTGAACGATTCGGCGGGCGAGCCGTTGGGCGTCAGGTCGATGTCGTGATCGATGAACTGCCCCCAGGCATAGACGAATGCGGACATGTTGCGGTCATTGATCGTTCCTTCCGGCGATGCGGCGGCGACCAGGTCGCTCACCGCCCGCGCGCCCGCCCGGGTGGCGCCCGCGGGGGTGGAGACCCCGTCGGCGTACGCCGCCGGCGCCGTCCGCAGAAGTTGCTGGCCGGTGCTTCCCCAGGCCGGGTTGGCGACGTTGTTTCCGATCCCGTCGATGGGCGGCGCGCCCGCCGTCGACGCTGCCCCCCCGGTTCCCGACATCATCCACCGCCCTTCGAGCTGTTCCAGGCGGAATGCCCGGGAAGGCCGGACGATCGCAAGCGCAGAACCTCTCCCCTGACTGAAACGCATTGAGGGATTCATTGCTCGACTCCTCTACAAAGGTGCAAATGAGACGCTCTTCGCGAGACACGTCACCCGTGGGATTGGGCCCGCGGCGCGCGGCGGCAGCGGTGTGTGCACGCGCGCGCCAGACCTCCTCGCCGGCGACCGGCGTTGACGAACGCAAACTGCACCCAGATTGGGCTGGAAACCCGCAGTGGTCAGGGAAGCCCCAAGGCCTCAAACCGAGATCCATCCATGCCCACCCCGATTCCAGTTCCAAGGCCACCCCTTGAAGCCCAGCAACGTACCATAGGTCGAACAATTTGCGCGCGGTCGCTTTTCCTGATTTCTTTCTCGGGCAGCCAGAATGTCTACCCCACCCGAGGATGAGCGCGGGAGCACATATCGGCGCGCGCGAAAATGGACGAGCCCGCGTCCACGTGGCGCGGGCTCGTCCGGAGCAGAACAGATCGATCTTCGTGCCGGGGGCTTTAGAACGTATCGACCTTCAACCCGCCGCTGGCGGTGTCGAACCAGGTCAGGTAGAGGGCGGGCGCGATGCCGTCGTCGGCGACGCCGTCCGCGGGGGTGACGTTCCGGCCGCCGCCGGTCACCTGGGTTTCGAAGTTCCAGGTCATGTCGGTCTTGCGATAGGTGAGCACGACCGAGTCGGAGGTCTTGTTGTAGTAGACGATCGCGGGCTGGTCGGTGTCGAAGGTGAAGGCGAGGTCGGTGTAGAGGCCCTGGCTGTTCTTGGCGGCAACAGTGGTGGTGGTCCACTTGCCGCGGCTGGAGCGCTCGGCGAACTTGAGGTCGGCGTTGAACGCGTCGTAGTAGCTCATGGCCGGGAGGCCGGCGTCCGTGAAGTTCAGGCAGATGTACCCGCCGCCGATCTTGGTGGCGGAATCGACCG
>DATBFY010000239.1:0-4602 GCA_036558265.1 Tepidisphaeraceae bacterium | reverse complement strand
GTCGAGCAGGAGTCGTTCGAGCTTCTGGAAGAAGAGTTCGCCCGCCGCGTGCGTCTGGTAGATTTTCGTCTCCAGCAGGTTCGAGACCCAGTAGCTCCGCCCCTCCCACTCGGTGTTGAGGAAGATTTCGTCGGCGAGGGCGCCCGAAGCCGCCCCCGGCGGCGCGCCCACGCCTGTGCCAATGGCGGCGATCGAGGCGATCGAACGGGGGAGCGCGGAGGGCCCCGTGCTGACCTTGGGCGACCTTGACGGAATCGCCAAGGCGCGGGACCGAGTCCCGAAGTAACCCCCGCGCACGTTCAGAGGGCGGCGAAAAGAAGTGCCACAGACCTCGCCTCGGCGCGGTAGGTGGTGCCTGTGATCGCCACCGCCTCCCGCCAGTCGACGATGTCGTTCGGCGCGTCCAGGAACGTGTCGATCCACCGGCGCACGAGAGCTTTTGGCCGCCGAACTCCCTGGGCAACGCGAACTCGAGCGCCTCCCAGTAGGCGTTGAGGATCACGTGCACCGGTACCCTGTCCTGCCGGAGCTCCGCGGTGAACGCGATGCTGTGGGACGAGTCGCCCCAGTCCGGTCGGTCGACCTTCACGCCGTGCCACGCCTACTCCGCCCCCTCGGCGCTGCGCGAGAACACGCTGAAATTGGCCCCCCCGTCCCGCAGGGTCGCGCCCAGCGGATCGCTTCGACCGGGGTCCACGCTCGGATTCATTGGCTGATCCTGCGCCCCAGGGCCCAACCCACCAACCAACCACAAAGAAAACCCTTCGACGCGCGCGCCGAAGGGCTTCTTGTCTCGTCAAGTCGGGGCGACAGGATTCGAACCTGCGACCTCTAGACCCCCAGTCTAGCGTTCTAAACCAAGCTGAACTACGCCCCGATCACTATTCAATTGTCTCAACGCGTCAGGATAGGCGCATTCCGCCGCTTGTCAACCGTTTCCTGACCTCCCGGACCTCGCCGAACCATCCGTCAGTCGCTTGCGGTTGCGCAGCGCGGGACATCAAACACAACCATCAATTACAAGACGCCACCCGCCCGACGATCTGACCAAACGCCTCCCTTGTCCCCACCCCACCCGAAAACTACACTCCCACGCCTCATGAAAGTCCTCCTCGTCGGCAATGGCGGCCGCGAACACGCGCTGGCCTGGAAGCTCGCCTCCTCCCCGCGGGTCACGGCGCTCTTCGCGGCGCCGGGAAACCCGGGCACGGCGCAGGTGGCCGAGAACCTCGCGATCGGCGTTTCGGAGTTCGACAAGATCCGGCGGTTCGCCAGGGAGAACGCGATCGAGTTCGTCGTCATCGGCCCGGAGGACCCGCTCGCCGCGGGACTGGCCGATCATCTCCAGGCCGCCGGCATCAAGGTCTTCGGTCCCAACAAGGCCGCCGCCCAGCTCGAGGCCGACAAGTGGTTCGCGAAAGAGATCATGCGCCACCAGGCCGTCCCGACGGCGGAGGCGAAAAGCTTCACCGACCCCCGCGCCGCCGAAGAGTGGATCCGCATCCGCGGCGGGCCGCTGGTCGTCAAGGCCGCGGGCCTGGCCAAGGGCAAGGGCGTCAGCGTCTGCCTGAAGACCGACGAGGCGCTCGCCGCCGTCGCCTCGATCATGCGCGACAAGGCCTTCGGCGAGGCGGGCGCGCGCGTGGTCATCGAGGAGAAACTCACCGGCCCCGAGTGCTCCATCCTCGCCTTCGTCGATCGCAAGAACATCTACGTCATGGAGTCCGCCCAGGACCACAAGCCCGTGGACGACGGCGACACCGGCCCGATGACTGGCGGGATGGGGGCTTACTCCCCCACGCCCGTCGTCAACGAGAAAATGCTCCGCGACATCGAGCGCCAGATCCTCGTCCCCGTCGTGGACGGCCTCGTGCGCGACGGCATCGAATACAAGGGCATCCTCTACGCCGGACTCATGCTCACCCCCAACGGCCCCAAGGTGCTGGAATTCAACTGCCGCTTCGGCGACCCGGAAACCCAGCCCCTGATGATGCGCCTGCAAAGCGACCTGCTCGAAGCCATGCTCGCCGTCGCCGACGGCACGCTCGACAAGGTCACGCTCAAGTGGGACCCGCGCCCCGCCCTGTGCGTCGTCGCCTCGAGCAAGGGCTACCCCGGCAAGTACCTCACCGACGTCCCGATCACCGGAGTGAGCGAGGCCGATGCCATCCCGGACGTCAAGGTCTTCCACGCCGGCACCCGCGAGAAGAACGGCGTGCTCCTGACCGACGGCGGACGGGTCCTGGCGGTCACCGCCCTGGGCAACACGATCGCCGACGCCCAGCGCCGCGCCTACCAGGCCATTGAAAAGATCCGCTTCGAAGGCATGCACTACCGCAAGGACATCGGCCACCAGGCGATACGCGTGACGAAGTAGATCGCCCGCAAGCCGGGACAGGGCGGCGGGAGCTACGCGGCCAAAGCACCGCCCCGGATTTCCCGCTCAACCCGCCACGCCTCACCCATGCCCCTCATCCCCATCGATTCCCTCGACGACCCGCGCCTGGCCGGCTATCGCAATCTCAAGGAGCGCGAGCTCGCACGACAGGGCGACCGCTTCATCGCCGAGGGCGAGCACCTGGTAAAACGTCTCCTCGCGAGCCGCTTGGCCACCGAGTCGGTCCTGATCGCCGACCGCCACGTCACCGGGATGTCGCCGCTGGTACCCGAATCGATCCCGCTCTACGTCGCGCCGGCGGCGCTGGTCAACCAGATCCTGGGTTACAAGTTTCACTCCGGCGTGATGGCCGTCGGCATTCGCGAGCCCAGCCCGACGATCGACGACGTCATGACCCGCGCCCCGTCCGGGGAGCCGGTCACGCTGGTCATCTGCCCGGAGATCGAGAAGACCGACAACCTGGGCGCGCTGATCCGCATCGCCGCCGGCTTTGGCGCGACCGCGATGATCCTCGGCCAGCGCTGCTGCGATCCGTTCTTCCGTCAGAGCGTTCGTGTCTCGATGGGGGCGGCGTTCTACCTCCCCATCGTCCGCAGCGACGACCTGGCGCGCGACCTGCGCCTGCTGCACGAGCGACACGATGTCGAGCTGGTCGCGACCGTCCTCGACGCGGACGCGCAACGGCTGGAGGCGGTCCGACGTCCGCGGCGGCTTGGGATCCTCCTGGGGAACGAAGCGCAGGGGCTCGGGCGCGAGTGGATCGAACTCTGTCAGTGGCGGGTGACGATCCCGATGCGGCTGGGCACCGACTCGCTCAACGTGGCGGTGGCGGCGGGGATCTTCCTCTGGCACTTCACGCGGTGACATCGAGCCGCGGGAGCTCGCCGTCCCCACCTTCATCCGGCTGCGCCGGCTGCCTGCGCTGCTGTTGCGATGGGTTCTGCTGCTGCTGGCCGCCGTCGTCGTGGATCGAGACGATTGCGTCGGCGCTTTCCACCTGGTGCTCGAGCTGGTCGTCCTGGGCGGCCACGCTCTTCGAGAGCGCCTGCTCGCGCTTCACCTGGCGTGACTTGTCGTCCGCCTGGGTGCGCTCGACCTGGCTGCCCTGGGCGACGTAACCCGAGAATGGATTGATCGCGGACACCTCATCCTATTTATCGGATTGGTGCGGCCCGGAAGGCAAGACGATTTGTGATCCCATAATGATGTGGCCCGCGGAACGGTCGTCCCGCGGGCCGGTGTTCATCGCATAAACGGAACGTCCGGGGTTACTGCTGCGGTTGCGGCTCAACCGGGGTCGGATCGGTGGCGGCCTGTGCCGCCGGCTCCCTGGGCATCAGGCTGGGCGGAATGATCTGCGCCGTGATCGTCTGATGCACCCTGCCCGGATCGCAGGGGGTCACTTCGGTCGGCGCGAGCACTTTGGCGCCCAACCGGGCGTCCTCCGAGAACTGTCCCTTGATCCCGACGAACTGGCCGATCAGCTTGATCGTCGCCGGGTCCTGCGTGCGCATGTAGCAGACGGTTCGGCCGGTCGCCGGGTCGGTCACGCGGTAAATCGTGCCCTGTCCGCGCTGCAGGCTCGAGGGCTGGAGCGTGCCGACGGCCTGGTACACCTTGACGGTGTTCTCCGTGATCCGTTTCTGAAGCTCCTGCTGCTCGGCCTCCAGCGAAAGTTGCTTCTTCTTCAGGTCCTCCTGGTTCTGGCGGACCTGAAAGAGCTCGGCTTGGGCGGTCTTGCGGGCCTTGACGGTGATCAGCCGCGCCTCGGCGATCCGCCGCAAGGATTCCGGCAGCGCGTCGCTCTTCGTGACCGCCTCGAACTGCTGGATGATCGTATCCAGCGGCTGCTGGTCGAGCGCCTGGTCCTTGGCGGCCAGATAAGCGGCGTCGGCCTTGTCGAAGGCGTTTTCGGCGGCCTCGGTGGTCTGGGGAATCTCGAATGTCGGGGCGGCCGGCTTGGGTGCCGGCGCCTCAACCTTGGGCGCCGGTGCCTTGACCGGATCGGCCACGACCGCCGCACTGTCCGTCTTCGGGGTCTCCGCGGGTTGCGGATTGGTCTCGGCGGGCTTGGGCACGTCCGCCGTCGGCTGGGTGGGCTCGGACGGGATCGGATTGGGCACCGGCGGGGTCACCTCGGGCTTGGCCGCAGACGTATCGGTCTTCGGCGTCTCGGGCTTGGTCGCATCGGGCTTGGCCGGGTC
>DATBFY010000238.1:0-5065 GCA_036558265.1 Tepidisphaeraceae bacterium | reverse complement strand
GCTGTAGTCCTCGCGAACCGTGCCCCACTGGCGTTCGCTCAGGTAGGGCCCCCAGAAGCGCCAGGGGAGCCGTGCGGCTTCCCGAATCCGTTGATGTTCCCTGGTTCTCAGCATTCGGGTGTCTCCGTCTGTGCGGCGATGGCACACGCGCGCGCGCGCGCGCGCGCGTCACGGTTGCGCCTTCAGGCGCTCGTGCAACTCGAACATGGGCTGCTGGCTCACGTTAATCACGCCCCGGCCCGACTGATCGAGCTCGAAGATGATGACCATCACCAGGGCGAACGTCAGCGCGAGCAGCAGGTTGGCGATCAGGCTCCGGTTGCCGGCAAGTCCGAACTGGAACCCCACGCCGAACATCGTAACGGTCGTAACGATGATCAGGACCACCCACACCAGGATCGGGGTGCGGTACCGAGCGCCGAGGATGACGCGCTTGTTATGGACCTGAAAAACCTCATTCAGGCTCGAGGTGAAGAGGGCATAGATCTCGGAATTCCGATCTGCCTTGTCCAGCGTCTCGGCATGCGACCAGATCGCCCGCTGCAGTGACCGCACGCGGTTGTCCATTTGCTGCATTCGATCGGGGTCGTGGTAGAAATGAGGCATCTGCAGGCGGATTTCCACGTACTCGCGCAGCAGTTTCCGAACCTCGCCCGGGTGTGGCTCGGGCAGCAGGGATGCGTTCCGGTACGCCGTCTCGATCGCGTTTACGCCGTCGATGAGCGCCTCTTTGCGGGCGTCGAAGCGGGCCTGTGCCGCGCCCAGTGTGAGCGCCATCATGAATCCGAGCAGGACGAGTGTCGCCCCGACGACGTTTCCGACGGGCCCCTCGTGTTCGCGACGGGGGTTCTGCCGGCGTCGCTCCCCCAGCCGCTGGCCCAGCTCGATCGGGACCAGGGTGATCGCCTCGATTAGGATGAAAAAGCCCCACACCGGGACCTGATCGAGAAGGTGCTCGTAGGACATTGCGGCAACCTCTCTTCCGCTCTCGACGTCGCGGATATCTCGCCGTCCGCGGCCGAACGCCGGACGTTCCGTGGCTGGCCGCGCGGGGACTGAGCGCTGATTGTACCAAGGATCGTCCCGCCAGGGCCGGGTTGCCAACTTTCGCAGAGCCGCCGTTGACGAACCAGGTTCACGCGATGTGCGGTTCGCCCACGGCGATCGGACGGTGATGGGGGATGTGCGCCTTGAAATCGCCGAGGCTGGGCCAGCGCGTGCGGGCGTTCAGATCGACTTCGGCGACGGCGATGGTGCCCCACTTGTCGGCGTGGGCGATGGGCTCGCCGGTGTGGTCGAAGACGGCGGAGATCATCCAGCCGCCCGAGACGTCCTCGTAGGTGCTGCTGACCAGGTAGGCGTGATTCTCGCAGGCGCGGGCGCGGGCGAGCAGGGGGTTGCAGCCCCAGACCGGCCAGGCGATCACCTCGGCGCCGCGGTTGGAGAGCTCGCGGGCGACCTCGGGGAAGAAGCCGTCATAGCAGATCATGATGCCCAGTCGGCCGAAGCGCGTCTGGAAGATCGGGTAGTCATTGCCGGGCGCGATGCCGCCGTCCACCTCGCCGCGCGGGAGGCAGACCTTGCGGTACTTACCGGCGAGGCGGCCGTCAGGACCGAGCAGGGCGGCGGTGTTGTAAACCAGATGCCGATCGCGCTCGACGAGACCTGCGACGATGTAGAGATTGTGGGCCTTGGCGAGTTGGCCGAAGTACTCGGTGGACGGTCCGGGGATCGGCTCGGCGACCTGGTGGAAGGGTTTGCCAAGCCACGCGTAGGTGAGCGTTTCGCCCAGGACGACCAGGTCGGCGCGCTGGTCGGCGGCCTGTTTGATCAGCGGCTCATAGAGGCGGCAGTTGTCGGCGGGGGTCTTGCCGCCGGTCGGGCGGAAGTGGACGGCGGCCAGTCGCACCTTGCGCGGGCCCAGCGGCTCGGTGGCTGCCAGCGAGACGTTGGCCCAGCGGACCTCGGCGTTGGGCGCCCACTGGAGGTGCAGGCGGACGACGGCTTGAGTCGCGCCGGCGGGGGCGCGGTAGGTGCCGGAGATTTGGGTCCAGCCGTCGGGGCCGGTGGGGCCGGTCGGCGGGAACTCAGTCTCAGCCATCGCGCGCATGTGCTGGAGGACGTTGGAGACGGCGGGGGTGTCGAGGGGGACGGCGTGGCCTTTGGCGTCCTTCCAATCGAGCTTGGCGACGATGCTGCGGCGGGGGATGGAGACGTTGGAGGCGCGGTAGAGGGCGGAGAAGCGGTAATGGCGGCCGGGCTCGATGGCGAAGGTCTTGGTCCAGCAGCCGTCGAGGCCTTCGCGGGTGTCGGCGCGGATGACCAGGGCCGGGCTTCCGGCGGGGCCGCCCCTGGGGTCGAAGGAAAAGTCGGGGCGGATCTCGTCGCGGGGGGAAGTGCCGGTCCAACCTTCCGGGGCGGTCGGGCCGGACTGGGCCTGTTCAGCGGCCGTGGCGAGGCCACGCGCGGTGGCAGAGATGGCCAGGCCGGCGGCGGCGGAGGCGATGAGGTCGCGTCGGGTGATCATGGTCGGGATGCTCCTGGCGTTTGAAGAGAATACCGGGTCGGGGGGGGTGGTGTTGGCGGGTGGGTAGGCACGGTCCGGGATCTGGCTTCGTTTTGCGCCGGGCGCGCGACGATGAGGGGATGAGGGGAGGTGTGAAGCTGGGCGGGTTGCGCGCGGATTTTTTTTCGGGATGGGGAGTTTTGGGGAGAATTGGGGAGTCGGTTCGGAGTTCACGCTTTAGCGTGCGTTGAATTGAAGACACGCTAAAGCGTGAACTCCAAACCGCGTAGCCGTGGCGCTGTTGGCTCATCGTGAGAGTGTCCTCCACCTATGGGAGCGGGGTTGCGCGCCGGTGACGCGCCGGTGCGCATCCAAATTGCGAAGGTGAGGATTTGCTCGGGTTTTCGGGTGAAATATTTTTTATTTTTCGTGGCGGGCGGTTGCGCCGCGCGCGTCACGGGCGCGCACCAAAATTGCGGGATTTTGGCGCGGGGTTTAGATCCGCCGGCGACTGCGCCTGCGCATTGCAAACGCCGCGAGCAATGCGAGTCCTGCGGTAGCGGGCTCGGGGACCAGGGTCGCGGTGAAGACGCCGTCGGTTCCGTCGGTGAACAGGAGGGAGAAGGCCAGGGTGTAGTCATCGGTGTAGGCGGCACCGGGAAAGTCACTGGGGCCCGTGTCGTCCCTGAAACCGACGCCCTGGATCGTCCGGACGTCGCCTGGCGCGAGTTCGAACGGATCGCCCTCGCGGACGACCAGGGACAGCACGCCATTGGGGTCTTCGGCCCAGACGCCCAGGTCGTTGTCGGCCGTGATCCCGCCGCTGCCCGACAGCAGTCGCGCGCGGAAGGCGACCCGCCCGGCGCCGTTCATCACGGGCGGGTCGAGCAGGTCAAAGACGGCACCGGGCGGCGTGCCGGGCGCCTGGCTCCCCTCGCGAGCGATCAGGGCCAGCGCGCCGCTGCCATCGGACCAGATTCCGGTGTCATTCGACGAGGTCACACCACCGTCGTTGAGCTCTAGCGACCCGACGAACGCGGTCCGGCCGGCGTCGTTGATGGCCTGGTCGCGTAAATAGTCGAAGGTGGCGCCGGCCGGCGTTCCCGGGGCTTGTTCGCCGGCGCGGGCGACGGCGGCGAGTGTGCCGCCGCTCCTTTCGGACCAGATTCCGCTGCCGCCGCCGGGTAACTCGGCGCGGAAGGCGACCTGCCCGTTGGCGTTGACGGTGGGCGGGCCGAGATTGCCGAAGGCGGTACCGGCGGGCGCTCCCGGGGCCGGGTCGCCTTGTCGGGCGACGAGCCGGAGATTGCCCGCGTTGCCATGCCAGATCGCGTCGTCGCTGGCATCCGTCACCGTGGCGCCGTTGACCTGGAGCAAGCCAAAGAACGCGACGTTGGCCTGCGCGTCGGTCCCGAGCATGCCGTACTCGAAGGTGCCGTAGTTGGCCCCGGCTGGGAGGCCGGCGGCCTGCGTGCCGGATTGGGCGACGAGGGCAAGCGTCGTGCCGTCGGAGGAGACGATGCCCCTGCCATTGGCGGCCGGTCCCTTGAGGAACGCCGCGAATGACGTCTTGCCAGCGGGGCCGATCGCCAGTTGTCGTTCGGCGGCGATATCGGCGATGGTCGTCCCCGCGGGCGCGTTGGGGATCGGATCGCCCTCGCGGGCGACGAGCGTCAGCGCGCCACCCGACTGTTGGGCCCATACGGTCGTGTCGTTCAGCGAGGTGACGCCGGCACCGGTCAAATAAGCCACGAACGCAACTTGCCTGTCCGGACCGATGATCGGGACGTCCGAGCTTTGAAACCTGGTACCCGTCGGCGTACCCGGCGCCTGGTCGCCGATGCGCGCGACAAGGGACAGGGGGCCCAGCGCCTCGGACCAAATGCCTGTGCTGTTCTGCGACGTGACGCCGCCCGAGCCCGTTTGCAGATCCGCCGAGAACACGGTCTTCCCGTCCGAAGTGAGCAGGACGTTTGAAAAGGCGCGGAATTTCGCGCCCGTCGGCGTGCCTGGAGCCTGCGTGCCGGACAGGACGACTGTGCGGTAGATCGCCGCTGCCGAGGTCGGCAGCGCAGGCGCGCCGATGGCGACAACACACCCGAGGCTGGCGATGACCGAGCGATGCATGCCGCAGGGCGTTGGCCGTCCTGGACGAATTGCGAGTTCCCTCATGTGCTCTCCCCGGTGGGTAGACGTGGGCGATCGATTCCGCGGGGCGCGCGTCACCGCCGGCGGTTGCTTGAGGCACGCGGCACCGCATCGATCGGCTATCGAATGGCTTGTATCTCGCGCGAATCGTGAGGGTCAAGAAGAATCAGACCGGCGGGGAGGGTAAAACATGGGCTCCCGCAAGATTAGCAGGAATATGATAAGGTGGGGCGGAGAGAAAGCTCAGTTGCCGGCCGGGTCTCGGCCGCTGAAGCGGCCTCGCCGGTCGCGTTCAGGCCGCCTTAACCGGTTCAGACTTGGTATTCGATTCGGACTTGGGGGTGGGATGCTGGGCGTAGACCTTCACGCAATTGCGGTTGGCGGCCTTGGCGTCGTAGAGGGCCTGATCGG
>DATBFY010000237.1:0-32532 GCA_036558265.1 Tepidisphaeraceae bacterium | reverse complement strand
CTGTTCCTCGGCCGCATCACCATGCAGAAGGGGCCCGAGTACTTCCTCGCCGCCGCCAAAAAGGTCCTCGAGGTCATGGACAACGTGAAGTTCGTCATGGCTGGCAGCGGCGACATGATCCGCCGGACCATCGAGATGGCCGCCAGCATGGGCATCGGGCACAAGGTGCTCTTCACCGGCTTCCTGCGCGGCGCCGACGTCGAACGCGTCTTCAAGATGGCCGACCTCTACGTCATGCCCTCGGTCTCCGAGCCGTTCGGCATCGCGCCCCTCGAGGCCATGAGCCACGACGTGCCCGTGATCGTCTCCAAGCAATCGGGCGTGTCCGAGATCCTCAACCACGCCCTTAAGGTGGACTTCTGGGACGTCAACGAGATGGCGAACAAGATCGTCGCCGTCCTCCGCCACCCCCCGCTCGCCAGCACCCTCCGCCAGCACGGCAGCTTCGACGTCCGCAAGCGCACCTGGGTGGACGCGGCGCGCGAGTGCGTCGGCGTCTACGGCCAGGCCGTCGGCATGGTCAACGGCAGACATTAAGCTATGCCGGGCTGGTTACCGGCAGGGAAAGCGCGCCTCATGAAGGACGGCGTCAGATTCTGGATTGGCCCGGGGGTGATTTCAGTGATCGGGGTCACGGCGATCATCTTCGGGTTGACGCGGCCCTCGGTCATCGCGCCGGTTTCGCGTCCCTCCACGACTAGGCCGGTGTCAATTCTCACCACCGACAATAAGGCCGTCTACGAGTGGGAGCGCAAGGACGCACTAAACTGGGCGTTCGCGCAGACGGCGACGACCTTGAATTACTTCTTCCTCGCTGCCGGCGTCATATTGGCTTTCATAATGAAGGCCATCGACCGCAAGCCGGAAGAACGGGCATACGTCAGCAAACCGGCATGGATCATTCTGACGAACGCGGGAGTGGCCTGCCTCATCTCCCTTTGCGCGGGCATATTGGCGTTCGGATGCTTTCCCGAAGTAGGGGCGGCGCAGGCGTTCACCATTTTTCATGGTGCGTTCGCGATATTGTCATTGGTTCAGATGCTCGCATTGATCCTGGCGGTGCTTCTGGTCGTGTGGGCGTTGATCCTGATTGTTCGATCTTATGTTTAACGTAAATATGCGCGACAGGCGCGCGCGCGAGCACTCACACACTGCCTTCCGGCAAGCCGCGAAATTGAGGAGCGATACGATGAACAGGAGATCCGTTACGGCCGTTCACGCGGTGCTTGTTATTGCATTCCTCGCGCGCGGCGTCGCGGCCGCTGAGAAACTTAAGCCCGAAGCGGAGAAGGTCTACGACCTCATTGCGGGAAAAGCGAAGGAGCGTCCCCTATCCGAAGAAATCGAAAAGCTGAAGGATGATCCGAAGATTCGGGTGGAGTTCGAGCGGCAAGTTCAGCGGAAAGTCGGCGATGGCGGCGATGACGAAAAAAAGGAAAGGCTACAAAAACTGCTGAAAAGAATTGACGCGGATTTTCCGCCCGAAAAGATCGAGGAAATTAACAGAAAGCTTAAGGACGGGAAACTCGACAGGAAAGCCCTGAAAGCCCTGTCATGGCCGTTGTGCGTCATCTGGGGATGCAGTGAGTAGACGGACAAAAGGGCACGGACGCAAAAAGGCAAGAGAGACGGGGGCCGTTTTTTCTCGGGCAATCCCCAAAACGATGCCGCCCGGCGGCAAAAACCGGCAGGCCGCAATTTCCGGGATCGACGGCATCAAGAGGTCCGCACGGTCGCAAATCACATCTTCGCCGTCGCGCGATCATACGCGTACCGCACTCCATTCTTCATCCCCTCCCAGGCCCGCGGCGGCAACGGCGCCGACCGGATCGACGGCGGCCCTGGCAATGACGCGATGGACGGCAACGGCGCCCATTTCAAGCTCGCCCACGATAACGCGAGCACCAACCCCACAGCCGTCACGACCCAGCCCGTCGTCAATCCTAACGGAAGCGCCGCGGATAGCATCACCCGCGGGGCCGGGTAACGACCAGTTCTTCAACGAAGACCTGCCTGGCGAGTGGCCCGACAAGGGGGCATCGGAAACCGTCCTCACGCGACGGCCGAGGGCGCGTCTACCAGCGTGAGCGGCGTTTGGATTTGGTCGCGAGCGCGCGCACGGAACCGCGAGGGCGAGTCCATCACCATGGGGAAAAGCGGTCCGACCTCGAGCGCGGACGGACCGCTTGTTGATGAACACGACCCGCGCGCGTGTCGCGCGCTACCAATTCACAGCTTCGCCTTCGCCCGGTCATACGCGTACCGCACCCCGTTCTTCATCCGCTCCCAGGCGCTCTCCTTGCCCGGGTTTCGGGATTCCCAGTCGCGGCGGGCGTCCGACTCGAAGCTGCTCCAGTCCTTGCCGCGATATCGCTGGTCACGCGCCAGCTCGGCGCCATACATGTACGCCGGCCGGCACGCCTCGTAGCTCATGCCCGTGCCGGCGAACGTCTGGTTGTAGTTCTCGCGGTAATCCTCGTCGCGGAAATCCGGGTTGGTCCCCGGTATCTGCTCGACCCGCACGTCCGTGTGCCGCACCGTGTCGCGCACGGTCTGCTGCCGCTCCTGCGCCGTCTTGTTCACGACGACTTCCTCGACCACGCGGGCCTGCTTCTCGACCACCGGCACCTCGCGCGTCTCGGTCACCTCGATCGTCTGCTGTCCCTTGAGGTTCCGCAGGTCCGCGTCGGTCACCGGACGGTCGACCGGGCGCCGCTCGACGTTCACCTTCTCCTCGCGCAGCGTGACGTTCTCGCTGACCGGGCGCTGCGTCACGTGGGCGTACACGCGCACCCCGCCCGCGCGCACCTCGCGCTTGCCGATGTTCAGGTTCTCCTCGACGACCGGAACCTTCGTCCGTTCGCCCCCCGCAGCCGCCTTGCCTTTCCAGTCGGACCGCTCGCTGGCGCGGCCCACGTCCGGGCGCCCGCCGCCGGCGACGCTCCCGGCGCCCGCCATCTCGCGCCCCTGCGCCGTGCCGCGCGGCGTCCAGCCACTCTGCCGCCACGTCGCCGCACGCTCTTCCACGTCGATCGCGTTGTGGCGATTCATGATGTCGGCGGCGCGCTCCGCCATCGCGTCTTCGGTCCGTACGCTGACCAGCGTCCCGCCGCGGCGCACGCCTTCGGCGTAGTACTCGGCCTCTTCCTCGGGCACCCCCGCGTTGATCAACCCGCCGACGATCCCGCCCGCCGCCGCGCCGACACCCGCGCCGATCAAGCCCGCCAGCAGCGGACCCGCGGCGGCGATCCCCAGCCCGGGAACCAGCGTCAGCGCCAGCGCCGCCCCGGCGCCGATCACCGCGCCCACCCCAGCCCCGGTCGCCGCGCCGCGGCCGGCAGCATCGGCTCGCGCCTCGTCCGCGGCGCTCCCCGTCCGCGACGCCGCGGTCGCGTCCTCCTGCCGTGCCACGCTGATCTGATCCCGTGCAATGCCCAGCCCGGTCAGTTTCCCGATCACCGCCTGGGCATCCGTGTAATTGTCAAATAGTCCAACGATCGTCTTAGCCATGATGAGGCTCCTTTCAATCAAGTCACCTGAACCTTGTGATTCGTGCAGATCTTGCGAAGACGTGCGCGACAGGGACCGTCACTTCCGCCGCCGCCCTTGTCTGCGTGCCGGTCGAGCAACCTTCGTGCCACGTTTATCCATTCTGCCCGGATTCCCCGCAGTCGCGCCCGGTGGCGTTGCCGCCTCATCGGAATTCCCGATCGGCTCCCATCGATCCTGCGGGCCCTGCCGCTCGACCCGCGCCTCCTCCCGCAGCACCGCGATGCGCTGCGGGCGCCGCTCCTCGATCACGCGCGTTCGAACGACCAGTTCCTCGCGCACGACCAGCCGCTTCTGGATTACCAGCTCTTCTTCGACAATCGGAATAATGAGCGCATCTCCCTCCCGCCGTGTGGGTTGTGGGCCGGATACCACCCGCTCCACCTTCCGGCGCTCGACGGTCACCTGTTCCCGCTTTAGCGGCTCGGCCACCGTCCGCATCTCCTCCTGAACCACCTTTCGAACGCGCACGCGTCCGGTTTCCACCCGCCGCTTCCCCACGTGAAGTTTCTCGGCGACGAGCGGGACCGTTGCCGCCGCGCGCGACGGCTCACCCCGCTCCACATACCGCGTCATTTCGACCGTCGAAGATGGTTTCATCGCACTGTGCGGTGCAATGAAGATGCCAGAGTAGACCCCAATGTGATCTGCCCGAGGATCGCCGCTTGCGGCTCCGCGCACCGGAAGAGATCAGGTGTCGGGTGCTAACCGTGCCGCCGGCGCCGCCATGCGAACAACGCCAGGACACCCGCCCCTGAGAATGTTGACGGCTCCGGCACCCCGGCCACCACCCGCGCCAGGTCCGCCTCGAACGCCGCGCCCGCGCCCGGCACCGCGCCCGCCGGCGGCAGGGCGGTATTGTAGTTCTGCGCCAGCAGCACCAGGTCCGCGAAATCCACGTTGTTGTCGTAGTTGAAATCCCCCGTCGTCCAGCGCATCTGGCCGATCGTGTTGTAGTTCTGCGCCAGCTTCACCAGGTCATTGAAATCGACCGCCCCGTCCAGCGTCGCGTCCCCCCCCAGCGTGTATTGCAATAGCACGGACGTCCCGTCCACCGTCTGGCCGTTCCACTGCGCCGTGTTCGTCCCGCTGATCCCCAGCAGCTCCGACGCCTCGGCCGCGCCCACCGCGCCGCTCGCCCCGGCAACTGACGAGCCGATCCCGCTGCCGTCCCACGCTCCCCCGTTGTAACCACCCTTGAGGTACGTCCGGATCGTCGCCATCGCCGAGGTCGTCCCCGAGTATTCGACGACCATCGACTGGTTCGTCAGGTCCACCCGCCCGCCCGCCAGGTCGATCGTGAGCTGGTTGGTCCGCAGCGTCCCGCCCGCCTGCTTGAACGTGCCCGTCGAGCCGATGTTGAGCTGCTGCACGCTCACCGCCCCACCGGTGTGATTGTAGAGTGCCTTGCCGGTCAACCCCGGCAGCGTCGGGTCGCCAAGCGACAGATCCGCCGGCAGCACGACCGCGCCCGCCGAATGGTTGAACGTCGCATCCCCGCCGAACGGCGAGAGCTGAACAGAACCGCTTTCCACCGTGCCGCCCGACAGGTTGTAAACGCCGGTCGATCCCGTGTTCGCGCCGATCGACAACACACCCGGAAATCCGCCCAGCGGCGTCACGATCATCCGCCCGCCGGTCTGCGTGAACGTCCCCGTTCCCAGTTCCCCGACCGTCACCTGTCCCGTGACCGTCAGGATGGCTGATGCGCCCAGCGTGTACGCCCCGCTCCCCGTTGGCCCCGAGCCGACCGAGAGACCCACGTTCCCGGTGAGCACGTTCACCGCGCCGCCCGAGTGAACCATCGCCCCCGTCCCTGACCCGCCGATCACGAACTGGTTCAAGTTCAGCGTGCTCTGCGCCTGGCTGAGGGTGGCGCCGTTCGTGCCGGGCGCGTCGATCCCCAGGTCCGGGTAGATGGCCCGCGGATCGAGCGGGTTGGCGTACGTGACGGTCGCGCCGTTCTGCCCGATCAGCACCTGGTCGCCCTCCTGCGGCTGACCGGCCGGATCCCACGCGGTGGCGTTGTCCCAGGTCGAATTGCCCCCCACCCAGCTACGGGTCGCCCCCGAGAGGGGGGTGGCCATGCCGGCGCACCCCGCGATCGCCGCCACCACGATCATTCCACGAGCCGAAAGGCGCGGCCGCCGAGCCGGGCCGCGGTCACAGGTGTCCATCATGGGTGCTCTCCTCCGCTCGAAGCGCGCGCACCGCCCAGGTTGAATCGCGCGCGACCTCGCGCTTATGATCGCCACACGACCAATCCACTCATCCCATGCCCGACGGCCCGATCCTGATCATCGCCGGCACCAACCGGCCAAACTCCAACGCGCTCCGCGTCGCGCGGATCGTCGAAGGACATTACCGCCAGGAAAACGTCCCGACCACCTTGCTCAACCTCGAACATCTCCCCCCTGAGATCTTCCTCCCCTCGGTCTACACGGCCAAACCCCCCGCCATGGTCGAACTCCAGCGGCAGGTGCTGGAGGCGTCCGGCCTCCACGTCGTGACGCCGGAGTATAACGGCTCGTTCTCCGGCGCGCTCAAATACTTCATCGATCTCTTAAAATTCCCCGAGAGCTTCGAGCACAAGCCCGTCGCCTACGTGGGCGAGGCATCGGGGGCCTGGGGGGGGCTAAGGGCGGTCGAGCAGCTCCAGATGGTCTTCGGCTACCGCCACGCCCATTCCTACCCCGTGCGCGTCTTCATCTCCAACGTGACTAAGCTCTTCGACCCCGAGGGCAACCTGACCGACCCGGCGGTCGACCAGCGCCTGGCGGACCAGGTTCGCGGCTTCATCCGATACATCAAGCGGTTTGCACACGAGGGATGACGGCGACCCATGTCCCCTCGCGGACGGCATTCGCCACCGGGATCGCGGCTTTCCTCCTGCCGGTCGCCGCCAGCCTCCTCTGGAAACGTAAGTGGCGTCACGCCCCATTGGAGTGGCTCTTGCGCAAGCTCGCCGGGTGACGCTTCCCGAATATCAGTGGACCACCGATCGCCCTTCACAATCTCGCCGTAACGGACGTGGACGCTTTGGCGTCGGTCTTTATAGGATGGGAGCGCCCACGCCGTCCTGTCCCAGAAGCCCCCCGTACCCAATCGTCTATGGCAGTCGTTTCTGCTTGCCGATAAAAGGGTGGCTTCGATTGGAGTCCTGATGAGTGTCGTGGCGGAACGGGAGAGAATTCAGCCTCTCCAGTGCGAATCGACAGCGAACGTCCTCGTCGAGCCGGCGAGTCGCCGGATTATCGGCTTCGACCTCGCGCGCGCGTTCGCCATCCTCGCCATGATGGTCGATCACTGTGCCCAGGTCCTGGGCCCCAGCATGCCCACCGGGTGGGGCGGCAAACTTCTGGAATTCATCGACGGACGCGCCTCGGCGGTCTTCGTCGTGCTCGCCGGGGTCGGTGTCACCCTCCTGGCACGCCGCCAGACCCCCGCGCAGATCCGGGGCGTGCTCCTGCGACGCGGCGCGTTCCTCCTGGCCATGGGCTTCATCAACCAGGCCGTCTGGCCCGGTGACGTGCTGCGACTCTTTGGCGTGACCATGATGGCGGCCGGCTGCCTGGTGACCCTGCGCAGCTCGACGCTGCTGGCCGTGGCGGTCGGGATCGTGCTGGCCTTCCCCGGCCTGATGCTCGTGATGGATTACGATGCCCATTGGGACTGGACCACGATGCAGTACGAGGGGTTGTGGACCCCCACCGGGACGATCCGCAACCTGTTCTTCAACGGGTTCCGGCCGGTCATCCCCTGGGCGGGACTGCTGGTCTTCGGGATGTGGCTGGGTCGGATCGATACGACGCGGGCTTCGATGCGTCATCGGATGCTCCTATGGGGCGCGGGGCTGGTCGCCGGGGTCGAGACGGTGTCCCGCGTGGGCATGGCCCTGTGGATGAAGCACCCGCACGGTTACAGCCCGGAGACGATCGACACGATCTGCGCCACCGGCTCGATGCCGCCGCTGCCGGTGTTCATCCTGACCGTCGTGGGGACCGCGATGACGGTGATCGCGCTGTCGCTGATGGCGGCGTCGCGCTGGCCCAAGGCGCGGCTGACCACGGCGCTGGCGTATACGGGCCAGATGGCGTTGACCTGGTACCTCTTCCACATCGCGGTGGGGGCGCTGTGGATCTGGCGGCGCGGCTGGCACAGCGCCGGCACGGTCGCCCACGGGATCCTCTTCGGCATCCTCTTCTACGCCCTCCTGGTCGTGCTCAGCGACGTGTGGAAGCGGCGGTTCAAGTACGGCCCGCTGGAGTGGTTGCTGCGCAACGTGTCGAATTGATGCGTCTGCGGCGTCCCCTCGTGAATAATCACCCGGCGTTCGACTCACGGAGGAACAATCATGCCGGACGTATCGGTTGCCCAAGCGCTGGCGGGTAAGGTGCCCGAAGGTCAGGGGATCACCGTCAACGGCTGGATCCGCACTCGCCGCGATTCCAAGGGCGGATTCTCCTTCCTGGCCGTCAACGACGGTTCCTGCTTCGACTCCATCCAGGCCGTCGCGCCCAACGCGCTGCCCAACTACGTCACCGAGATCACCAAACTGACCGCCGGCTGCGCCGTCCGGGTCACCGGCAAGCTCGTCAAGTCCCAGGGCAAGGGCCAGGCCTTCGAGATCCAGGCCGACAACGTCGCCGTCATCGGCTGGGTCGATGATCCGGAGACCTACCCCGTCCAGCCCAAGCAGCACACGATGGAGTACCTGCGCGAGGTCGCCCACCTGCGCCCGCGCACCAACACCTTCGGCGCCGTCACGCGCGTGCGGAACACGCTGGCGATGGCGATCCATCGCTTTTTCCAGGAGCGGGGCTTTTTCTGGATCCACACGCCGATCATCACCACCTCCGACGCCGAGGGCGCGGGCGCCATGTTTCGCGTCAGCACGCTGGACCTGGCGAACCTGCCGCGCACCCCCGAGGGCCAAATTGATTTTTCGAAGGACTTTTTCGGCAAGCCCGCAAGCCTCACCGTCTCAGGCCAGCTCAACGTCGAGACCTACTGCATGGCCATGAGCCGCGTCTACACCTTCGGCCCCACCTTCCGCGCCGAGAACTCCAACACCAGCCGGCACCTGGCGGAATTCTGGATGATCGAGCCCGAGATCGCCTTCGCCGACCTGAAGGCCGACGCGGACCTGGCGGAGGACTTCCTCAAGTACATCTTCAAGGCCGTCCTCGCCGAGCGGGGCGATGACATGAAGTTCTTCGTCGAGCGGATCGACAAGGACGCGATCAACCGCCTCGATAAATTCGTCGCCGCCAGCTTCGAGCGCATGGATTACTCCGAGGCGATCAGACAATTGGAAAAGAGCGGCAAGAAATTTGAGTTCCCCGTCAAGTGGGGCATGGACCTCCAATCCGAGCACGAGCGCTGGCTAACCGAGGATCACGTCGGCCGGCCCGTCGTCGTCATGAATTATCCCAAGGAGATCAAGGCGTTCTACATGCGCCAGAACGACGACGGCAAGACGGTGGCGGCGATGGACGTGCTGGCGCCGGGCATCGGCGAGATCATCGGCGGCAGCCAGCGCGAGGAACGCCTGGACGTGCTCGACCGCCGCCTCGAAGAAATGCACCTGAAGAAGGACGACTACGGCTGGTACCGCGATCTCCGCCGCTACGGCACGGTCCCCCACGCGGGCTTCGGCCTGGGCTTCGAGCGCACGATCATCTACGCCACAGGAATGGCCAACATCCGGGACGTGATCCCCTTCCCCCGCACGCCGGGCCATGCGGAGTTTTAACAAAAAAGCCCGTAGCACGGGCGCCCCGCCCGTGAAAACGAAAAAACACGGGCGAGGCGGATCGGGCTACGGGCAACTTGCAGGGCCGTCACCCGGAAGAATGCTTTCGTAGCATTTGCAGGTACGCCACCAGGTTATCAAGATCCGCCGGCGGAATCCTCGACTGGTCGAACGCCGGCATCGCCCCGAATCCCTTGCGCACCTGCGTGCGTATCGCGAACGCGGGAAGCGGCTTGTCGTTCAGGCTCGGGCCCAGCCCGGCGCTGCCGCCCGGGTGGCACTGGTAGCAGTGATGCATGAACACCTGCCGCCCCGCCACCAGCTTCGGATCCGCCAGCGGCAACGGTCCGGTCAGCGGCTCCTCCCGCCGCGAGCTGGCACAGCCGGCGATCAAGAGCGCCATCCCGAGGAGAAAACGAAGATGGAGGATAGCGAATTGAGGATGGCGACGGATCACGGCAAACCACGGCCGTTCGCACGCTCCATCCTCCATCTTCCATCTTCCATCCTCGTATTTCATCTCGTCCCCTCGCGCACGATGCGCCACAGCACGCCGGTCTGCTCTCGCGGCCTGGGCCGCTTGCCCTCCATCGTCAACACCCCGAAATCCACGACGTAAAGCGCGGATTGGTCGTTATTAAAGCGGGCGGCGATCGGTCGCTCCAAACCGCCGGTGCCCAGCTTGCTCGCCGGGCCGCTTTCCTCGCCGCGGTTGACTGCGAACGATTCGATCTGGCCGGTGTTGACGTCCACGCGATCCACGCGAAAACCCACGGGCGCCAGCACCTTGCCGACCGCCGGGGCCATGTCGCCGAACGCCGCGATGAACGCCTGCCCGGGGAAGCCAAAATCGGCCGAGCGCGAGAAGTCGAACCCGCAGTAACTGCCATGCACCGGCAGGATGGCGGCGGGGTCGGGCGGGGGATTGGGATGCTCGGCCAGCAGAAACTGCGGCGCCGGATCCCCCGGCCCCTGGTAATGATCCGCCCAGGTCAGCGGCTGACCGGCATGGAAATCCGGCCACCCGTACCACGTCCCCGGGGTAATCTGCCAGAGGACGTCGCCCGTCCCATACACCGGGCGGCTGCCGCGCTGGTCAAAACTGTTCTCGGCGCAGAACAATCGACCGTCCGGCGCAAAGTCGATGGCGAACGGATTGCGCAATCCCCAGGCCACCAGTTGCGGCTGACCGCCGGCGAGCGGGATCTTCAGGATCGCCCCGGTGCACGGCATCTGTCCCTTGATGACCTCACCCGGCTGGGTCGGCGTGTCGAACGGCACGAACGCGCCGGTGGTCGCCTTGACGCCGTTGTCGGGCGCGAGCGGGTTGTCCGTCGTGAAGTTCAGACCTCGGAGTTTGATGTCCTTTGCAGGAATGTCGTGAAACGTCGGATCGCGCTTGAGCCAGCCGAATTCGTAATTGTCCACGCCGACTACGCCGGAGTTGGTCGCCGTGCCGATCCCGAAGTAGATGAAGCCGTCCTTGCCGATGGCCGGGCCGTTGGTGTGGTGATCGCCCTTGGAGGGCAGGTTCCGGATCAGTGGCGTTATATGGCCGTCCATGGTGATCTGGACGATCGCGCCGCCCTCGCTCGCGCCGCCCTGGGAGACGTAGAAGTTGCCCTTGTCATAGGCCACACCCGTCCACGGCCCGTTGGTCCCCTGGGCGATGACGGTCGTGCCTCCGCCCGGCTCGATACGCAAGAGACGCGGCGTGCCGAAGACCTCGCCATAGGAGTAGCCGGCCTCGACCACGTACGGCCGGTTCTGATCGTCGAACGCGACGCCGGTGGGGAAGGTCAGGCCGGTGGCGACGGCCTCGATGCGAAAGCCGGCCGGGAGGGCGATATCAGCCGGATTGACCGGGCGGGTCGTCGGCGGTCCCTTCACCTGCCCGCCGCCCGAGGACCCGCGCATCGCGAAGCAACCGGGCAGGAGAAGCAGACCAATCAGGAGAAGCCGGCGCATGCGGAGCGAATGTAAGGACCCGACACGGCAAGCGGAGCGCTGGAAATAAGGCCTCGCCCCCGGGTCGCTATCTATTGCCTATCCAGACAGCACTTCTTGTACTTCTTCCCGCTGCCGCACGGGCAGGGGTCGTTGCGGCCGACCTTGGGGGCGGTGCGCTGGATGGGCATCGTCACCGCGGGATGGCGGTCGTCCAGAACGGGTGGAAGATCGGGATAGTAGCCCAGGTCATCCTCAAGTTCGTCCTCCTCTTCGAAATCGTCATCCGCCAAGCCGAGATTATCAGCGGCCAGGCGACGCTCGAATTCCAGTTCGCGGGCGACGACCTCTTCGCGCAGGGCGCCCAGTTCGGGAAAGTCGAACCCCGTCATCAGCGAACAGGCAACCAGGTCGTGCTTCAGGTCGAACATCCGCGGGTCATAGTCTTCTTCGAGCACCATCCGCCGCAGACGGGGCAGCCCGTCGGTGGTGATCAGGTAGCCCAGCGCCCCGGCGAAAAAGTCGCGTTCGTCGCCGACCTCCGGGCGTTCGATGAGCCTGAGGATCGCCGCCTCCGCCTCGGGCCGCTTGATGCGCCAGAGCATTTCGCTTCCGTACCGGCGCAGGTCCTCCCCGCCCGCGGGCAATCGCGGTTCCAGCGCGGCAACGGCGTCCGCGCCGCCCACCCGCGGCACGGCGGCCAGCAATTCCTCGTTGAGCACCTCGTCGTCCGGGTCGGCTTCGACGAACCGGCGCACGAGCAGGTCCAGGGCCGGGCGATGTCTCATCCGCGCCAGGATCTGGATCGCGAAGACGTCCGCGTAACCGCTCTGGTCGGCGGGGGACTCGGCCAGCGCGATCGCGCGGCGGGCGACGTCGTCTCCGTGCCGCGCCAGCGCCTCGGTCAGCCGAGCGACATGGTCGTGATCCAGGTCATACCAGTATTTGTCGCAGGTGTCCCCCGCCAACGCGACCAGACGATCCCAGACGGCATCGAGGGGCAATTCTGCCAGGGCAAGCCGATCCTGCAGGTGAGCCCGCACCCGCTCCATGCCCGTCCCCTCAAGCCGCGCCATGGCGGCATCGCGGTGCCGGACGAGCTGTTCGATATCGAGGACCCTCATCGCGTGCCAAAGGTCCTCTTCGACATCGGCCATCCGGTCATCGTCCAGCGCGAGCGCCCCCAGCAGCCGCGCGGTCGAATCATCGGACCCGGGCACCCTGGGCAGCAAGTGGACCAGCGGCGACGAGGGTTCGGCCGGCTCGAGTTTGTCGATCGCCTGCCAGAGGACGTCGGCCGTCAGGGGCGAGGGGTCGTGCGCGTCCTCGAAATATCGGCAGGCGTGGTTGCGGAGCAGTTTGTCCTCATGAGCGAGGAACGGGATCACCTGGTCGGGCAGGAGCATGCGAATCTTGTCAATTGTGCCTGGTCAATTGTCAATGCCAAGTGGCGGCGGTCACTTGAGCTCGATTCCGGGCGGGGGCGTGGCGGGCAGGGTCGGGTGGGCCTGTTCCATCGAGGCGATGGGGTAGGAGCAGTAGTCGGCGGCGTGATAGGCGCTGGGGCGGTTGTTGCCGGACAGCCCGACACCGCCGAAGGGCAGCGCGCTGGAGGCGCCGGTGGTCGGGCGGTTGAAGTTAATGACGCCCGCGCGCACGTGGGCGAAGAAGCGGTCGTAAAGGCGCGCGTCGTCGCCGATGAGCGCGGCGCACAGGCCGAAGGCGGTCCGGCTGGCGCGGCGAATGGCGTCGTCGAAGGTCTCGACCCGGATGACTTGGAGCAGGGGGGCGAAAATCTCCTCGTCGGGTGGGTTCGGGATGTTCGTGACGTCGAGCAGGCCGGGCGTGACGAAGGCGGAAGAGCCCTCACCCCGGCCCTCTCCCGGAATACCGGGAGGGGGGGAAAGGCGCGTCATGAGGCGGATCGGCTGGGCACCGAGGTCGAGCAGGCGTTGTTGCGCGGCGAGGGCGTTGTCGGCGGCCTGGCGGCGGATCAGGGGGCCCATGAACGGTTCGGGGCGGTCGGTACAGGGGCCGATACGGATCTTCGGGATCAGCTCGAGCAGGCGCTGGATCAGCGCATCGCCGTGCGGGCCGCGCTCGACGATCAGGCGCCGGGCGCAGGAGCAGCGCTGACCTGTCGTCTGGTAGGCGGATTGGATCGTGACCAGCGCGGCCGCGTTGACGTCGGCTGCGTCCCAGACGACCAGCGGGTTGTTCCCACCCATCTCCAGCGCCACGATCTTGTGCGGCTGGTCGGCGAGCATCTTGTTGAGCGCCACACCGGCGGCGACCGAGCCGGTGAAGAACAGTCCATCGATACCGGGGTGCTTCGCCAGCGCTTGACCGGTCTCGCGGGCGCCTTGAAGGAGGTTGATCACGCCGGCGGGCAGGCCGCATTGCTGCCAAAGCTCGATGATGCGGCGGGCGACGCCGGGCGTGAGCTCCGAGGGCTTGAAGACGACCGTGTTGCCCGCCAGCAGCGCCGGGACGATGTGGCCATTGGGCAGGTGGCCTGGAAAGTTAAACGGTCCGAAGACGGCGACGACGCCGTGCGGCTTGTAGCGGGTGGCGGTGGTCTGATCGCCCTTGGTCTCGACCGTTGGGCTGCGGCGTTCCTTCATCGCGCGGATGGAGAGGGCGATCTTGTTGATCATCGCGTCAAGCTCGCCCAGCGATTCCCAGAGGGGCTTGCCGGTCTCCTTACTGATCAAGATGGGGAGCGAGTTGTCGGCGGTCGCGCTCTTCTCGCGCTTCAGGATCTCGCCGAAGGCATTGATGTGTTCGATGCGCTTCTCGATCGGCAGGAGGGACAAGGTATCAAATGCACCCCTGGCGGCGCGAACGGCATCGTCCACCTCGGCGGCGGTGGCGGCGCGGTACTCACCCAGGCGCTCGCCGGTCGCGGGGTTTTCGGAATAGAAGGCCGGGCCGGCGCCGTCGCGCCAGATGTTGTTGATGAAGTGGGAAGACATCATTGGTCAATCAAATGCAATGTTCGCGTCGTGATAGCGCGCGGCGGTGTGCGGGGCTTTGATCGGCACGTAACGGACGCGGTCGCCGACGCCCACGCCCAGCGCCGCCGCGAGGTCGGACGGCAACGTGACGCGCCCGGAATCGTCGCTCTTGAGCGGCCCTTTGCCGGCGCGGAAGTTCTGGCCCGCGTGAGCCAGGACGAACATCTCCGATTCGATCGGCTCATTCGTCAGGGCGGCGACCTCGCCCGTTCGGCTCTCGCGAATCGCGCGCACCTGGTTCAACTGGCAGCGGACGACCGGGCCGGCCTCGAAGATGTCCACCTGGTCGCAGCTCTCGAACCCTTCGTCCTGGAGGATCTTGAGGGCCGGCTTGGTGTGCTCGTGGACGGCGCCGATCACGTCCTGAGCTTCTTTGGGCAGGAGCGGAATGTAGATCGGGTGCTTGGGCATCAGCTCGGCGATGAACCGCTTGTTGACCATCGACAGGTAGTCGGCCTTGGGGAAATCGACGTCGAAGAAATGCCGGCCGACCGCTTCCCAGAAGGGTGAGTGGCCCTTGTCGTCCACGACCCCGCGCATCTCGGCGATCACGGTCGGGTCGAAGTACGCCGCGTAGTTGGCGATGAAGAGGAAGCGCGACAGCGAGAGCAGCCGGCCGTTGCCGCCGGCGCGGTGCTGGGGCGAGAGGAAGAGGGAGCCGATCTCGCAGGGGCCGGAGTGCGTTTCGACCAGGTGCAGCGTCTGGATCTCCTTGCGGACGTGCAGGACCTCGGACTGGTGGATCGAGGTTTCGATGCGGTAGGCGTAGAAGGGCTCGAACCCGCCGACCTTGGAGACGATGCCGCACGTGCCGACGACCTGCTTGCTCGGCACGTGCTCCATGACGAACAGGTAGGTCTCGCCGATCGGCGGGTCGTCGTCGGCGAGCTTCTCGAAGCCGCGGAGCGACTCCTTGATCCGCCGGCGGAGCAGCTTCTCATCGCAGGGCAGCGTGGTCAGGCCGAAGCCGGTGAGGCGCGTCAGCTCGACCAGCGGGGCGAGGTCGTCGAGGGTGATGGGACGAATGACGTACATGAACGGCAAAACGTAAACCAAAACGAGTAAAACGTAAGAATCATTTCGGGGCGGTCTGTTTCGCGAGCGTTTGCTCGAGGATCCTGCAGGCCGTATCAATCTGGTCGTCGGTGATGGCGGCGACGGGGGGAAGGAAGCGGACGCGCGTGGGATTGGCGCCGCAGAGGAAGGCGATCACGCCGGCTTCGAAGAGGTCGTTCAATAGCTTCTTCGCGGTGGCTTCGGCGCCGTCGAAGGGGGAGAAGGCGATCATCGCGCCTTCGCCGAAGGGGCCCTTGATCCAGTCCGGATGGGCGGCGCGGATGCGGTCGAGGTGGGACATGATGCGGCGGCGGACCTGCATGATCCGGCCTTCCTCTCCGAAGAAGCCACCGTTTTTCAGATGGTCGAGGATCGCCTGGGCGGCGAGGATCGCGCCGGTGCCGCCGGTGAAGGTCTGGGAAACCAGGCCCGGTTTGGGAATGTAGGCATCGGTGAAGAGCGTCGCGCAGATCTGGGTGATCTTGCCGACGGTCACGAGGTCGGCGCAGGCGTCCAGGCCGAAGTGCTGGAAGGCGAAGGGCTGGGTCGTGCGCGCGAAGGTCTGGATCTCGTCGAACCAGACGGCGACGCCGTTCTCCTTGAGCAGGTTGACGGTCGGGAGGAAGAACTCTCGATTGCCGGCGTTGAAGCCCCCCTCGCCCTGGATCAGCTCCATCCACATGACCGCATGCTGCTTGGGGTAGCGGTGGAGGTGTTCCTTGAGCCGCGCGACGGCGGCCTTGATCGAATGGTCGGGCTGGTCGGGGTCGAAGAAGGGGACGTAATCAACGTCCAGCACCTTGGGCAGGCCGACGCGGTAGGCGGCCTTGTCGGTGATCTGGGAGAGGGCCATGCTTCGGCCGGCGAATCCGTGCGCGAACGCCAGGACGCGCGTCGCCGGGGCGTGCTTCTGGAAGGCGATCTTTAGGGCGTTCTCGTTGGCCATTGCGCCGCTGGTGGTGAGGAAGGCGTGGGCGATTCGGCGATCCTGCCCGGATCGGTTGGCCATCTCAACCAGCGTCCTCGCGAGCGGGACCGATTCGACGTTCTGCTGGAGGTTGCCCTGCATGACGGTATCGCGGACGGCGGCGTCCACGCCCGCGGCGACCAGCAGGGGGTGGGCGTGACCCAGGTAATGCACGCCGATGCCGCTGATCATGTCGAACTTCACCGATCCGTCCGCGAGCTCGACGAATACCCCGTTGCCGGCGCCGCTGCCCAGGAAGGGGAAGAAAAGAGGCCCGCCCCGTGCCTGGGCGAAGGTCTGGACGAGCTGGTCGTAACTGATCTTCAGCTCCGGATCGGGCGGGCGGACGCAGGTGAGTTTCTTCTGGTGATCGGCGACGGCCTGGAGGAGCAGCCGCTTGGCCTGTTCGATCCGGGGGTCGGCGAAGAGCGATTGGGCGGTGAGGGTCATCATGATCGGTTATACGATTCTACGCAGGCGATTCGGACGCGACGCGGCTCGGCATGAAAAGGGGACATCCAGAAATTCGCGATCGCTCGTCCCGACGCACACGGCGTGGAGAAATTCTGGATGTCCCCTTTTCTCACCCTACGTGTGTTATCGGCGCTTACGGCAGGGGCACTTGTCCGGCGGCAAGCTTGTGCAGGAGCAATGCCGATAACTTGGCACGTTCGGCCAGCGAGGCGATGACCACCCGCTCGTTTTCGGAATGGATATCGCTGCCCACCGGGCCCAGCGAGTCGAGGACCGGCAGGCCGGTCGAGGCGATCTTGTTGGCATCGGACGCCCCCCCGGATGGGGTGGCGGTGAGGGAAAGCCCCAGCTCGCGGCCGCATCGCTGGAGGTGGGCGAAGAGGTTGGCGCCCCGCTCGGTCATCACCCACGGAGGCGACGAAAAGTGCCCGTAGAGCTCAGCGCGGATGCCGTCCTGGCGGTTGGCGGCAGCGACCAACTCGGTGAGCCGCGCCTCTACCTGCCGTTGCTGCTCGGGAGTGACGACGCGGACGTTGAAGCGGAGGATCGCGAGGTCCGGCACGACGTTGGCGGGCCCGCCGCCGTCGATTTTCGCGACGTTCATCGTCACGTCGGGGATGCCGGCCAGGGCTGCGGTGGCGTCGAGGGCGAAGCGGGCGGCGGCGACCACGGCGTTACGCCCCTTCTCGATCTCACGCCCGGCGTGGGCGCTACGACCTCGGAAAAGCACCGCGAAGTTCCCCGATCCCTTTCGCTTGGTCACCATCGTCTGAGGTGCTGGGGCTGGTTCGAACACCAGCCCCAGGTGCACTCCGGTCCGCGCCGCCGTGATCAACGCCGGGGCTGAACCGGGTGAACCGATCTCCTCATCCGGGTTGAGCAGCACCCGCCAGCCCAGGTTCTTTGCGGCCGGGGATCGCTCCAGCGCCAGAAGTGCGTTGAACATCACGACGATGCCCCCTTTGGCATCGGCCACCCCCGGGCCGCGTAACGTTTGGTCCTCTCTCGTCACGGTTCGGAACGCGTGATCCACCGGGTAAACGGTGTCATAGTGGATCACCAGGAGCACCTGAACCGGCGCCGTCGGACGTTTGGTCATGGAGAGTAATTGCCCGACCGGCAGCGGTACGCCTTGGCCCGCCGGCGAGAGGCTTTCCTCGGGCGCCAGCGTGATCCGCTGCATCGTGTCGGGCTCGAGCGCCTCGAATTCGTCCTCGATCATCTGGGAGACGGCCGCGAGCCCGGCTACGTTGTGGCTGAACGAGTTCTGGTCGGCCAACCGCGTGACCAAGTCAACCATCGGTTCTTGCCGATGATCCAGGAATGCAAGGGCGTCGGTCATGGGGGTATAATTAGAAGGCCGGAGCGGCCCGGCGGGAAGGGCATCCCTGACGGGCCGCCTGTGCATCATCGGCGGCAGAAACGGAGTTCCTGACATGTCCCTGCAAACTCAACCGGCCGGAACCGACGCCCTGACCCAGTTCACCTGGGAGTGCCAGCCGCGGGCGGAACAGTTCGTTCGCGAAGTCGTGGCGTCGTTCCTTGAGCGGAGTCCGGTGGCGAAGCGACTGGCCGAGCGGATGAAGACCGAGACAGGTACGCGGTTCGTCGATTGGGTCGATTACATCGAGCTGGCGGATACCCCGGAGCACCGCCGGCAAGTCCAGGCCGCGGGGTACGTGCAGAAGCCGCAATGGGCCTACGAGGGCGAGACCTGCTGGGTGCAACCGGGCGGGGTGTTCCCGCTGGTCTCGCTGACGCCGCATGCCGACGCCGCGGAGGTGGAAGTGGCGATCAAGGTCGATTCAGTCGCCGATTTCGCGGCGATCAACGGGTTGTTCCCGTCGTGCGATCACCCGCCGCTCTCTCCGGCCAGGCGGCTGGTGGTGGCGAATGATGGTAATGCCGTGTTCGCCGTGGTCGAGCGGCATGGCTACCGCGGGATGGATCCGCCCTCGAGCCCGGACGAGCATCGCATCCAGATGCTCCAGACGCTGGAACGGTTCCGCTGCCGGCGCCGCCAATTCGAGGACGAAGAGCAGGCGTTCGCCTGGGCCGGGCGGTTGATCGACCAGGCGATCGCGTCGGTGGGACGGGACGCGGCGTGCGACCTCTTCTTCGCGGCCGATCGTGAATACTGGCAGCGGCGGAACCGCGCCGCGCAGTTCCAGAAGGCCCGGCAGGATCGACTGGGCCTTGGCTGGGCCAACCACGACCATCACACGTACCGCTCATCGCGAAAGCACTTCCCCGCGCTAATCGGCCTATGGGAGAAGCTGGGATTCGAGCTGCGCGAGCGGTTCTATGCCGGCGCCGAGGCCGGGTGGGGCGCGCAGGTCGCCGAGCAGCCGAACACCGGGATCATCACGTTCAACGACGTGGACCTTTCGCCCGAAGAGCTGATGGACGACTTCTCGCACAATCCGCTGCCCGAGCGCAAGGAACTGGGCACGGTGGGCCTCTGGTGCGCGCTACATGGCGAATCGTTCCTCCAGGCCGGCATGCACCACCTGGAGTGCCAGTTCGATTTCGAATCGCTCAAGGAGCAGATGGAAGCCCAGGGCGGCATCAAGGTGATGAAGCCGTTCACGGATTTCCCCTACCTGCGGCAGGCGTTCACCGAGGGCGAGCGGTGGAGCGTAAATGAGGAGCGGCTACGCACGCTCCTGGAAAAGGGCCAGATCACCGCCGATCAGGCTCAGAAGTTCCGCGAGCAGGGCGCCATCGGCAGCCACCTGGAGAACCTGGAGCGCAACGAGGGATTCAAGGGTTTCAACCAGAAGGGCGTGAGCGACATCATCTCACGGGTGGACCCACGGAAGCAGGTGTAAGGCGGCCCGGATCCACTTCGGCCTGGCGTTACAGGCCCGGTGTAGCGCTGTCCGTCCTCTTGCTGACCACGATCTCGGAGACGTGGACTTTCGTGGCGCCCTTCTTGGCAGCGGCGACGGTGGGATCCGCCTCGACCACGGTCGTCGGCGTGAGGTCGGCCGAGACGCCGTCCGCCGCCGGCAACGTCATGGAGAAGAACTGGCGGGATTCAAGGTTCTCGAACATCGGGGTCCTTCCTTTCTGACACCCCGACGACATTGCGCCTCGCCCCGTTTCATCGCGTGATTGACCTGAAGAGGGCATGACGGGCGACCTCAGCGCAGCCACGCCGCCCCCTTCTTCAAGTAATTGATCAGACCATTGGTCGAAGAGTCGTGGCTCTTGATCCGCCCCGGCTCAAGCAGCTCGGGCAGGATCTTCTTCGCCAATTGCTTGCCCAGTTCGACGCCCCACTGGTCGAAGCTGTTGATGTCCCAGATCACGCCTTGGACGAAGATCTTGTGCTCGTACATGGCGATCAGGCGGCCGAGCGACCGGGGCGTGATCTCGTCCACCACGATCGAGTTGGTCGGCCGATTTCCCTCGAAGACCTTGTGCGGGACCAGCGCCTCCAGCTTGCGTCCGCTTACGCCTTCCTTTTCGAGTTCCGCTCGCACTTCATCCGGCGTCTTGCCGCGCATCAGCGCTTCGGGCTGCGCGAGGAAGTTCGAGAGCAGGATCGGGTGGTGCTGGCCGATCGGATTGTGGCTGCGGATCGGCGCGATGAAATCGCACGGGATCAGCTTGGTCCCCTGGTGGATGAGCTGGTAGAAGGCGTGCTGGCCGTTCGTGCCCGGCTCGCCCCAGATGACCGGCCCGGTCTGGTAATCGACGTGCTCGCCGTCGCGGCGGATGCTCTTGCCGTTGCTTTCCATGTCCCCCTGCTGGAAGTACGCGGCGAAGCGGTGCAGGTACTGGTCATACGGCAGGATCGCCTGCGTCTGGGCGTCGAAGAAGTCGTCGTACCAGACGCCCAAGAGCGCCAGGATCACCGGCAGGTTCCGCTCGAACGGCGCCGTGCGGAAGTGCTGGTCCATCTCGTGGCCCCCGGTCAGCAGTTCCTCAAAGTTGTCGAAGCCGACGTAAAGCGCGATCGGCAACCCAATGGCCGACCAGAGCGAATACCGCCCGCCCACCCAGTCCCAGAACTCGAACATGTTCCGCGTGTCGATGCCGAACTTCTTGACCTCGGCCGCGTTGGTCGAAACCGCGACGAAGTGCTTGGCGACCGCCGATTCGTCCTTGGCCTTCTTCATGAGCCACGCCCGCGCAGTGGCGGCGTTAGTCATCGTCTCCTGCGTGGTGAACGTCTTGCTGGCGATGATCCAGAGCGTGGTCTCGGGCTCGACGGCCTTGAGCGCCTCGGCGATGTGCGTGCCGTCCACGTTGGACACGAAGTGGACGCGGAGCTTTTTGTCGTCGCCGTAGGGCTTGAGCGCCTCGGTCACCATGACCGGGCCCAGGTCCGACCCGCCGATGCCGATGTTCACCACGTCGGTGATCCGCTTGCCCGTGTAGCCCCGCCACTCGCCCTCGCGGACGGATTTGCAGAACCGCTTCATGCGGTTGAGCACCCGGTTGACCTCGGGCATGACGTCTTCACCGTCTACCTTGATCGGACGATCCGAGCGGTTCCGCAGTGCCACGTGCAGCACGGCCCGGTCTTCGGTGACGTTGATCCGCTCGCCCCCAAACATCCGCTCGATCCAGCGTTCGAGCCTGGCCTCTTTCGCCAGGCCAAGCAGCAGCTTGAGCGTCTGGTCCGTGATCCGGTTCTTGGAGAAATCGAGCAGGATATCCTTGAATTGAAGCGAGAACTTGTCGAACCGATCGGCGTCCTGGGCGAACAGGTCGCGCATAGACGTGCCCGCGATCTCTTTCTGATGCGCCGCCAGGGCCTTCCACGATTTGCTGTCCGTGATGCTTGGCATGCCGGCGCATCTTATGAAAAGGTGCGGGATTGTCACGGAAATCCCGTAGCACGGGCGCCCCGCCCGTGATTAAGGGACACGGGCGATGCGCCCGTGTTGTGGGTCGTCTGTTACAGTTCCGTTGCGCCGGCATGTCGAAAGCTTTGTAAGATATCGATAACCATGCCCAACCAGCGGATCCTGCTCATCGAGGACGACCCGGCCATCCGGCGCGGCGTCGCCGACGCCCTGCGGTTCGCCGGATATCACACGATGGAGGCGGCGAACTTCCCCGACGGTCTCGACGCTGCCCGCGCCGCCGACGCCGACCTGATCCTCCTCGACCTGGTCCTCCCCGGCGGCGGTAACAAGAAGGAGCAGCAGGGGGGTCTGGACATCCTCCGCGACGTCCGCGCCACCCGCCCGACCCTCCCCGTGATCATCATGACCGCCCGCGGCGAGGAGGCCGAGCGCGTCCTGGGCCTCAAGCTGGGCGCGGACGACTATGTCGTCAAACCCTTCGGCATCAAGGAACTGCTCGCCCGCGTCGAGGCCGTCCTTCGCCGCAGCCCGCAGCGGCCGGTGGACGTGTCGCACGTGCCCCTGCCCACCGGCACCGCAGACCTGGCCCGCCGCGAGGTGCGCCTGACGGGTGGCCAGCGTGTCGAACTGTCCGAGAAGGAGGTCGAGCTCCTTCGTTATCTCGCGTCGAACCCCGACCGCGCGATCAGCCGCGAAGAACTGCTCTCCTGCGTCTGGCGCATCGACCCCCGCGGCGCCGAAACCCGCACGATCGACATGCACGTGGCGCGCCTGCGCGAAAAACTCCACGACGATCCCGCCGATCCAAAGATCATCTTGACCGTCAGAGGAAAGGGATACGCCTTCGCCAAACCCGAAGGTTCAAAGACGGTGAACCACGAATGAGCACGAATGGTCACGAATGAAAGAGAGAGATTCGATCCGTTTTTTGATTCGTGTTCATTCGTACCCATTCGTGGATCGTGAATTGATATGCGTCGCCCCGCACTCCTGTGGCTGACCTTCGTACTCTTCCTCGCCCTCGCCCTAGGCGCGATGGGGTGGATGACGCGCACGGTGCTGCGGCTCGAGGCCTCGCAGGCCCGCGCCACCGCCGCCGCAGCGCTGGAGGAGAACGTCCGCCTCGCGCTCTGGCGGATGGATTACGCGCTGGCGCCGCTGATCAGCCAGGAGACGGCTAGGCCGTACTTCGAATACTCCCCCGTCTTCCCCGCCGAGCGCGCCTACACGCGCATGTACACCGAGCTCAAATCCGGCGACGTGCTGGTCCCCTCCCCGCTGCTCAAGACCGCCTCGCCCTACATTCCCCTGTACTTCCAGATCGACCCCGACGGCAAGGTGACAAGCCCCCAGGCGCCCGCCGGCGACGTCCGGCGACTCGCCGAGGGCCGCTACAGCACCGCCGCAGAGATCGACGCCGCGCAGCGCCGGCTGGATGACATCAAGGGGATCGTGAACGATCCGGCGCTGCTCGCAAGCCTCCCCCCGCCGCGAGATGCCGACGTCTGGTCGAGCAACAAGTTCCGCGTGACTTCCAACGGATCGCTCGCCACGGGTGGGTACGGCGCGAACCCGCCCGCTCCTGGGCAGACGATCAACCAGGCACCGAACCAGGCCCCTGCCAACGCCTACGGCCTGAACTACGAGCAGCAGGCCCAGATCCAGCAGCGCCGCGGTCAGCAGGAATACGCCGCCCGCGCCCAGACCCAGATCGAAAACACCGACCAGCTCCTGACCAACAGCGCCGGCAACTACCTCTTGGCGCCGGGCGTCAGCGTCAGCGTGATGCAACCGCTCTGGGCCGCCAACGACACACTGCTTTTGGCGCGCCAGGTCACGGTCAACGGCCGCCGCTACGTCCAGGGCTGCCTGCTCGACTGGCCGGCGATCCGCAAGTGGCTGCTCGATTCCGCCACCGACCTGGTCCCCGGCTCGGACCTGGTCCCCGTCCACGCCGCGACGGATGACAAGCAGCCGCGCATGCTCGCCTCCATCCCCGCACGCCTCAATTTGCCTCCATCTTCCATTCTCAATCCTCTATCCTCGTCTTTCTGGACCTCACTCGCCCAGTTGAACCCCACCTACGTAACCCTGACCATCGCCTGGCTCGGCGTCCTCCTCGCCGTCGCCGCGGTGGCGCTGCTGCTCCGCGGCGTGATCGCGCTCGCCCAGCGCCGCGCCGGCTTCGTCTCCGCCGTCACCCACGAGCTGCGCACCCCCTTGACGACGCTCCGCATGTACACCGAGATGCTCGCCGACGGCATGGTCGCGGACCCACAGACGCAATCCGAGTATCACAAGACCTTGCGCGCCGAATCCAACCGCCTGGGGCACCTGGTCGATAACGTGCTGCTCTACTCGCGCCTGGAGCGGTCGAACCGCGACACGCGCGTGGAGTCGGCGCGCCTGGGCGACGTGCTCGACCGAGTGATCCCGCGGTTAAGCGACCGGGCCGCGCAGGCCGGGATGGCGCTGAACGTCGACGTTGCGACCGACGCCCGCGATGCGCAGGTCCGCGGCAACCTGCTGTCGGTCGAGCAGATCCTCTTCAACCTGGTCGATAACGCCTGCAAGTACGCCGCCGGCACCGCCACCGATCGCCGGATCGAGCTGACCGCGCGGCGGCGGGATCGAGCGGTCGAGATCCGCGTCAGCGATCACGGTCCGGGCCTCGATGCGTCAGCGCGCGCTCGCCTGTTTCACCCCTTCTCCAAGAGCGTTCACGAGGCGGCCAACTCCGCCCCGGGCCTGGGCCTGGGGCTCGCGCTTTCGCGCCGTCTGGCGCGCAACATGAATGCCGATCTTTGCTTGGACGCGCAGCCGTCGAAACAGGGCGCCGCCTTCATCCTGACCATGCCCGTCGCACCCGCCGCATAAGCACCTTCACCGCTTCGCCTCATCCATCGTATAACCCACGCGGATGTCCGATCCCGATCTCGACGCCATCATCGCCGCCGTCGGCCAGTCCCGGCGCTACCGTCACGTCGCCCCCACGCTGGTCGCGCGACTGGCCGCCGAGGAACTGCCGCACAGCAAGAGCTCGGCCGACGCCGAGAAACGCACCAAGCGCCGCCTGCACCAGATCTTCGGCGCCTACGCGACCCCGCTCCCGTACAACAGGCTGCTCGCCCGCCTCGACAACACCCAGGGCGACCCGGACCTCTTTAAAAAGGTCTGCGCCCAGATCCTCACCCAGCACGCCTCCACCGCCGAGCGCCTCAACGACCTGGAGGCCGGCTTCTATCAGCGCATCTTCGAGATCACCGGACGCCCCGCGCGCGTGCTCGACCTGGCCTGCGGCCTCAACCCGCTGACGATCCCCTGGATGGACCTGGCGCCCAGCGCCTTCTACACCGCCGCCGACATCGACGCCGAGATGGTCCGCTTCCTCGACCGCTTCCTCGCGCTCGCTCCCGTTCACGGCGAGGCCCGCCTGATCGACCTGGTCGAGCTGACCCCTGCCACCTCGGCCGACGTCGCCTACCTCTTCAAGGCCCTGCCCTGCCTCCGCCATCAGACCGACGACCTCCTGCGCATCCTCGACGCCATCCAGGCCCAATGGCTGGTCATCTCCTTCCCCACTAAGAGCCTGGGCAACCGCAGCAAGGGCATGCGCGAGACCTACCGCTCGATGTTCAACGATCTCCTGGGCGACCGTCCCTGGCAACGACACGAGCTGGAATTCCCGTCCGAGCTGGTGTTCGTCGTGCGGAAATAGATAGTCGCCGCTCAATTGTGGCGGGTTGCGACCACGACATTCCACGGGGTCGTCGGCCGCGGCCGTTCGACGCGCACGTCGCCGAAGGCGGATCGCCCCAGCGCCGCGACGACGTCATCGGGCGCCCGCGTGGTGAAGATGTCCGCCGGCAATCTCATCGCGTCCATCCTGTCCTTTGGCAGGAACCCCACGGCCAGTCGCCCGCCAGGCGAGAGGACGCGGCAGATTTCGGCGAATCCCGCGTCGAGCGACGGCCAGAAATAAACCGTGTTGACCGTGCAGACCTTTCCGAATGACCCCGCCTCGAACGGAAGCGCATCGACCTTGCCTTCACAGAAGTGGGCGCGACCGCTGCGAATCGCATCGGCAAAGCGAGTCTTCGCCCGATTGACCACACCGGGCGAACGGTCGACGCCGGCGACAAAGCCGGCACCTTCGATCAGCGACGGCAGCGACACTCCGCCACCAAACCCGATCTCGAGGACACGATCCGACGCGGTCAGCTTGAGCTGGCTCACCGCGAACGCGTTCATGTTCGCGTTGTGCCGGTTCATCAGTCGCATGATGATGCGTCCAAGCAACCCGTTCGGACGCGAGAGCTGCCGGGCGACAAAGCGTGGCGTCATGCGACGAGCTTAGGGCGGTGTCCGCGCGAAGGCAAAAATCGACAAAACGCCCTCAGAACTTCATCTTCCTCAGCCACTCCACGCACCGCCCCGTCCAGAAATCCTTCAGCCCGAACCCGTGCGGCCCCTTCTCCGGCCGCACATACTCCACCTCCACCCCCGCCTTCTTCAGCGCCGCCACGTAATCGTCCGAGTTCGACACCGGCACCACCTTGTCCTCCACCGCATGGCAAACAAACGCCGGTGGCGTCTGCGCGTTCACGTGCTTCTCGTTCGACAGCAGCTCGATCAACTCCTTGTCGTTCGCCTTCTCTTTTCCGAAGAGGTTCACGCGCGACCCCGCGTGCCCGGTCGGTCCCATCGTGATCACCGGGTAGATCAGGATCTGCACGTCCGGCCGATCCGACACGCGATCGATCGGGTCGGCCGCATCGGCCTTCCCCTCGTCCCAGTGTGTCGCGATCGTGCTCGCCAGGTGCCCGCCCGCGCTGAAGCCCAGGATGCCGATATGCTTGGCGTCCAGCTTCCACTCCTGCGCGTGCGACCGCACGAACCGGATCGCCCGCCCCGCGTCTCCCATCTCGATTGGGTGATGATACCCCTTCGGACCCACGCGATACCGCAGCACGAACGCGGTCACGCCGTTCTTCGCCAGCCACTCGCCCACCACCGGCCCCTCGTGAGCCGCCCGCCCGCCATATCCGCCGCCTGGACACACGACGATCGATGATCCGGTCGCCTTTCCCTGTTCGGGCAGGAACACCTGCACCGCCGGCGTGTCCTCGGGCGAATCCCCCAGCGCCCCGGGCGCCTTGCCCTCCCAAAGATTGATCCACCCCTTGTCCTGCAGCGCCACATCCGCAGCCCGCGCTGCGCCCGCCAACAACATCGTTCCGATCAACGCCATCACGATTCGCGTCATGAGTATCCTCCGATCAAGTGCCCCTTTATACCGGCGGTCCGGCGCTGCATTTGCGACTCGATTGCTTTTGAACCCCCGCGCGGTAAAACCCCAACACCGCCCGAACGAACCGCCGAGCATGGACGCGCCCTTTCTCGCCAACCTCAACCCCCAGCAGCGCGCCGCCGCCACCGCTTCCCTCGACCAGCCCCTCCTCATCATCGCCGGCGCCGGCACCGGCAAGACCAACACCCTCGCCCACCGCGTCGCCCACCTGATCCACACCGGCGTCAACCCCGCGCGCCTCCTCCTCCTCACCTTCACCCGCCGCGCCGCCGCCGAAATGACCAAGCGCGCCCAGTCGATCCTTTACACCCCTCACCCCCTCACCTCCTCATCCCCTCACCTTTCACGGATTTGGTCCGGCACCTTCCACGCCATCTCCAACCGTCTCCTCCGCCTGCACGCCCAATCCCTTGGCCTGTCGGAAAACTTCACCGTCATCGACCGCTCCGACGCCGAAGACTTCCTCAACGTCTGCCGCGCCGACCTCCAGCTCGACAAGGGCGACGTCCGCTTCCCCCGCAAGGGCACGTGCCTTTCAATCTACTCGCGCTGCGTCAACGCCCAGGAAGCGATCGAAGAAGCGCTGAAAAACCATTTCCCCTGGTGCCAGGACTACCCCGAGCCGCTCAAGAACCTCTTCAAGACCTACACCGCGCGCAAGCTCGAACAAAACCTCCTCGACTACGACGACCTGCTGCTCTACTGGCACCTGGCCATGCAGGACCCCGCCGTCGCCGCCGACGTCGCCGGCCGCTTCGACGCCGTCCTCGTTGACGAATACCAGGACACCAACGCCCTCCAGGCCGCCATCCTCAGGAACCTCGCCCCCGCCGGCAAAGGCCTCACCGTCGTCGGGGATGATGCGCAGTCCATCTACTCCTTCCGCGCCGCCACCGTCCACAACATCCTCGACTTCCCCAACACGTTCCCCAACGCCCAGGTCCTCAAGCTCGAACAGAACTACCGCAGCGTCCAACCCATCCTCGACGCCACCAACGCCGTCATCGCCCTCTGCCCCAAACGCTACAACAAGGACCTCTTCAGCCAGCGCCAAAGCGCCCAGAAACCCCGCCTGGTCAGCGTCCTCGACGAAGACCAGCAATCCGACTACGTGATCGGCCGCATCCTCCAGCACCTCGAAGCCGGCATCGATCTGAAGCGCCAGGCCGTCCTCTTCCGCGCCGCCCACCACAGCGACCACCTCGAAGTCGAGCTCTCCCGCCGCAACATCCCCTTCGTCAAGTACGGCGGCCTCAAATTCCTCGAAGCCGCCCACGTCAAGGACGCCCTCTCGTTCCTGCGCCTCGCGGAAAACCCCCGCGACACCACCAGCGCCTACCGCGTCCTCCAGCTCCTCGACGGCTTCGGCCCCGCCCACACCAGGCGCGCCATCGACCACCTCGCCCGCCACAACTTCGACCCGCGCGCCTGGCCGACCTTCACCCCACCCCCCGCCGCCACCGGCCAGTGGCAAGCCTTCACCGAATTGCTCCTCGCGCTCAACGGAATTGTCCGTGGCCCGTTGTCAGTCGTCCGTTGTGATCTGCCGTTCGCCGCCGTGGACTCCGATTCTTCCACCACTGACAACGGACCACGGACCACGGACCACGGACAACGTGCCCCTTCCCTACCAGACCAAGTTTCACTGATCCGAACCTTCTACCAACCCATCCTCGAAAAGCGCTACGACCAATCCCACGTCCGCGCCCGCGACCTCGAGCAACTCCAGCAGATCTCATCCAACTTCCCCTCCCGCCGCGACCTGCTGGCCGACCTCACCCTCGACCCGCCCACCAACACCCAGGACCTCGCCGGCCCGCCGCTGCTCGAGGAGGATTACCTGATCCTCAGCACGATCCACTCCGCCAAGGGGTGCGAGTGGGACGCCCTCTACGTCCTCCACGCCGCCGACGGCAACATCCCCAGCGACATGTCCACCGCCAGCGACGACCAAATCGAGGAAGAACGCCGCCTCTTCTACGTCGCCCTCACCCGCGCCAAGGACTTCCTCGAGGTCCTCTTCCCCCTCAAGTACTACCACAAGAAACACCGCACCGGCGACCGCCACAGCTACGCCCAGCTCACCCGCTTCCTCCCCGAGCCGATCCTGACCCACTTCGAGCGCATCACCCTCCAGCCCAGACCCCAGCTCGACTTGGCCGCCGGCTCGACGGCCAAATCCGACATCAAGAAGAAAATCGCCTCGATGTGGGGATGATTTCACGTGGCACGGGCGGCTCGCCCGTGATTCCCCTCGAAACCACATTTCACATCCGCAACATCCCCCTCACGAACTCCAGGTACCCCCGCGGCCCCCCCGACTTGCGGTGCCGCTCCACCGACTTGGCGATCTTCCGCACCGCACCCTTCACCTCCTGCTTCGAATAATCGTTCAGGCTCAGCACCATCCGCATCTGCAACTGCACCCGGCGCGCAAGCCCGTCCCGCGTCTCGGCCGACGGGTTCATCGACAGCTCGTTGAGCGCCAACTGCACCGCCCCATCCGTCAGCCCCCGATCCTCGCGATACGCCAGTTGGATCGCCTCCTCGATCCCCAGAAACAGCGGCATGAACCGCTCGTCCATCGGGTTCACCACGTCCGCCCCCGTCCCCTGTCCGCAAAGCTCATCCAGCGGCCGCAGCTCGATCATCGCCGCCTCGCCGCCTTCGCCGCCGGCCACTTCGATCGCCCCCTTCTCCGCGTCCACGATGTTGAACACCCGCCCCGGCCCCTTCGTGTTCGCCAGCGCCTTCGACTTCTCCTCGACCGATTGCAGCAATCGCTCGTCCATGATTACTCCTTTCCATCGCCGAGTGATACCCGCTCGCGCAACTGCCCGCACGTCCCCTCGATCTCATCGCCGCGCGTCCGCCGGACGTGCGCCACCACCCCGCCCGCCGTCAGGATCTCCAAAAACCGTTCCATCCGCTCCACCGCCGGCCGCCGGTACACCCGCCCGCTCACCCCCGGCCCGATCCAGTTGTACGGGATCAGGTTCACGTGCATGCCCAGCCCCACCACCCGCTCTGCCAGCAGCGCCGCCTGCCCGTCCGAATCGTTTACCCCCTCCAGCATCGTGTACTCGACGTTCACCACTCGCCCGCTCGCAGCCTGGTACCGCGCCGCCGCCGCCAGGATCTCGTCGACCCGATACCGCCGCCCCGTCGGCACGATCGCCGCTCGCGTCGCATCGTCCGGCGCGTGCAGCGACACCGCGAGCTGCACGCCCAGCTCGTCGGCGCGCAGCCGCTCGATCCCCGGCACGATCCCCACCGTCGAAACCGTCACGTTCCGCCACCCCAGCGCCCCCAGCTCCTGCCCCGCGATCCGCCGGATCGCCCCCACCACGTTCTCGTAATTCAACAGCGGCTCCCCCATCCCCATGAACACCACCGTCTGCAACCGCCTCCCCATCCGCAGCGCCTCCCCCCGTAGCCACAAAAACTGCTCCACGATCTCCCCGCTCGTCAAATCTCTTTCCACCCCCGCCTTGGTCGATGCACAAAAATCACACCCCATCGCGCACCCCACCTGTGAAGAAACACACCCCGCCGCCCGATCCCCCCGATGCGACGGCATCAGCACGCATTCCGCGCCCGCCGTCGCCAAACCCGTGCCGGCATCGTCTTCCTTTTGCCTTTTGCCCTTTGCCTTTTGCCTTCCATTTGCCAACCCCACCAGCAGCTTGACCGTCCCATCCCCCGCCTCCCGCCGCGTGACCACCGCCGTCGATCTCAACCCCACCTCACCAACCAGCCGCTCCGCCAACCGCGGCGAGATCAACCCCTCCTCCACCCGCTCCCCCCCGCAATCGTAGAACCGCCTCAACAATCTACGCGCATTCCCGCGCGCAAACCCCCACCGCGCAAACAGCGCCTCCAGCGAAGAGACGTCGTATTCCGCCAACGCCATCCCGCCCATTCTAGCCGCCGGTCGGATCACGCAAATGCCCCGTAGCACGATCCGCCCCGCCCGTGTCTTTGAAGAATCATCGGCAAGTCGCCCATGCTACCGGCAACTCAGCCAGCCGTGATCCGTGACATCCTTCATCCTTCCCCCGCGATAGGTCTCTCACGTATGCCACGCATTTGCCGGTGGCGGGCTTTCCCTTGGGCCTCGTCAACGCTTGAACGTCATCGCCGCTTTCACGTCATCGATCGCCTGCTTCGCCACCTCGTAATCCGGTCCGATCCTCAAAACCTCGCGGAAGCAAACCAGTGCGTCGCCGAACCGCTCTTGAGCGCGCAGCACATAGCCGAGGTTCAGCCACGACTCATCCACCCTGCCCGTAGCACAGGTCGTTCCCCCGCGGTGCACCACCGCCGCCTCGTCAAATCGCCCCCAGTGCGCCAGCAGCGCTCCAAGGAAAACGTACCCGCTCGCGTTGTCCGGCGCCGTTTGGATCGCTCGCCGATACCACGACTCAGCCGCCGTGTAGTTCCCGCATCGCTCGTAAGCACGGCCCGTCCAGGCGTCGTTGATCCATGCGGCCTTCGTCCGCCCCTCCCCATCCGCCAGCCCGGCGCCCCTCGCCAGTGCCACGCGCGCCTCCTCATGGCGGCAAAGCCGGCTCAATTCCTGCCCGAGCGAAGTCCACACCGCAAAGTTGTGAGGGCACTCCTCCAGGTATCGACGTGCGAGCAACGCATTCTGCGCCGGCATTCCCTCGCGCAACTGCCGCCGCATCCGCTCGTACGCCTCGCCTCTGCCCTCGCGCCAGATGCCGTGCCGCTCGCAACGTTGCGCCGCCTCGACATCGGCCAGCGCAAGCTTCGCCGCGCCGCCATCCGGGTCGAAAGCGAGCGATTTGCGGAAGCACCGCGCCGCCTCCGCATACCGCCCCTGGGCGCGTAGCACGAATCCCAACTCGAGCCAGGCCTGCTCCGGCAAGCCCCGGTCGCATCGGACGGCCCGCTGTCCGATGGCCTCCGCCTCCGCCAGCCGACCCCACCGGCACAGCAGTCGCCCCAGGCACCCGTATCCAACCTGGTGGTCCGGGGCGGCCTCCACCGCCCGCCGATACCAGATCTCCGCAGCCGGGAAGTCCCCCTCTCGCTCATAGGAATCGCCTATCCACACCAGCAGGAACGCGAGCGGACGGTGCTCGCGGCCTTCCCAGATGCGCGCTCCCGTCGCCAACGCCGCGCGCGCCTCCTCATATCGCGCCAGGCCCGCCAGCAGGCAGCCAAGTCGCGCCCAGGTCACATCGTCCGCCGGATACCCAAGCAGGTACGCCCGGGCGCGCAGTATCGTCGTCGCCGGACGATCATCATCCCAATCCGACCTCAATCGCTGGTACGCCGACCGGCGCGATCGCATGGCCGATAGACGACATCACCACCACGCCCCTGACACACAGCCGGATCACGCCGGCCATCCCTCATATCCACTCAAGATCGAGTTCTGCGACGACCCCGAATGGAACGTGTGGCGAGACCTTCGTCGCGTCCACGAGCATGCAGCGACGAGTCGGCCGTGCGAGCCGATCATGTCGCGCAGCCAATCCAGGCTCCAGGTATCTTGAAGCGACTCCCCAAATGGTTGGGGCTCGGCCGCCCGCCCCGGGCAGTGATCGGCGACCGCCGGTGCCCGAACCTGATAACAAAAACACGGGCGAGGCGCCCGTGCTACG
>DATBFY010000236.1:0-10985 GCA_036558265.1 Tepidisphaeraceae bacterium | reverse complement strand
ACTCGTCCCGCGTGAGCACCAGCAGGCGATCGACGGGAGAGTCGGGGGTTTGCAGGCCGCGGATGAGGGAAAAGGTGTAGACGGTCAGATCCGTCGTCTCGCAGCGGCGTGCGAACGTCGGGAGGGGCAGGCAGTCCGTGTCGATCGCGACGTTCATACCGCCTCGCGCAAGGTGCGCTCCTGGGGTGAGAGAGCTTCGAGCGCCGCGCGCAGCTCGTTGCCGACACGCTTCTGCTGCTGGGGCGACAGGCCGTAGAACATCGGCGGATTCAGGATCGTGGCGGCGACTCGCTCCGTCACCGGGCAGGGGTCGTGCGGCAGGTGCTGGAAGATCGGTTGATCGTAGAGCGGCAGGGGGTAGCACGATCGGGTCTCGATGCCGCGCTCCTTGAGCGTGGCCGCCACCTTGTCGCGCGCGGGGACCAGCAGCGTGTAGAGGAAGTGACTGTTGTGCGCGTAGGGCAGCCCCGGGGGAGAAAAGAGGCCCAGCGATGCGAACTCGGTCGCGTAGCGCGTCGCCAGCAGGCGGCGGTTGGCCAGCAGGTCATCCAGCTTTTTGAGCTGGGCCAGCCCAATGGCAGCGGCGATCTCGGTCATGCGGAAGTTCAGCCCGAGCTCGACGTGGAAATACTTGCGCGTGGGGTCCTCGCCCTGCGATCGCATGATCCGAAGTCGCCGCGCGACCTGCTCGTCGTCCGTGAAGAGCATGCCCCCCTCGATGGTCGTCATCGTCTTGGCGGCGTGGAAGCTCGTGGTCGAGACGAACCCGTATGAGAGCGTCGGCCGGCCGGAGAGGAATGAGCCGATGCTCTGCGCGCCGTCGAGGAGTAGGGGGATCTTGTGACGGTCTGCGATCGCGGAAAGCCGGGCGAAGTCGCACGGGTTGCCGCCGTGGTCGGTGCAGAGGATTGCACGCGTCTGGGGCGTGATCCGCTGGGCAACGAGGTTCGGGTCCAACCCCAGGTTGCGGGCATCGACGTCCACGAAGACGGGCTTGGCGCCTTGGATGACCAGCACGCTGGCGGTCGCCAGGTAGGACAGGGCCGGGACGATCACCTCGTCGCCGGGCCGCACGTCCGCGACGCGGATCGCCAGGTCCAGCGCGGCCGTGCCATTGTTGACGGCGACGCCGAACTTGCGCCCGGCGCGTCGGGCCATGTCGGCCTCGAACCGCTCGACGCGCGGGCCGCAGGAGAGCCACCCGCTGCGCATCGTCTCGATCACCTCGTTGAACTCCTCGTCGCCGACCGACGGGCGGGCCCAGGGGATCTTCTCGAACTGGGAGTTGTTGGCGTCAAGCCGCATGACTGAATTCCCGGGGAGTTGGGGGTTGTGGCGTCCAGCGTGAGGAGGTGTCGAACGTGTCGCCAGGCGTGTAGCCGTGGGCGACAAAGTATGCCACGGCGTCCTGTTCGCGCTCCCCCACAATGACGCGCTCGATCGCCAGGTGTCCGCGACCGGTCTGCACCCAGACCTGCTCGTCGCAGCGGGTGATGGTTCCGGGGGGGTAGGAGGACATCGTGCCGCCGGCGCGGGCGTGGACGATGCCGATCACGACCTGTCCGATGGTGGCCGTAGCGGCCGGGGCGCGGTCGAGGTCGCCACCGCCCCACGCCTGCCGCCGGGCAAAGGCGGCGCGGACGAACGTTTCGATCTGCGTGGACGGTTGCGTCCAGTCGATTGCGTCGTGGGTTGCGTCGGTCATGGTCGAAACCTCGGTCAGCGCTAGGCGGCGGCCTCCTGGGGCTTGGCGCGGCCGGCCAGATCGTTGGCGATAAATTCGAGCACGCGCCGCGTCGTCGCCCGGTAGGTCAATCGCTCGAGTACCCTCTCGCGCATCGATTTTGCGATGGCTTGGCGCTCCTGGGGACGATCGAGGAAATGCGTGATCCGCTGGTGCAGCACCGCCCGGGAATCGAACGAGATCAGGTTATGTTCGGGATCGAGGATGGCGGTGCGGATGTACCCGTTGTCGTGGCTGAGGCGCATGTCATCGGTGAGGGCGACGCCCAGCTTGAAGGGGTCGATGCCGATCGTCCGCTGAAGCTCGCCGAGCATGCGGAGCACGTCGGGAGTCGCCCGCTGGATCAGCTGTTCGTCGTTGGACACGCCCTCACGCCGGCACCAGGCCCAGAGAGGCTCATAGGTGCGATCCAGGACGTCCCCGGGGACGTAGCGGCAGAGGAAGAACCCACCGGCGCACAGTCCCTCGAGCAATCGTTGGTGCACCGAGCCATGCGGGATGGCCTGGAGGTTGATCCGCGACGCGCGGTAGATCTTCCGCAGCGCGGTGGCATTGTCGGCCGGGCCTCTGGCAAATCGCGCGAATCGTGGGTTTTGCTCCCAGCCGTTGCCGTAGACGTGCAGGTTGACGCCCGCATCCGCCGCCCACCCCAGCGCCTGGTGACGGAACAGCGCGTTGTTGATCCGATGCGTAAAGAGGTCCGTGATCCGCTGGAGGCTGTCGGCGTCGGGCGCGAGTCGAAGCTGCACGCACGCCTGCTCGATGATGCCGCGGATGTGCAGCGGATGGGTCAGCGCGTGGCCCTCCGCGTAAACCGCGCGCAAGCGCTCGAACGCATCCATCAAAAGCGGCTTGGCCTCCGGCGTCGTCTGCTCGACGGCCTCGCGGATGATCGCCTCGGCCGGCTTGCTGGCATGACCGACGAAGGAGATATCGCACTCGAACCGCCGCCGGTCCTCCTCGTTCAGATCCGGTGGTGCGAAGCGCTCCTCGTTCACGCCCACGTGCACCGAAAGGAACCGGCTGGCGGGGTAGTCGAACTTCGTCGTGCACTCGGTGCGGTTGTAACCGATGACGTAGTCGTATGGCGTTTGCGCGGCGCCCGCACTCTTGTTGAAGATATTGGGCAGGTAATCCTGCACCCACATGACCGCCGGGCAGGTCGCGGGCATGCCGCCCAACTCGCCGCGGTAGTGGTCGATCATCAGGATCAGGTCGGGCCTGAATTCCGCGGCCATCTCGGCGACGACCAGGCTGTTGAGCTGCTCGTGGTCGGCCTGCTCGATCAAGAGGCGTGTTTCATGCCCCATCGCCGCGAACGCCGCCAACCAGTCGCGCATCGAGTGCTGCAGGAACGTGGTGAAGCGCGCGGTCAGACCCAGCACGCGGAGCTTTGCGCCGCTGCGCAGGCGGGCAGCAATGGAGGCATCGGTGTTCGCCGCGTAAAGGGCCTTGAGCCGCTCGCCGGCGACTCCAAGGCGTGCGTTGAGCGACGACAGGAGCTCGGAGGTCAACACGTCCAGGTTCTTCCCCGCGGGCCAGACGGCCGGATCGAGCGTGACCGAAAGCCGCGGAATGTTGATGCGCGGATTCGCATCGATCGTTCGCAATACCTGCGAGTATGCGTCCGCTCCCACCAGGATCTGCACGCGCGCGTCGGCCAGCAATTGCCGCCAGTCGTGCAGATGGGCGGCGATCCAAAGCTCCTTGATCTCCTTCACCAAAAAGAACAGCGGCGCCCGATACCCGGGGCATGCCGGCGCCTCCGCCGGGAGTTGGTACAGGAAATGCCACAACCACCCCTGGTCGATCCCGGCCACCAATACCGGCTCGTGATACCGGCCGGTCAGGCAGAGCTGCTGTGCGACCTGCTGCGCCCCCACGGGCGGTAACCGGCACGGGATCACGTGAGCTGTCGTCCCCTCAAGTCGCGCCAGGTGAACCCGCTCGTCCTGCGTCGCGATGACGTATTGCGCGCTGGGTCGATGCGACCGCAATCGCCCCGCCAGCTCCGCGTCGCGCGTCGCGAGCGCGTCGCAGTTCGCGCGGAATCGCGCCCCCAGCATGTCCAGCCGCTGCCAGTTCACGAGGCCAGCCTCCGCGCCTGTTGATTGACCGACGCGGGCAGCGCCAGTCCCGCCAGCAGGTCTTCGCTCGTCACCGGTTGGTTGCCCACGCGCTGGACTTCGAACGCCGCAGCCACCGACCCCAGGTACGCCGCCGCTTGGACCGAGCCGCCCACCGCCAGCGTCAGGCTCGCCGCCGCCAAAAGTGCGTCGCCGCACCCCAGCGGGTCGATCGCCTGCGTCGCCAACGCCGGCAGGTACTCGCTGCGGAGCTTGCGCTCCCACGCCTCACCCGCCGCCCGCGCGCGGTACTGATCGAAGACGATCAGCCCCTGCTTGCCCAGCGTCACCAGCGCCTGCTTGGCGCCGGTCTTGGAGAGCAAGCCGTAGACGATGTTGTTGATCCCGGTCGAGAAGTCGTGCAGCGTCTCGCGCACCTCGCGCTCGGTCGGGCAGAACAGGTCCACATCCCGGAATTGCAGCAGGTTCGACCGCATCCCGCTGACATCCGCGGTGATGACGTTCACGCGCTTGCGCAGCTCCGGCATCACCCGCACCAGCAAGTTGGGCGTGATCACGCCATAGCCGAAGTCCGCGAAGATCACCGCCGCCGCGTCCGCCGACGCCTCCAGGATCCGCCCGGCGAATTCAAGCTCCACCTTCGAATCGTGCGCAGATGACCCGCCCTCATCGATCTTGAGCACCTTGGTCAGCTCCGCGAGGTAGCGGCGCTTGAGCGGAAGCTGCCTGCGCGTTCGCAGGGCGGCTACGCTCACGCCGCGGCGGCGCAGTCGTTCCTCCACCCGATCCGACTCCTCTTCCATCCCGAGCGCGGTCACAAGCGTCGGCGCCGCGCCCAGACCCGCCAGGTGCAGCGCGATCACCCCCGCCGCTCCGTCGAAGTCCTCGGTCTTGAGCTGTTGCAGGTTCATCATTGGCGACTCGGCCGCCACCGACGCCGGCTCGCAGAAGTGATACCGGTCCAGGATGTAATCCCCGACGACCACCACCTTTCGATCGCGAAAAGCGCCAACCAGGTCTAACAGGCGTCGCCCACCCAGGTCGTAGGCGTCAAGGTATCGCCGCAGCTTCTCACCGTTGAACGCGCTCGTGCTCATCCCGCCGATCAGCGACGACGAGGAGTAAATCACGTCGCCTGATGAGAAGACGACCCGACCGCCGTGGCGGGTGACGGTATCGCGCTCAGCCAGGAACCGGGGATCGTTGTTCGTCTCGTACTCGCGCCCTTTGACGTACACGTCGGGCTTCAACTGCTCAAGCAGCTCGACGGCCGTCGGGTGCGGATTCACGTAGACGACGTCCACGCACTCCAGCGCCGCCAGGCTGCCCGCCCGAAGATCCTCGGGGATTAGCGGTCGATCGGCCCCTTTGTTCACCTGTGGGTCGGCCGACACCGACACCACCAGCATGTCCCCCTGCGCCCGCGCGAATTGCAGGTAGTGGATGTGCCCCGGATGGACGATGTCGAAGCACCCGTGACAGTGAACCAGCGTCTGGCCGCGGGCACGCGCTTCGGAACGGATCTGGAGCAGACGATTGAGGTTACAGACCTTCCGGCTGGCCGCCATGTGGAGGGATATCGGCCCGCCGCCGTTCGAGGCGTGAGGGATTTATCGGACACGTGATCCGAGCGCTGCAGCGCCTTCGGGATGGCACTGGCTCTAATCCCGCGTATTCCGATCCCGCGGATCAGGTGTGCCGCCTTTCCCCCCGGTCCGCGGCTGCCGCTGGCGCTCGGGATCATGTATGTCCGTCGGCGCCTGGTCCCAGCCCAGTGGCTCCTCGTCCAGCATTGAGTGATCCGGTTGCTTCGGCGCCCCTTTGGACAGGTTGATCTGGTTCAGCGGCTGCCCGCCGCCACCGGTGCCGCCGGGGTCGTCATGGGCGTTGAGCTGCCGGTCCCCTGGCTGGGTGTTGTCGATCGCCTGCTCGTCGTCATCGGGCCGGTCGGTGGGGGTGGACTCGCCGATCGGGCTGTCGAGGCGTCCCATCCCCGCTTCCTTCTCCGGGCGGGCGCGCTCGTAATTGGTCGCCGGATCGGGCGCGTGGCCAGGCGTCGCTGGGCGGTTCGGGAAGTGGTTCGGCTGGGCCATCGTGGGGTCTTCTTGTGGACTGCTCCCACGATAGTCCCTCTGGCGCGAATCTGAAAAGGGTGAAAGTCGGCCTACGTGTTGGTGATGTCTCCGTGGCCGCCGCCGCCCATGTCCATCTTTACCACCCCGCGCTGTCGTTTCACGGCGATCACGCGCTGCTTGAGCGTCTCGAACAGTGGCCGGGGATTGGGCAGGCCGATCATTGTCAGCCTCGGCGTCGTGTCGTCGTGCGTCAGCACGGTGAGATTCCCCACGCCCAGGATCCGGTCCAGGAACGACTGCTGGAACTGGATGTCCTCCACGTGCCACAACTCAAGCGTGTCGATCCGCTTTCCGAAGATGCCCCGCTCGAAGTCGATCCGATAGTTGCTGATGCGGTAGCGCAGCGACTTGACGATCAGGACCGGGATCAGCAGACAGAACAGCCCCGCCACGATGCACGCGAGCGTCACCCACCAGATCGGCCAGTGATGCTCATGCTGAACCGCGGCGTAAATGATCGGCGCCGCGATCAGCACGATGCCCACCAGCGCCCACAGGAAGATCTTGGCAATGTTGCCGCGGATCATCGGCGAGCCTTCGTAATAGATCTCCTCGCGGTCGCCGGTCTCGCGGTGCGGGAGCTCTTCCGCCGGTGAGCCGGCGGCAGCCGCGCCGGGTGGGGTCGGGGGGGTTTGGCTCATGACGTCTTCCTCCGGTTCGGGTCAGTCCTTCGATTCGGCAAGTTCCTCGATCCGCTTCCACATCCGGTCCGGCACCGGCACCACGCTCAACCGGCCGATGCGCAACAACTCCCACCCCTCAAACGCCGGGTCGGCCTTGATCTCGGCGAGCGACACGGGCTGGGCTAGCTTCTTCTTCGGCTTGACGTCCACGACGACGAGCTTGTCGTCCTGCTCCTTCGGATCAGGGTAGGGGTCCGAGACCACGTCCGCCATGCCGACCGCCGATTTCTCGTCGCCCGTGTGATAGATCAGGGCGACGTCGCCCTTCTTCATGGTGCGGATGTGCTTGAGCGCCAGGGCGTTGCTCACGCCGTCCCACGCGGTCCGCTTGTCCTTGACCAGGTGATCCCAGCTATAACAATCCGGCTCGGTCTTGAGCAGCCAACGCGCCATCGGACGGTCCTCCCGCGCGATCACATGCCCCGTCCAGCTCGCGCCGCCGCGCCGGCGCCCGGACCCGCCGCACCGGCGCCCGCCGGCACGTCCGCGAGCGGCTTCTGGATCGTCTGCGTGATCTTGCGCATCAGGTCGTAAAAATCGGTCTGTGCCAGGTGCAGCGCCTTCATCTTGATGTGCGATGCGATCCGCTGCTGCAGCGCTTCGAGCTGCTGGTGCTGGGCATCCGTCACGGGCATCCCCGACTGCTCCTGTCGCAGGAGCGTCTCGAGCTGGCGGTTGAAATCGCTCACCAGCCGCCCCGCCTCCGGGTCCTCGCCGACGGCCTTGGCGGCCGACCGGTAACGCTCGAAGGCCGGGTGCTCCTTCACCATCTGCCCGATCTTTTCCGCCGAATCGAGAATCGATTGCGTGTCTGTCGCCATGGGCCACTCGTTCCTTGCTACGTGGTCCGGTCACTATAATCACAGGCGCCCGCCAGTCCAACGCGGAGAATACGCCACGGTGAGCGACATCGACCTTCAACGATACCACCGCCAGACCCTGCTGCCCCAGGTCGGTCCCACCGGCCAGCAGCGCCTCGCTGCCTCGCGCGTCCTCCTGATCGGCTGCGGCGCCTTGGGCACCACGATCGCCGACCAACTCGTCCGCGCCGGCGTCGGCCACCTGACCCTCGCCGACCGCGACATCGTCGAGCTGACCAACCTCCAGCGCCAGACGCTCTTCGACGAGCGCGACGCCGCCGATGGCCTGCCCAAAGCCATCGCCGCCGCCAACCGCCTGCGCGCGATCAACTCGACCGTCCAAGTCACGCCGCTCGTCTCCGATGTCCACGCCGGCAACATCGAAGGCCTCATCTCCTCCGGCGTCAACCTGATCCTCGACGGCACCGATAATGTCCAGACCCGCTATCTCATCAACGACGTATCGGTGAAACACGCCCTCCCGTGGATCTACGGTGCCGCCGTCGGAACCGACGGACGGGTCATGACCATCGTCCCGCCCGCCACGCCCTGCCTCCGCTGCATCTTCCCCACGCCACCCGGCGCGCACGAACTGCCCACCTGCGACACCGCCGGCGTGCTGGGTATGGCTGCGACGATCGTGGGTGCGTTTCAGACCATTGAAGCAATCAAGATCCTCACCGCTCAACCCCCCGCCCCGGCGCTGCTCCGCTTCGACTTCTGGCAACCGCGCCTGCACGCAACGCCGCTCGCGGGCGCCAAGCGCTCCGACTGTCCCTGCTGCAGTCAGCGCCGCTTCGAATACCTCGACGCGATTACCGCCGGCGACACCGCCGCCACCCTCTGCGGCCGCAACGCCGTCCAGGTCCGCCCCGCACGCACATCCGAAATGAACCTCGAAACTCTCGCAAATAAGCTCGCCCCCACCGGCGAGGTGACGCGGACATCGCACGTGGTGCGCTGCACGCTGCGCGACCCCGCCGGCGTCCGCCTGACCGTCTTCCCTGACGGCCGCTCTCTTATCCACGGCGTCAACGACCCCGCCCGCGCCAAGTCCCTCCACGCCCGGTTCATTGGCTCGTAACCGAGGTCGCCGTCATCTTGATAATGAGGAGGTTCTACCGACGAAGGATCTTGCCGCGAGGGGAAGTGATCGCTCGTTCGGCGCAAGATCCTTTGGTCGTTTGAAACTCCCTCAGGAGGACCAAGCGCTGCCATTCATATCCACTTCTTCTTCAGGAAAAACCAGATCAGGAACACCTCCAGTCCCAGGATGAACCCCATTGCAATGAGAAACCCCCACCACGTGTGGATCCCCGGCAGATCCTCGAAGTTCATCCCGTAAAAACTCGTTACCACCGTCATCGGCAGCGCGATCACGCTGATGATCGTCAGCGTCTTCATGATCTGGTTCAGGTTGTTGGAAATGCTCGACAGATAGATGTCCCGCGCCCCCAGCACCAGGTCGCGGTACAGCTCCACCGTCTCCACCGTCCGCACCAGGTGATCCTGAACGTCCCGGAAATACGCCCGCGCCTCCATCCGGATGAACGGCACCTCACCCCGCGTCAGGATCGCCAGCACTTCGCGCTGCGGCCCCACGATTCGCCGCAGGTCCAACAGGTCGCGCTTCCGCGCCGAGATCTCGGTCAGCACCGCCGGCCTCGGATCGTGCAGCGCCCGGTCCTCCAGGTCGTCCAGTTGATCCCCCAGGTAGTCCAGGATCGGCATGTAGGCGTCGGTGATATGGTCGATCAGGTTGTGCAGCAGCATGTCGATGCCCGGGTCGAGTACCACCCGCGCGTCCACGCTCGCCCGCTGCATGATCTCTTCGATCGTCTTGAAGTCGTCCTCGTGGATCGTCACCAGGTACCGCTCCGACATGAAGATGTCGATCTCCTTGGTCCTCAGGTGCTCTTTGAACGTCTCCAGGTCCGGCCCGTGAAACACCATGTAAAAGTACCCCTGCTGGCAGACGTCCCCCAGGTGCTGGTAGCTCTCGATCTTCGGTCGCTGCGAGTAGTTGATCGAATCCTCAATCGCCAGCGGATGAAAGCCGAACACCTCGTCCAGCAGCGCATACTCCTCATCCGTCGGCTTGGCCATGTCCAGCCAGAAGACGCTGTGACAATCCTTCACCGCCTCGGTCAGCGCCGCCGTGGACGAATCGGTCGAGACCGACCCATCCGCCCGCTTAATGAACACTCTGAGCATGACGCCGATCTTACCCGCACCACATTTGACTTTTGACATTTGACGTTTGACATAGCCCCCATGCCCCTTCTCGAATTGCCCCATACCCCCAACTGCCTCGTCTGCGGCCGCTCCAACCCCCGCGGCCTCCAACTCGCCCTCCACGTCGATGAAGCCACCGGCGTCGTCACCACCCGCCTCATCCCCACGACCGCCCACGTCGGCTTCGAAGGCATCATCCACGGCGGCCTGATCGCCACCGTCCTCGACGAGGCCATGGTCTGGGCCGCCACCTGGCACGCCAAACGCTTTTGCCTCGCTGGCGAGCTGACCGTCCGCTTCCGCGAATCCGCCAGCGCCGGCCAGGAACTGCTCGTCACCGCCACTGTCGAGCTCGCCCGCTCGAAACTGATCGCCACCACCGCCCAGGTCCGCCGCGCAAGCGACGACACCCTGATCGCCACCGCCACCGGCAAGTACATCCCGCTATCCGAAGACCGCCACCGCGCCTTCATCGCCACCTTCGTCCCCGACCCCGCCACCACTCAATCCGCCGCCGCGCTCCGCGCCCCCTGATCGCCACTTGTCGCGGGACCCCCACCGCCGTAAAACGATCCCATGCTCCCCGACGTCCTGGCCACCATCGACGCCAATCGACAACAATCCCTCGAACGCCTGAAATCCTTCCTCCGCATCCCCAGCGTCTCGACAAAACCCGAGCACACCCCCGACATGCAACGCGCCGCCGACTTCCTCGCCCGCGAACTCTCCGCTTGCGGTTTCGCACCCCAGATCCACCCAACCCCCGGCCACCCCATCCTCATCGCCAGGAACACTCACCAACCCCACCGCCCCACCGTCCTCCTCTACGGCCACTACGACGTCCAACCCCCCGAACCCCTCGACCAGTGGAAATCGCCCCCCTTCGATCCCACCGTCCACAACGACGAGACCGGCCACCCCGCCGTCTACGCCCGTGGCGCGGTAGACGACAAAGGCCAGGTCTGGTGCCACGTCGAAGCCCTCCGCGCGTGGAAGCAGCAGGCGGGCAATCTCCCCGTGAACCTGATCGCCCTCATCGAAGGTGAAGAAGAGATCGGCAGCCTCCACCTCGAACAATTCCTCCGCGACCACAAGGAAGACCTCAAAGCCGACGTCGCCGTCGTCTCCGACACCAACCAGTTCGCCCGCGGCTTACCCGCCATCACCTACGGCCTGCGCGGCCTGGTTTACACCGAGGTCACCCTCACCGGCCCCGATCACGACCTGCACTCGGGCCTCTA
>DATBFY010000235.1:0-5044 GCA_036558265.1 Tepidisphaeraceae bacterium | reverse complement strand
CCCTGCGCAGGCGGCGCAGCGACGCGTGGCACTGCTCCATGATGTGCTTGCGCGACAGGCCCTTATCGTTGGGGCCCTCGCCCATCGGGAAGAAGACCTTGGTCGCCAGCACGTAGTCGTCGCGCCGTCGATCCTTGAGGATCTCGCCCCAGGCTTCCTCGCACTTTCCCCGCGCATACGCGTTGGCGGTATCGAGAAAGTTGATCCCGCGCTCAAGCGCCGCGTTCATGACGGCGCGGCCCCGCTCAAGGTCTACGGCGTTGCCGAAGGTGAGCCAGCCGCCCAGTCCGATTTCCGACAGTTTGACGCCCGCGTCGCCGAGGTGACGGTAGTGCATAGCGATATTCTTCAGGAAAGGGTTAAAAGCCTGTGGAGACGCCTTGCAGGCGCGCGCGGATCAATTGGCGCAGCGTCTGGTAGGTCGTGTCATCGAGGACGGGTTGTGCGCCGGCCGTCGCGATGGCTTGTTCCAGCGGAACCCAGCTCTTGCACCCCGCGTACGCCGGCGTGTTCTCAACCGTGACCGGTTCCGCCAGCCGATAGGCCCGCACCAGCAACAGGTACAGCGGATTCTCGGGTCGATACTTGAACCGCATGTCGATCAGCGGCGGCGCCCACACGTGCTGGTCGTCCAGTTCGTCCATCTGATCGCGACAATTGAGCTCAAGGATATCCGTCACCTCGCCCGCCAGCGCCAGGGTGACTCGCTCGGGCTCGGCATTGTGAACCTGAAATCCCTCGTGAGCCTCGGGCTTGAGCATCGCCAGGTTCTGATGCAGATACGTGGGAAACAGCAGGAACTGCCGGTTTTCGACCTCGAACTCGCCGGCCGACTCGTAGATCCCGCCCTTTCGCAGCAGGACGATCTGCCGCCCGCTCTCCAGGGCACGGCAGACGGTGGCCCATTCCTTCAGGGCGACGGCAATCGACGGGGGCAGCGGGGCGGCCATCCGGCCGATAGTATGGTAGGTTGGCCGCGCCGCCAAGGTCGCGCGGCGTCGGCGCACTGGGAGATCGAAAAGATGTGGAAATGGCTGTTGATCCCGATGATGGCACTTGCCGCCACGGTTCGCGCGGCGGACGAATACCTGCCTCTGGTCCCGGGCGCAACCTGGCACCTTCGCCTCACCACGACCGCCAACGGCAAGGAATCGGTCACGCAGCGAAAGCTCACCGCCAAGGCGGATCCGCACGGCGTTGCCCTCGAGGGCCTCGTCTATGCGCCCAAGGCCGACGGCGTCTACGTTCTCGGTCGCTACGGCTCGGATGGGACATTTCAACCATTCGATGACCCGCAGAAGCAGATCCCGACCCAGCCCAAGCTGGGCGACAAATGGGAGTATCGCGACGCGTTCGGACGGCACTCCCAGGCCTGCCTCGGGGTTGAAGCGATTAAAGTCCCGGCCGGTGACTTCCAGGCCGTGAAGGTTTACTCGGTCGCCGTCGGCGGCAAGGACGGCGCGGATCGAGTCGAAACGTATCGCTGGTACGCGCCCGGTGTCGGCCTGGTGCGATCGACCACGCACCAGCGCAAGGCGCAGCCTGACGGCTCAGTTGCGCAAACGGATTCCGTCAAAGAACTCCTGTCCTACGACATCCCGAAATCAGACGTCGCAGCGACGAATGCGGAACATGGCCACGCCGCCGCCGCTTCGGTGGATGCGATCTTCGAGCAGGCCCAGGCCCTCGCCCGCCAGGGCAGGCACCGCGACGCGATCGCCAAATACGATGCCGCGCTCGCGATCGACCCCAAGGCGGCCAAGGTCCACGCCTACAAGGCCATCAGCCTGATGGCGAGCAGGGAATTCGACGCCGCGCAGTCCGAGGTCGATCGCGCCCGCTCGCTCGACGATCACGATTACACGTTCGTCGAGATCGCCGGACAGTTGAGGCTCATGCAGGGCAAGCTCCCCGAAGGCCAGGCGCTTTACGACAAGGCCGCCGCAATGTCCCCCGGCAATGCCGGCGCCGTCTACACCGACCTCGCCGCGGTCCTGGCGGCGCGCAACGACGAGCGCCTCGCCGGCTCGATCGATCAGGCGCTCAAGCGCGCCGCATCCGCCGACCCGCCCAGCGCCGAGGCCCTCTTCGCCCTGGGCCAATCGTATGTGAATGCGGGAAGAAGCGAGGGAAAGGATTACCTTCGCCGTTACATCGAAGTCGCGTCAAAGCTGCCCGACGGCAAACGCGACGACCGCAAGATCCGCCTCGCCCGGCAGTTGATCCGCGCGATCGACGCGGTCAAGGGCGGCCCGTGACCTCACCCGCGACGCCGCGATGGATCAATCTTCGCGAACAACCCGAAACCCCACGTGCCCGCCATTGGATAACCAGCTTTGACCCTTCGGATCCTGCGGATCCTCACGCTGCCAGCTCGGCTCGTAAACGGCGCGGGCGCCGCACTGAACGTCGGTCGCTTCGTCCTGGAACGAGCCACCAGCCACCGCCTCACTGCCGTCGTCGCGGATGACCCATTCGGCGACGTTGCCGAGCATGTCGTAGAGCCCCCAGGCATTGGGCTTCTTCAAACCCACCGGATGCGTCTGGTCCTCACCGTTGGCTTCGAACCACGCCATGTCCTTCAATTCCGCGACCGACGGTTTGCCCGCCGGCCCCCCGGCTCGGCAGGCGTATTCCCACTCCGCCTCGGTCGGCAGCCGATACTTATGCCCCGTCTTCTTCGACAGCCACTCGCAATACCGCTTGGCCTCACGACAGAACATGCTGCCCGCCGGCGAGTGCTCGTGTCCCCAGCCGCGATCCGGCGGCTTGAACGGCTTGCTGGGCCGGATCTTCGTGATGTTGATCGCCGTCTCGCGCTCCTTGGCGGTCAGCAGGTCAAGCGCAAAGGCGAAAATGTCATACTCGGGCCACTGCACCTCGTACTGACCCATCCAGATCGACTTGACCTCGACCTCCTTGTCCTTCCCGTCCTTGTCTTTGATAGTAACTTTCCCCGCCGGCAGTTTGACCAATTTGAACTCGACGACCGTGCCGGGAATCCGGATCGCGTCCGTCGTGATCGCGCGCTTCTCGTCCGCCGCGCAAATGCCGGCCGTCATCGCGAGGATGACGCCCACCCGCCACAAGCTCGATGCTGCCATGCGACCTCCGCAACAGAACGACCGATCGTGAATACCTCCCCCCTAAAACGATCGTTGACACTTGCTCCAAATACAAAAGCCCAGGGAGGTTGCTCCCTGGGCTCTTCGATCGCTACCTATGTCAAACCGCCTCAGTCCTCGCGCACCACCCGGATCCCGATGTGCGCCCCGTTCGACAGCCAGCTCTTCCCCTTCGGATCCTGCGGGTCATCCCGCTGCCATGCCGGCACGTACTCGGCCTGGCTATCGACCGTGGTGTCCTCGGCCTCGTCCTGGAACGATCCGCCGCACGCCACCCCCACACCGTCCTCGCGCACCGCCCACTCGGCGACGTTGCCGAGCGAATCCAGGAAACCCCACGCGTTGGGCTTTTTCGCGCCCACCTGGTGGGTTTTGTCGTCGCCGTTCTTGGCGTACCAGGCGGCGTTCTCGAGATCGTCCTTGCTCACCTTCCCGTCACCGCCGGCCTTGGCCATGTAGGTCCACTCGGCGACGGTGGGCAGGCGGTACTTGTGGCCGGTCTTTTTCGAGAGCCATTTGACGTACTTTTGCGCCTCGGCGTAGCAGATGCTGCCGGCGGGGTAGCCGTTGTGACCAAAGCCACGGTCCGGCGGCGCGTACGGCTTGCTCGGGCGATTCTCGGCGTCGAAGCCGGCCTTGACCTGCTCGGCCGTCAAGTCCAGTCGCTGCCAGTAGATGTCGTACTCGTCCCAGGTCACCTCGTCCTTGCCGATGGCGAAGGGCTTGACCTCTACCTCCTTCTCCTTGCCGTCCTTGTCCTTCACGGTGACCTTGCCGCCGGGAAGCTGGATCAGGTCGAACTTGACCGCCGTCCCGGGGATCGGTTCGCTGACGACCTTCTTATCCTGCGCGAAGGTCGCCGCGGCAAAACCTACGGACGCGACAACGGCCGCCAGTGCGTGTAGCTTAAGACGCTTGTTGGGCATGAGACTGCGATATCCTTTCGATGGAGTCGGTCTGACAACGGTGATGAAATTACCTGTGCTTTGGACGATCGTTGCGGTGGCGGTGTTCCTGCTGCCGGCCGCGGGTTGCGGGCCGACAGCGCAGGCGGGACGCCCGCACCTCAAGGAAGAAGTCGTTGATCTCAGCCGCTTCGAGTATTCGAAGATCTACATGGGGGTGCGAACGCGGCTGGTCGTCTACGCTAGCGATGAAACCGCCGCCGTCAATGCCTGCCGGGCCGCGTTCGACCGGGTCGGCCAGGTCGAACAGGCCGCCAGCGATTACCTGAAAGACAGTGAGCTCAACCACTTATGCGCGACCGCGACGACGCGCCCGGTCAAGCTCAGCGACGACCTGTACACCCTTCTCTCCGAGTCCCAGCGCATCGCAGCGCTGTCCGATGGCGCGTTTGACGTCACCGTCGGACCTTACGTCCAGCTCTGGCGGAAAGCCCGCAAGGACAAGCAGTTGCCGACGCCGCAGGAGATCGCCCAGGCTTCGCAGAAGGTCGGTTGGCGGAAGTTGACGCTGGAGGATGCAAGCCACGCGGCGCGCCTGGCGGTTTCCGGGATGAAGCTCGACCTGGGCGGCATCGCCAAGGGTTACGCGGGGGATTGCGCCATCCAGACGCTTCGCGACCACGGCATCCGGTCTGCCCTCTTTGAAGCGGGCGGCGACATCGTCATTTCCGATCCGCCACCGGGCAAGGAAGGATGGGAGATCGAGCTGGTCGATGCCGGCCCCGATATGCCGAGGTCCCTGACGCTGCACAACGGCGCGATCTCAACCTCCGGCGACACCGAGCAGTTCGTCGAGATCGGCGGCAAGCGGTATTCCCACGTCGTGGACCCGCACACCGGCATCGGGCTGACCACGCGCGCGATGTCCACGGTGGTGGCGCCGAAAGGGATCTGGTCGGACGGGTTGTCGAAGCCGGCGGAGATGCTGCCGAAGGCAAAACTGGACGAGTTCCT
>DATBFY010000234.1:0-13523 GCA_036558265.1 Tepidisphaeraceae bacterium | reverse complement strand
AACTCGCGCAGGTAATAGTCGAACTCCTCGTGAAACGCGGGATCACTTCTGGCCTTCTCATATTCCGCGGCCAGTTGCTCGATCGCGGCGACCAGGGTCTCGGGCACGAAGATCCCGCCATACGGCCCGAAATGGCCCGCGGCGTCTGGAACGTTGGCAAGGGTGGCGGACGACATAATATCGGATCATAAGGGCATGCTCCTCCATCGACAAACCGCATCGAACGTTGGCTTGCGGTTTCGCCGCATGATTTGCGCAAAGAGCGCCATCCTCAGTGATGCCGATTAACTGGCAACGGATATCGGAGCAGGTAGATCGCCCCGGATGACCCCAACCAGCGCCGATACGGCACGCTTCCGATCACCTCCGTCCCGGGCATCAGCCGATCCGAAAGTTGGTATCGCGGCACGTCCTCGACGGTGAAGCCGGAAATCCAGATCCGCCCCGCCTCGTCCCGCGGCGCGTTCTCAGGATGAGCATATTGCAACCACGCGTTGGCCGTGTACCCCGCATCGATCTCGTCCGTGCGCGCCCCGATCTCGTGAAGCCGCGCCACCCCCGCCCACAATGCCCGGTTGTATGCCAGGTGATCCCGCGCGCCGATGAGGCAGATCATGGCCAACGGCGCGATCAGAGTGACCGCCCATCGCGGCCGCGGGATGGGTCGATCGGCGAGCATCAGCGCGATCACCGGCGGCAACACGATCAGGTAAAACCGGTCGTAGAACAGCCAAACCGCCGCGATGATCAGCATGTGACCGACGATTTGCCAGACCAGGATCGGCTCGGCCTTGCGGCGGACGATGCCGCTCAGCACGACCGCGGATGAGACGATCGCCATCACCCCCAGCGGATACGCCAGCCACGTTGGCGGGGGAACGCTCGGCCGGTTGGGCACGTCCACGTACCCGATCTCGCGCCAGCTCCACGTCGATCCGCTCGCCAACGGTTGAAAGGATCGCGGCATCCACCCGACGAGCAGGAGAAGCGCCACCATGGCGATGGCGATCCGGCTGGCGCCCCGACGGTCGATCATCGCCAGGCTCAACGGCGCCAGGGAGAGTCCCAGCACCGCCGCCCCGGTGACCACCGCGGCCAGCGTCATCTCGGGCAACGATGCGATGCCGAACTCCCTCAGGTCCTTCAGGCGATTGCCCGGCGAGTTCGGCAGGTCGGACAGATCCGCCGAGCGCACGATATGATCGGCGTTCCACGTCGCCAGCAGGACGAACGCCACCAGCGGCAGCAGCGCCAGCAGCAACCGGCCCGGGCGCCGGCCCCATGGCCCGGTGTTCAGGAGCAGGACGATCGCGGCCGCGATCGGCCAGACCACGCCCACCACGCGGATGCCGCATGCCAAACAAGCCAGGATCGATGCTTGGATGAGCCACGGCGTGCTGGCACGCCGGACCGCCCGCGTGAACGCCCACGTCGCCGCGAGCGTCAGCATCACGAACGGCACGTCCGTCATGAACGAGAACGCGAGGATGAAGAAGATCGGGTTGAACGCGAGCAGGGCGGTGCCGACCAGCGCATCGCGCCGCCGGACGTCCAGGTCTCTCAGGAACAGGTGGAAGACGCAAAGGCCCGCCGTCGCCAGCACCCAAGTCGACAGGCGCAGCGCGCTAAACGAGAACCCCGCCGGCAAACAAAACAGGCTGCCCCAGAGCACCTGCACCGTGTTCACGTTGTTGGCGTATTCGAGCGACGCCAGCCGCCCCGTGCGCAGCAGGTGCTCGACCGGCCAGGCGTACGACCAATCGTCGATGAACGGCGCATCCTGAAACGGCCGCAGGAGCAGGACGAGCAGGCACTGCACGGCCACGATGATCGCGCAATCCAACCCGCGATGACCGCCGGAGTCATTCGACACACCTGAAGTCCCACAACTCATGCGCGTCCGCACGCTACCCGCCATTCCGTTCCGATGTCAGCGGCCAATCCGATCCGCCAAGTCCGCTGCATCCTCTCGCCGCGGCCATCCGTACGCCAGACCCCTGTGCCCCCCGGGGCGTCGGAGACGCCTCGGTCGTTCTTTCAATTTCGGCCTGCCGTGACGCCGCCATCCACCGGCAACACCACGCCGGTGATCCAGCCCGAGCGTTCGTCGTCGGCCAGGAACAGCACGGCTTCGGTGATGTCGCGGCACTGGCCGTTGCGGCCGACCGGGTGAAAGGCGTTGAAGGACGCCAGTTGCTCGCGGGTTAGAATCGGATCGAACAGCGGTGTCTCGACCACCGCGGGGGCAATCGCATTCACGCGGATATGATGCGGCGCAAACTCGATCGCCAGGTTCCGGCTCAGCGCGTGCACGCCGCCCTTGGCCGTGGACGACGCGCTGCACGGGGTTGCAGCGATCGCGTGGTTGGCCCACATCGACCCGGTATTGACGATCGCCCCACGGCCACGACGCACCATCGCGCCGATGACGGCCTGCGAAACGTAGTAGTAGCCGCGCAACAGGTTCAGGTATCCGTCGAGCTCCTGCTCGGTGACGTCGAGAAATGGCTTTGGCGCGAAGATGCCCGCATTGTTGAACAGCACGTCCACGCCGTCGAACCGCTCGACCGCCGTCTCGACCATCCGCTGCGCGGTGCGTCGCTCGCCGATGTCGCCCGCCACGACCGCGACGGTCCTGCCCGTCGGGTCGATCGAATCGGCGACCTCTTCGAGCCGCCCGGCCCGCCGGCCGTTCAACACCAGGCGGCTGCCCGCGCGATGGAAAGCCCGCGCCGCGTCGGCGCCGATCCCCGATCCGGCGCCGGTGATCAGGACGATTTTATCGGCTAAGCTCATGGCGATGTTCTCCTGTGTGTGGCACGGCCGCGGCTCGACGGCTCGACTCCGCGCATCGCGCGAAGCACCAGGTCGCCGAAGTCCCGCGGTCATGCGCGACCTACTATTGGCACCCCCGCGTCGTCCGATCAACCGGGCACCTTGTTGAAAGCAGGGTTTCAATCGTGAAACAAATGCGGCCAGATGCGCGAAAAAAATCTTCGGATTCCTCTCGTTCCGCGACCATCGGGCCTGGATCGATCGATGCGCGCGGTGCGGGGGTTGGCGAGCCGGCCGAACCCGTCATTGTGCCCAACGTGGCCGAATCGGTTGAGGCGGTATTCGGCTGCAAGTGGTCGATCCGGATCCTGGACCTGATCCGCCGCGGCGTCTGCCGCCCGGGCGAGATCGAGCGCTCGCTGGCCGGTCTGACGACCAAGGTGCAGCACCATTACTTTCGCCGCATGCTGTCGCTGGGCATCATCCGCCGGGAGGTGTTCGCACAGGTGCCGCCGCGGGTCGAATACCGCCTGACACGCTTCGGCGAGCACTTCGTGCCGCTGCTCGAGCGGATCGCCAAGTTGCAGTCCGAACTCGAACGGACGGCCGGTGCGGATCGGCATTAGATTGCGCGAGCGATGGCAATCGGTGCGGGACCGCATTTCGTGCGGCACCCATTCTGATCAGGCCGCATAGGCGCCAACCGAAAGAAAGTGCAAGCGACATTCAACCCGTTCCGGAGTCCCGACCGCCGATCTACAATCAAACCTCCCCAAGCCGGAGCGTCTCCATGGCCGCCATCCAGCGCGCAGGTATTCCGGTCGTCCCGAATTCCAGCCGCGTCCGTGGGACGATCGCGAGTGTCGCCCCCGACCCCTCGGGGACGGGCCGGATTTTAAACCTGACCGTCGATGCCGCCGACGACGACGGCGCGTCGCCCAACTTCGCGCGATCCTACGTCGGCCAGACGATTCACGTTTACGTGCCCCCGTCCGCCAGCCTCGACCTTGCCACGCGCGACCGCGTCGAGGCCCGCGTCACCTACCGCGGGGACGAGCATGGGGGCTCATTCGCACTGATGGGTGGCGACGCGCGCAAGCTCTGATCGCAACGATCACACCTTGACCTTGCACGTGACGGTCCCGCTCTTGACCGCGATGCCGGTGATCGCCACGCCCGTCGCGTTGCCCAGGTGGTCGTTGGTGTCGGGCGTCGTGCCGGGACCCAGTTGCTTGTTGCGCGCCGTGCCGGGATACGGGTCGCCGGCGTCGCCCCGGTTGGCGTTGTTTTCAAGGTCCTGGTTGCCGTCGGCCTGCAGCACCGCGACCCAGTAGCTCCCCGGGTGATCGTTGTTGTGTTCCAGGTCGTTCACGTGGTACGCCAGCAGGCCCGAGGAGACCAGCGCCTTGTCGAAGCCGACCTTCTGCCGATTCTCGATCAGGAAATACTCCGATCCGCCCTTGCCCTTCTTCCACAGGCGGTAGATCTTCTTCGCGTTCTCGACGGGCGTGAGCGAGATCGCCTTGGCGGTCTTGGCCGACTTCACCGTCGTGGGCTTGACCCACTTCAGGCGGACCTTGGACCAGGCGCAGAAATGCCCCGGCGTGTCCCCGCCGTTGTTCCAGCTCCCCGCGCCCATCACGCACCAGACCCCCACGCCCTCGGAGTGATACGTCGTGTCGTAAAGGTCGGGCAGGCCCAGCATGTGCCCGAACTCGTGGCAGCACACGCCCACCTTGCAGTCCTCGGGCACGGTGAGATAGGCGTACGCCGTCACGCCGTTGGAGGCGAACGGGTTGGTGATGTTGAACTGGTGCGACCAGATCTTCTTGGCGCGGGATGTCGCGCTGGGGTCGGCCTCGGCCCCGCCTCCCGCGTGAACGACGAACAACCCGTCCAGAAACCCGTCCCCGTCCGCGTCAAACTGCGAGAAGTCCACCTGCTGCGCCGCGATCGCCAGCGCGTCCTCGACCATCTTCTGCGCGTTGTGCGGGTAGTCCCCCGTGCCGTTCTCGCCGTTCACGTAATACGAGTACGGCTGCGGCAGGCGAAGCCAGCCGACCACCTGCCCCTCGATCGCGAGCTGCCCGTACGAGTTCTCCTGGTAGAAGTCGTACATGCTGCCCGTCGCGTAGGTGCCCTGGCTGAACAGCATGTCCGCGAAATCCGACGCCGGGCGCGAGCCCGGATTGTCCGAAAAATCCACGAGCAGGACCAGCAGCCGCGCCGTGCCGGTGGTCGGCCGGCTTCGCGCCGCCGCCAGCGGCGCCAGGCCCGCCCGGCCGTCGATCACCGGCGGGTAGAAGATCCCCTCGTTCAACCCCTTCTTGCCCACCGGCTCGGCCACCAACTCGGCGGCGACGATCGGCAGACGCCGGTCGGCCGGTGTGATCCGTTTGGCCTTCATCTCCTTGCGGATGGCCTTGAGCACCTCGGGCGCCGGGGCGACCCGCAGCGGACGGCGGCGATCGGTCGAATGGCCAGACATGACGACCTCCGTTTCGAGTTGAATGGACGAACCGCACGAACCAAGAGAACCCGCTACACCTCATTCAACCGCCGAGCCGGCTGATGTCAATCCTTTTTTAAGCCCGAGAGCACGGTCACCGCCCCCGCAGGTCATAGCAGATCAACCGCGCCCCCTTGCCATGCAGCGTGTCCGCCGTGTTCTGGTTGACGTACAGCAATCCCCGCGAAATGACCGGCGGCGTCCACGTCTCCCCCGCCGCGAACAACCACGTCCGCGACGTCACCTTGCTCCCGGCCGGCGTCAGATCCAGGTACAAGAGGTGCCCCCACTCGCTCAGGCAAAGCGTCCGCCCGTCCACCTGCAGCAGATGACACCGATCCGTGCTCAGCTTCAGCGTCCGCTTCTCGCCGCTGCGCGTGACGACCTCCTCCGCCAGATCCGGCTCCGGGCGGCCGGTTTGGCGCGGCGGCACAGGGTTGTGGATCATGATCCCGTAAAGTTCTTCAGCGGGAACATGGGTGAGAGGACGCTGTCGTACCGGTTGGCAGGGACGCCGACATTGGCGCCGACGTTGGCGGCGCGGGTATAGATGTTGTCGCGGGCGTAGCCGCAGAACGGCGTGTCGTTCCAGGTGACGTGGCCGTCGTTGAACAAGACGTTCTGGCCCTTGCGCTGGTGGTTCGAGCTGTTCATCCGGCGGATCTTGGCCGGGTCGGCGGCGTCGGGGGTGAGCGCCGCCCAGCGCTCGCCGTCGTTGCGGTCGGCGGCGAGGGCGAGATCGGGCGGGTCAGTGGGACGGTAATGGTAGGTCGCGTCTTGCAACGAGAAGCCGCCTTCCGGAGCGCCGGGGTAGGGGTCCGCGAAGCTGTAGGAGAAGTCTTTGCCCAGTGGAGCGGTGACGACGAAATTGGATCGGAGCGAGGCATCACGCTGCTGCGGAGGGTCGCCTTCACGTGCGAGCGGGTCCTTCTGGTGGTCAGTCGAGGGGCAGACGAACACGTCCGGCGGGACAAACCGGTAATGAACCAACAGGAAATAGGCGGCCGTGAGGTCGTTGCGCAGCGGCGCGCCGGTCAGCGGCACGCCATTAGGTTCGATGGCGAAGGGTGGATCGTTACCAGCACTAGAAAAAAAGAAGGGTATCCCCGCGCCGGGCTCGTATCGCGTGCGCGGGTACTGTCCCCGGTTCTCTTGTGCGTACGCCTGCATTGCCTGACCAATGGAGCGAAGGTTCACCGCACATTTCACTCGGTTGGCGTGCTCGCGTGCTGACGCCAGGGCGGGCAGCAGGAGCGCGATCAGTAACGCGATAATGCCAATCACGACGAGTAGCTCCACTAACGTGAAGCCACGGCCGACGTTCCTTCGTTGTTCCCGCATGCAAGGCCCCTTCCCGAAAAAGTGGACATGAAAAATACTTTGATAATTCTGCCGGAATTGTCTTGACAACGCAAGAAAAAAAAACGTAGGTTAATTGCCATCACGAGCATCAGGCGACTGCCGCGACGGGGAGAGTTTGAAGGTGGCGCGCGGCTGCGTCATTGTGTGGGCTCGCGGGCGTAATCGGCCTTGAGTTTAGAGCTGCAAATACGGGTGTGTTGCCGCGCGCGGATGGTCCGCGCCCGGTGGCGTGTTGACCTGTTTATCCCGCCATGGCGGCGGGAAGGAGATGTCATGCGCTTCCTCGATTGGCTGATGGGACGCAAGGCGACCATGGTGGTCGTGCACGACGGGCGGGCGCCGGTACTCGAGCCGATGGAATCGCGCGTCCTGCTGACGTGCAGTCTGAGCGCGGGTGTGCTCACGGTGACCGGGACGGCCAGCGCCGACTCGATCGACGTATCCGAGGACGCCAACGCCATTGTCATGGTCACCGGCGCGGGGAGCTGTCCGGGCTACGATGAGGGGTTGGTGTCGCGGATCGAGATCAGCGCCGACGCGGGGAACGACGCCGTCACCATCGAGACGTCGGTCAACCAGTTTATCTCGGTATCCATCGGTGGTGGCGATGGCAACGACACGCTGACCGGCGGCAACAACGCCGACACCATCAACGGTGACGCGGGCACGGATTCGCTCGTGGGCGGGATCGGCAACGACACGCTGAGCGGCGGGAACGACGGGGATACGATCCTCGGCCAGGCGGGAAACGATTCGCTCAACGGCGGGGCGGGCAACGACTCGCTGGACGGCGGGTCGAACGACGACTCCATTGATGGCGACACCGGGGCCGACACCATTATCGGTGGTGCGGGGACCGACGAGGCCGACTATCACACGCGCAGCGCCGCGCTGACGATCGACTTGGACGACAATGCCGACGACGGAGCGGCGGGCGAGCTGGATAACGTGAAAACCGACATCGAGGTCGTGCAGGGAGGCACCGGGAACGACACGATCAGCGGGAACACGGGTGCCGGTGCCGCCAGCGTGACGCTGCTCGGGGGGGATGGGAACGACCGGCTCACGGGCGGCAAGGGCGATGACGTTCTTGAGGGAGAGAATGGGAGTGATACGCTGCTTGCGCTCGGGAACGGGGATGGCGCCGATACGCTTATCGGCGATGCTGGAACGGACAACGCCGACTATTCCGCGAAATCGGCAAATCTGAGCCTGTCCAACGACCTCACAGCAAACGATGGGCAGACGGGCGAGGGCGACTCGATTCAATCCTCCGTGGAGCAGATCACCGGTGGCTCAGGCAATGACAGCATAACGGGTCACGACGGCAACGCCGACAGCCTCTTCGGCGGCCCCGGAATGGACACGCTCCGCGGCCTGGCGGGGAACGACGCGCTCAACGCCGGCAGCGGCAACGCCGGGCCTGGAGAGTACCTCTACGGCGGCAGCGGCAACGACACGCTGACCGGCGGCAGCGGGTACGGCAGCTTCCTCTACGGTGAGGACGGTGACGACGTGCTGTTCGGCGGCGCGTATGGCGACTACCTGTCCGGCGATGGCGGCAACGACGCCCTGTGGTCCTACGGCGACGGCTATGCCGACACCCTCCTGGGCGGGGACGGCACGGATACCGCGCACTACGACGGCGGGCTCGACGTGCTGAGCGACGTGTTCGAGAGCACCGACGCACACTGAGCGCGAGCATGGCACGCGTGCTGGTCACCTGGGAACTGGGCGGCGGGTCGGGGCACGTGGTGCCGCTGCGCCCCATTATCGACGGGCTGCTGCGGCGCGGACATTCGGTGATGGCCGCCGTCCGGGACGTCGGCCGGGCGGCGGCGGCCTGGGCGGGACTCGATGTGGAGATCCTCCAGGCGCCGTTCAAGCTGGGACCGGTGAAGGACCCGATCCGGCCGCCGTTCACGCTGGCACACCTCCTGCACGATGTGGGGTTCGCGGACGAACTGGAGTTGGCGGCGCTGGTCGGCGCGTGGCGGGCGATCTTTGACTATGGAAGGCCGGAACTGATCCTCTGCGACCATAGTCCGACGGCGCTGCTGGCGGCGCGGGGAATCCCTGGTTTGCGGCGGGCGGTGATGGGGTATGGGTTCATCTGTCCGCCCGATCAGTCGCCGCTGCCGAACCTGCGGTTCTGGACCAAGCCCGATCCGGCGAAGCTGATTGCAGATGAGGCGGCGGTGCTGGCGCGGATGAATCGGGTGTTGGGGCGGTTCGGGGCGGAGCCGATCGAGCGCGTGACGCAGATTTACGGCGACGCCGATGCGACGTGGCTGACCACCTTCGAAGAGTTGGACCACTTCCCGTGGCGCGGGAAGGGCGCGCGATACTGGGGCGCGTGGACGGCGGCGTCCGGGAAGCCGCCGGTCTGGCCGAGGGGCGAGGGGCCGCGCATCTTTGCCTACCTGAAGGACTCGCCCGTGACGGCGGCGGTGCTGGCGTGGCTCGCGAAGAGCGGGCATCCGGCGATCGTGTTGGTCGAGGGCGTGGACGGCCGCGCGCTGGCGGCGGTGTCGTCGGCGAAGAACGTGCGCGTCGAGCGCGAGCGGCTGGACATGGGGCAAGTCGCCGCCGAGTGCGACCTGGCAGTCCTCCATGCCCCGCACGGGACGACGGCGGCGGTGCTGCTGGCGGGCAAGCCGGTGATGCTGCTGCCGGTCTTCCTGGAGCAGGGGCTTCTGGCACACGCGGTTTGCGAGCGGATGGGGGCGGGCGTGGCGGGGCCGGTGGTCAAGGCGGAGGCGGCGGTTGCGGCGCTGGCGAAGCTCGCTGCGTCCGTGTCGTCGCCGGGCGGAGGCGAATGCACGGCGGCGGCCAGGCGGTTTGCGGCGAAGTACGCGGCGTACGATCCGCTCGCGGCGAACGACGCACTCGTTGATGACGTGGAGGGGGTGCTGATGCGCGATGTCGGGACCCTGGTTTAGATCCCTCCGCGCCGCGGGCGGCTGCCACAGGGTCCATTCGCCGCACCGTGCAGGAATCCGCTTGTGGTTTCGCAGCTCCAACGCCCACCGCCCGCCGACGAGTACGCGCCGCCACTCGATCACCGCCCCCGCAGGTCATAACAGATCAACCGCGCCCCCTTGCCATGCAGCGTGTCCGCCGTGTTCTGGTTGACGTACAGCAACCCCCGCGAGATCACCGGCGGCGTCCAGGTCTCCCCCGCGGCGAACAGCCACGCCCGCGACGTCACCTTGCACCCGGCCGGCGTCAGATCCAGGTACAACAGGTGCCCCCATTCGGTCAGGCAAAGCGTCCGCCCATCCACGTGCAGCAGATGGCACCGATCCGTGCTCAGCTTCAACGTCCGCTTCTCGCCCGTCCGCGTGACGACCTCCTCCGCCAGGTCCGGCTCCGTCCGCCATTTCTCCTCCCCGCTCGCCAGGTCCAAACAGACCAGCGGACAATCATTGGGCCCGTGGCCGTCGCAGCCATACAGAAACCCCGCCAGCGGCAACGCGGTCATGAAATGCGTGGACAGCTTGTCCGACTCCCACAAGGGCTTGGGCTGCAACCTGCCATCGGTCCCGGGCGTCAATTGCAGCAGCGTGCCCCCCTTGTTGTAACACTCCGAGATGAACACCTTGTCATCCACGATCAGCGGCGACGACGCGTTGACCGATTCATACCGCCTCCCCCGCCAGGGAAACGCGAAATCCACCGCCCCATTCGCCGGATCGATGCAAAGCAGCCCACCGGTTGCGGGCCTGGATTCCCCTCCCGCGAAGACGAACACGCGACGTAGTTTGTGAACCGTCGCCGGGATCGGCGAGGCGTACGCGGGGCCCCAGTCTTTCGGGGCCGCCGATGCCCAACTAATCCGGCCGGTTTTGGGGACGATCCCCACCACGCAGGCACCCTTGGCGCCCAGGTTCAGGATCAACCGCCCGCCTTCGAGCAGGGGGGTGGAACCCACGCCGAAGAAGTTCTGCTCCAGCCCGAACTCCGTCAAAAGGTCACGCTTCCACAGCGGCTGCCCCGTCAAGAGATCGATCGCGTGGAGCTTGCCCTCCGCCCCCAGCGTGAAGACCAGCCCATCCTCCTTGTCGATCACCGGCGCACACCGCGGCCCGTCCGTGTAGCCGTAGCGGTCCTGATACTGCGTCGGATAAGTAAATCGCCAGTAGCGCTTGCCCGTCTCCGGATGCAGGCAATCGACGACCTCCTCGTCCTTCAACCGGTGAAACAGGATCAACCGATCCCCCAGGATCGACGCCGCCGCGTACCCCGTGCCTTTTTGCGTTTCCCAGACGACCGGCAGATCCTTCAAATCATCGCGCAGGTGGGTCTCGGCACAAACCGGCGCATGATTTGGCCCAAACAGCCACGGCCAATCGCTGGTTTTCGCGTCAGGTGAAAGAGCCTTGGGCGCGGCATGGAAGGTGAGCTCGGCCTGTGCCACCGCGGCCGGCGGATCGATCGCCCGTAACTCGTTGACCTTCGGCGGCGCGGGATCGACGAAATCCGCCGCCAACGCCCAGATCGGAAGCAACAGGACGATGCAGGGCACGATCATCCGCCGCCGCGACCGCGCCCACGCCCAGGAGACCGGGCCCCAGAGGGCATAGAGCAGGCATCCGATGCCCAGGATATACCGGTGGGCGACCACGATCAGCAGCAGCAGGATCACGACCGTGATCACCCGCGCGATCGACTTGCGGCCGCGGAGGTAGCGATTGATCAGGTGGGGATAGCGAACGTTGGAGACCATCAACAGGCCCGTGCCGATCACCACCGCCGGCAGCACGTAGATCAGGATATTGCTGAGCAGGGCGGCGGCGCGGCCCGCCGTCCCGTCCCACGTCTCGGTCGCAAGGTCCTGCTGCATCAGGATCAAGGCCGCCACCGCGCCGGCCGCACCGGGGCTGGGCAGGCCCAGGAACGAGAAATGGTGCTGCTCCCCGTGCTCGTTGGAGACGTTGAACCGCGCCAGCCGCATCGCGGCGCAGGACAGGTAGAGCGCTCCCAGCCCCCAGATCAGGCGGGAGAGCGCGGGGTTGGCGTTGGGGTGATACGACTTGAAGAGCTCCAGCGCGATAAACGCAGGGGCGGCGCCGAAGGAGATGACATCCGCCAGCGAGTCGAGCTGGCCGCCAAAATCGGTCGTGTGTCGGGTGAAGCGCGCCAGGCGCCCGTCCAGGCCGTCGAAGAGCATGGCGGCGAAGATCATGTAGGCGGCGGCCAGGAAGTTGTAGCGGGTGAACCAGTCGGTCACCGGGTCCGGGCTGGGCGCCGCCGGGCTCCGATCGAGCCCGGCGATGTAGATCGCGGCAAAGCCGCAGATCGCGTTGCCCAGCGTGGCCATCGAGGGGAGGAAGTAGACCGAGCGGACGTAGGCGCGGCGGCCGTGGCGCCGCAGACGGCGGCGGCGGTGTTCGCGGGTGCGGTGGATGGAGGGCTTGTCCGGCCTGAGCTTGTGGGCCGGCTGGAGGGGCGGGGGCGGATTATCCGGAAAGGCCGTCATGCGGCGATGTCAAAGCTCAAAAGGCAAACGTCAAAAGCGGGTTCAGGCGGCGGCGGCGTCGTTGGGGTTGCAGGCCAGGGGCGACGCGGCGGCGGCATCCGCGGCCCGGGCGGGGGTTGAAAGGGCCTTGTTGACGGTCGCCAGGACATCCGCGCCGCCGCGGACCTTCGCCCCGACCTGGACCAGGACCTTGGGCTCGAGGCGCCTGGGGATGTAGAGCTCGGTGCGCGAGCCGAACTTGATCATGCCGATGCGGTCGCCGCGGCCGACGGCGGCGCCGACCCGGGCGGTGCAGATGATGCGGCGGGCGATGAGGCCCACGATCTGCTTGACGGCGCAGGCGATCTCGCTCGATCCGGGCTCCTGGAGGATGATGGTGTTGGACTCGTTGTCTGCGGATGCCTGGGCGTGGGCAAGGGCGTTGATGAACCTGCCCTTCCTGTAATTGACGGCGGTGACGACGCCGTCGCAGGGGGCGCGGTTGACGTGGACGTTGAAGACCGAGAGGAAGATGCCGATGCGCACCGCGGGCCCGCCGCCCACCAGGTCGCAGGCGGCAAGGTCGGTGACGTCGGAAACCAGGCCGTCGGCGGGGGAGACCATGGCCCGGGCGTCGGAGGTGATCGGACGCTGGGGGTCGCGGAAGAAGGCGAAGAGCCAGACCAGGACGGGAAGCACGAGCAGCGAAAGCGGCCACCAGAGGAAGTAAAGCCCGACGCCGGCGGCGATCAGGACGAGAGTCCCGATGATGATTTCCCAGGTACCGTGGGAGGTGAAGCGCATGGAGCGAAGTTAGGGCGGGCTTGCGCGGATGTCAACGTGCGGACGTGCGGGGGGCGGAGGGCTCCGCGAAGGCGCGGAGTTGAAGGAATACGAGGGTGGAGGATGGAGGAGGGTCAGGGGCCAAACGAAGATGGAAGATGGAGGATGGAAGATGGAGAAGGGTGAGGCGCGGATCGACGGTGCAGCGAAGCCGCCCGATCCGCCGTGATCCGCCGCCATCCGCTATCTTCCATCCTCCCTCCTCGTATTTCCTGACGCCACGCTCCATCCTCCATCGTCCATCTTCGTGTCTCCGACTCCCGTCCGCGACTGATAACGGTTTTCCCGCGAGGTTCCGGGGAGGATGCAAAAAGCTTTCTGGACGGTCCCGGGAGTGTCGGGGAGGAGTCCAAAAGCGTTGGGGAAGACTTAAAAAGCTTCGGGGAAGGGTCCGGGAGTGTTGGGGAGGATCCCAAAAGCTTTCTGGAGGAGTTAAAAAGCTTCGGGGAGGGTCCCGGGAGCTTTTTGGAAGAGTTAAAAAGCTTCGGGGACGATCCAGAAAGCTTTCTGGATGAGTTAAAAAGGTTTTTGGAGGAGTTAAAAAGCTTTTTGACTCGTCCGTTCTGTCGCTGC
>DATBFY010000233.1:0-8677 GCA_036558265.1 Tepidisphaeraceae bacterium | reverse complement strand
AGATCCTTCGCTGCGCTCAGGATGACGTCGCTTCGAGCGACGAGGAGGGGCTGAACCGAGTCTGTGTGGCAGACGTTGGGATGCCCCTCGCATGGGCAAGTCCCGCATCACTTTTCCAGTTTCTTAAACAAGAGGCTCTGCCGAGGCTCATAGAACCGACAGCGGCGGAACGAGGTTTCTCGCTGGACGAATACGCCGACCGGTACGGCTATCCGGCGTCGGAGTGGCGCAATGATTTGGGTGGCCAAGCGGTTCTGCTTGAAAAGTACCACTAGACAGGGCACCCCAGTCATGTCCCGCTCACGTTGGCAATACGGAGCGCGGTTGGACACGATGGTCACCTTTTGCGCCGGGGCGCTCCGGGCGAGGCGAAGATCCATCGATCTGAAAATTTGGTGAATCACGCAACGCCGGACCCGCAACACCGATAACCCTCCCGCTCCGTGGCCGCCGCCCCCGTTGGGCTGCGCCTCTCTTTTACTCCAACGGTGTTGCCGCCATGCAGATCGCCTCCAACTATCGTCCCCCGGTATCCGTCTCGACCCAGGAGACTGCCCAGACCTCGCCCGTCTCCGATCCGACCGTCGCCAACGCGCCGGCCCAGCAGGGTCAGTACGACCTGGCCGGCACCTCAGGCGAGGTCCTCCGCGGCCGAGACGGCTGGGGCGCCGGCGGGAACACCCTCTCCTTCATCCCCAAAGGCCTGGGCGACAAGTCCGCCGACGGCGTCCATCATCGCCGCAACACCGAGGTGGCCGATTCGGGCCGCACCGGCGATACGTCGAAGACCAAGACCGCCGATCCCACCACCGCGATCGCCGAGAAACTCGCCAAGCTGCCGCCCGCCAAGCAGCTCGACTATCTCCACGACCTGCACGCCAAGGATCCGGCCAAGTTCAACGCGCTGGTGGCCGCCATCCGCGACGGGAAGATCACCGATCCGAAGGTGCAGCTCCCGGTGGCGTTCGAGCTGGCCGGCTCCACCGCCTGGGCCGGCAGTGCCGAGGGCAAGCCCGTCTTTGCCCAGGTGCGCAGATGTTCATCGACGGCAAGGTCAAGATCGGCAGCGTCTACAACGACAACCTGGGCATCACCTCGCCCGCCAACGAAGCCGACGGACGCGTCGGCGGCAGGGGCACCACCTCCGAGATCACGCTCAACACAAAGCTCGGCGGCGCGCCGGAGGCGCTGGCGTCGGTGCTCGCCCACGAGGGCCTGCACGCCTACCAGTACGCCACGGGCAAAACGCCGCTCGAGGACCTGCAGGTCGAGACGGGCGCCAGCCTCGTGGGGGCGCGCGTCTGGTCCGAGATGGGGGCGGACAAGGAGAAGGTCACCGGCACCGACGCTCAGGCCATGGTCAAGCAGATGAAGGGCGACGCTGCCGCCTACGATCCGAAAAAGTCCGCGACCGAGAACCAGTGGCGGATGGAGCTGCAGGTCGCGACGGTCTACAGCTCCGGATACGCCGGCTCGGGCGACCGCCGCCGCTTCGGCGAAGGGGCGCGGATGGTCAACCAGTTGCTGGCGCGCCCCGATGCCGCCGACGTGCTCAAGGCCGCCTCCGACAGCGACATCAAGCGTCTCTTCTTCGCCTACTCGACCTTCATGAAGGCCGACCGAAGCCTGGTAAGCAAGGCCAACTGGCAGACGCTGTTCGACCAGATGGATGCGCGGAAGCTGTGGAATTGAGCGGCAGGCGAAGGGTCTGCTCAAGTCGTCGCGAACCGTCATCCTGAGGGAGTCTAAGACGACCGAAGGATCTTGCCGCGAAGGGAAGCGATCGTCCCCTCGCGGCCAGATCCTTCGTCGGCGGAGCCTCCTCATAATCAGGATGACGGCGCTTTGCGCCTGATGAGGATGCCGGCAGAGCAGTTTTACGTCTCTGCGATTTAGCTTATCCTCCCGCTCCCATGATCACCTCCCTCGCCTCCGGCCGGCTGTTCGCGTCGGTCCTCGCCGTCCCACCGCTCTGCCGCAACGACGACCTCTCGCTCAACCCGGCCGAGAACGCCAGGCTGATCCGCCACATCGAATCCGGCGGCGTCACCACGCTCCTCTACGGCGGCAACGCCAACTTTTATCACATCCCGCTGTCGGAGTATGACGCGACGCTCGCGTTCCTGGCCGAAGCCGCCGCCCCCGACACACTGGTCATCCCCTCGGTAGGCCCCGTCTGGGGCACGATGATGGACCAGGCCGCCATCCTGCGCAAACACCGCTTCCCCACCGCTATGGTTCTCCCGCAGCAGGGGATTACGACCTCGCAAGGCGTGGCCGAGGGCGTCCGCCGATTCGTCGAGGCCGCGGGCATCCCCGCGCTGCTCTACATCAAGAACGATGGCTTCATCGAGCCGGACGACGTGGCATATCTGGCCGAGAAGAAACTTATCAGCGGCATCAAGTACGCCACCGTCCGCGCCGATCCGGCCAACGACCCGTATCTCAAGGAGCTGCTCTTCCGCGTCGATCGCAACCTCGTCATCAGCGGCATCGGCGAGCAACCCGCGATCACGCACCTGCGCGACTTCGGCCTCCCGGTCTTCACCTCCGGATGCGTCTGCGTCGCGCCGGCGCTTTCGGCCGAGATGCTCGCTGCGCTGCGGCGAAAGGATTACCGCGAAGCCTGGCGCATTCGCGAGATCTTCAAGGCGCTGGAAGACCTGCGCAACGCGATCAACCCGATCCGCGTCCTGCACGAGGCCGTCCGCCTGGCGGGCATCGCCGAGACCGGCAAGCTCCTGCCGCTGCTGTCGAACATCGAAGACCCCGCCCAACTTCACAAGATCGCCGCCGCCGCGAAGCACCTTCGCAATCAATGTAGCGTAGGCGTCCCGGCTGCATTGGTCGCTCGATAAGCCACAAAGAAGCAGGCGAGGCGCCTGCACAACGATTAAAAGCCAAGGAACTTCACACACACCGGCGACCCCACCCCCGCCTCCACGCCCGCCGGCGTCAATGCGCCGCTCGCCTGATCCACCCGGAACACCACCACGTTGTCCGAATCCTGGTTGGCGCACAAAAGCCACCGCCCGCTCGGATCCAACCTGAAATTCCGCGGCGTCTTCCCGCCGCAAGGCGTGTTTCCCGTCAGCGTCAGCTTGCCGCTCCCCTCGTCCACCGTAAACGTCGCCAGCGAATTGTGCCCGCGCATCGACGCGTAGACGAACTTACCCAATGGATGAACCTGGATCTCCGCCCCGCTGAACTTGGGCGAATTGTTCTGCCCGGGCGGTAGCGCGCTCAGCGTCTGAAACTCCGTCAGCGACCCCTTCGCCCCGTCATAGTTGAAGGCGGTGACCGAGCACCCCATCTCGTTCACCACGTACATCCACTTGCCGTTCGGATGGAACGCGAAATGCCGCGGCCCGCCACCCGGCGGCACGGTCGCGAACGGCGGATCGTTCGGCTCCAGCGATCCCTGCGCCGTGTCCAGCTTGTAAATCAGCAGCTTGTCGAGGCCCAAATCCGCCGCGATCGCAAAGTGATTGTCCGGCGTCGGGTTGATCGAATGCGCGTGCGGCTCCTTCTGCCGCTGCGGGTTCACGCTCGAGCCGTGATGTTGAATGAACGCCGATGCCGGCGCCAGCGACCCGTCCGCCTTGATCGGCAGGCACGCCACGCTTCCGCCGCCGTAGTTCGCCACCAGCGCGACCTTTCCCGACTGGTCCAGCCCCACGTATGCCGGTCCGGGCCCGCCGGAGTCCTGCTGGTTGATCAAGGCCAGCTTCCCGCTCGCCGCATCGATCGAGAACGCCGACACCGCCCCGGCCTTCTTCCCCTGGAACTGGTCCATCTCCCCGATGGCGTACAGGAATCGGTGATTCGGATGGATCGTCAGGAACGACGGACTCTTCACCTCCGCAGCCACCTCGGGCTTGGTGAGTGACCCCGACGCGGGATCAAACCGCATCGTGTAGATGCCCTTGCTCTTGTTGGGCGTCGTGTACGTGCCGACGTAGACGATCATCGGTCGGTTGTCCGTCTGGTTGCCATCTGCCTGTGCCTTTACAACGCATCCGCTCAATCCGGCAACGAGGAATCCGGCGAGACAGACGATTAGGGAGATCGATCGGCGGTGCATAGCGCGAGTCCTTTTTCTGAAAGCCAACCTGAATGATGGGGCAGTCTACGCGCCGGGGATTCCCTACGCCACGCCGCCGCCGCGCGGTATGATCGAGTCTGGTCTTTGGGGGGGCCACGTCGAGCCGCGCGAGGAGACTGGACATGCACGCCACCTCAACCCGATCGGATGCCGTTTCTCCGCTGGACTACGCCACCCCGGGCGCCCGCCCGCGCCGGACCGTTCACCCCGGCCTGGTCTTCATGATCGCTTTGGTCGCCGCCTTCCTCTGCGCTGACCCGTTCGCCACCGCAGTCGGTTTCCCCGTGGCCTCCTACCAGACCGCAAATCACGACCCGATGCCCGTCTTGCTCCGCATCCTCACCGGCCTGGTCATCTTTGGTCTGGTCGCCGCCGCCGCCGCGCCCGTCACTCGCGCGGCCCGCGGTGTGATGGACGTGCTCGCCCGCACCCAAGCCAGGCCCACCGTCGCCGTCACGCTCACGCTCATCATCTGCGGCACCGCCTGCCTCCTGGGCGCGATGGGCATCGAGCTCTACCTCGTCCGCCACGCCGCCGGATCGATGTCCGTCAGCGGTCCCGACGTGAGCCTCAGCATTCAAACGCCGCTGTTCGGTCAGATCCTGGTGGGTCTGACGTTCCTCTTCGGCGTCGCGCTGGTCGCCATCGGCATCTGGGCCAGTCTCGACCGCGCTCAAGTACCGCCGCCGTTGCCACCGCCTGCACCCTGACCTCGCCGCACCCCGATCCCCGATCAAGAGCCACCCGGATTTCGCCGATTTCCTTCCGGGATATACTGCCGCCGGAGATGAGCGCCCCATCCGACCCACGCCCGCTGGACAGCCCCCCCGCGCCACCGCCGCCTAAGCCGCGCTGGCGCCGGTTGCGCAAACTCTTGCGCATCTCGGCCTGGCTTTACCTCGCGTTCGCCCTGGCCCTCTGGATCTTCCTCCGCATCGCCGCCGACCGCTGGTGGCTGGGCACCGTCCTGCTCTTCGGCCCCCTCTGGCTCGCGCTCGTTCCATTGATCGGCGTACTCCCCGTCGCCCTGCTATTCCGTGATCGCCGATCCATCCTCGTGCTCGTCGCCACCACGGCCGTGATCGTCGTACCGGTGATGGACCTGTGCATCCCGTGGCGCACGGTGCTGAATGGTCGCGCCGACCCCGCCCATCTCCGCCTGCGCGTGCTGACCTGCAACATCCACCGCAAGCAGCTCACCCCCGCCGCGCTCGCCGATCTCATCGCCGCCGCCAACCCCGACGTCATTGCCCTCCAGGCCTGGACCAGCCAGTTCCAGACGACGATCCTCGAAACCGGCAAGTGGCATTCGATCCGGGATGACGAACTCTTCCTGGTCAGCCGCTACCCGATCCGAAAAGTACTCGACATCGCCGCCGGCAATTGGGCCCGCGAGAGGGTCACCGGCTCCGCCATCGTTTACGAGATCTCGACGCCGCACGGACCGGTCCCGCTGGTCAACCTGCACCTGGTCTCCCCGCACCGCTCGTTCGACTCGGTGCTCGGACGCGACGGCGACGCCCCCGCCACCCTGTCCAACCACCTGGCCCTGCGCCTCAGCCAGTCCCAACTGGTCGCCCAGGCCGCGCAAGACCGCGGCGGGGCGTCGATGCTCCTCGCCGGTGATTTCAACACCCCCGTCGATAGCGAGATCTTTCGCAAGTCCTGGTCTCCCGCCTGCGCCGATGCCTTCACCACCGCCGGCTGGGGCTTCGGCTACACCTACTACGTCCGCCGAACCTCCACCCGCATCGACCACGTCCTTTTCGGCGCAGACTGGACCTGCCGCAAATGCTGGGTCGGCCCGCCTGTCGGCTCCCCCCACCGCCCGCTGATCGCCGACTTGGAGTGGAATCGGTGAGCAGCGGCGCATCCCGCCGCCCTCACACGATCACGGTACCGGATGCGCCTCCGGGAACTTCCACGTCCCGTTCAGGATCTCGGCGCGCGGTCGGTAAAGGCGCACGAGGTAATTCCATCCCGGCGTGACCGGAAGGCAATTGGGCGTCGTGCCGTCGCAGCCGCCGAACTGGACGCTGATCGAACCGTCTTCGCCGGCCTTGGCCGTCAGGTTGTTCAGCGTGTAGGCGTTCTGGGCGTTCGGCTCGAAATAGCCCTTCGCGTTGTACACGCTGATCGACCAGAAGCCGTCCACCGGCACGTCCTTAACGGCAAGCCGGTGCACCGTGTTGCCGTCGTTGAGATTGGGCGTGACGTTGAGATACGTCGCCTCCTTCTCGGGATTGCCGCCCCAGGCGGTCGCCGAGCCGATCAGGTGCCGCACCGGCGAGACGTCGTCCGGCCGGCCGAACATCTGCCGCGAATCCGGCACCGTCGAGCCGAGCACGATCAGCGCATCCCGCACCCGCTTCTGGCTCGCCGGTTCCCACCTGGGCACCTCGAACTTGCCGGCCTCAAATTGCCGGACCTTGATCGCGTCCTGCAGCATGCGGACCTGTTCGAGATCCCCGGGCTTGGTCGGATCGACCAGGATGCGCACCCCCATCATCAAGTAGCGCGTCACGTACTTCTCGCGCGAGAACGAGTACGTGCCCGGCATGTAGACGACGTCGTAGCAGTAGTGATCCTGGTTGATCATCTGCATCGACACGAACCGGCCCTGCGGGTCGGGCAGCGTGATCGTGACGCCACCCGCGTTAAGGTCGAATACCGCGGCCGAGTAAAGCGTGTCCCGATTCATGCGGACGACCATCTGCTTGTCGATCGGCGCGAGCTGGCGGTTGTGCATGAACCGCCCGAGCCCGCCCTCTTTGACGACATTGCCGAAATACAGGTCCGTCTCGGCGCGGACGAAGTTGTCGGCCGTGACGGGAATGATCTGGTCGGTGATCGGCGGATCGGGCTCGGCTTGAATCCGGCTGATCGCGGCCAGCACCAGGACGAATGCGGCTATGCTGAGTTTGCAGCGCATGAAGCGGTCTCCTTGTCGCTCGCTCACTTCACCTTCGCGAAATTGGGGTTGGGCCGTGTGACCTTCGGCCGCCAACGGGCCGGCGCCCCAGGACCAAGATCGCGTTGAACGTCCTCGCTGACATGTTTGCACCCCACAGGAAGTGTGACCGGGCAGTCTCCCCCATCCGCCCTGCGGTGTCACGCGAAATTAATTCGAAGTGCCCCCGCGCATGCCACCGCTGTATGGCCATCCGTCGGTCCCCGCAAATACCCATCGACGAACGCTCGCGCGCAAGGAAAAACCCGCGCATCGTGCGCGGGTCTTCGCGATACCCCCAGTAGGAATCGAACCTACATCTGAGCTTTAGGAAAGCCCTGTTCTATCCGTTGAACTATGGGGGCTCAAAATGTCTCGTGACAACGCCGTCGGCGTCGCCGCCGCCGATTCCGCATCATAACCTATCCGACCCACCCCCACCCGGCAAGGCGAAGACGCTCCCGCCCGCCCACAACTGACGCTTGATCCCGCGTCCGCCCCGAACTAACGTACTACGCGCCAGCCACCGCCAAGCCATTCGCGGCGCGACCCGCCCAGCCGCCACCCGGGCATTCCGCGACTTCCAGGAGCTTGACCATGCCCACCTCCCTCGAAAAACCGATTGGCTTTACCACCGGTGCCGACGGCCGACCCGACCCCGCCGCTCTCCATCGCCGCATCCGACTCCAACTGCTCTCATTGGGGATGGCAGATGCACCCGCACAGACCGACGCCGCCGTCCTCGAGATCGCCGGCGGCCTGCTCGCCAGCTATCGCCAGAAGTCCCGCCTCCTCGACGATTATCGCTGCCCCGCCGACCGTCGCATCGAATCCTACCTCAAGGGCCATCTCGCCGACCTCAGGCTCCCCTTCGACCCGCGCCTGCCCGGACAAACCTTCATCCTCGACCAGCACGGCCTGGCGCGCGAGCTCTCGCTGCCCCAGGGGCGCGATGAATACGAAAGCCGGTATGTGAAGTCCTACCGCGTTCGCAATGGCCTCCTCCACAACCCCCGCGCCGACCGCCGCACCACCCAGGGCACCTTCCACGTCGCCGAGGGCGGCCTGCCCATCCCCAGCGACAAGGTCGCCGTCCCCCGCGCCGTCTTCGCCGAGATGTTCCGCCGCGCCGTCAACCCGCCACGTGAACTGTTGGTCCTGCCGTTCACTTCCGCCCACCCGCACCCGGCGGAGGTCTTCTGCTCCTTGCTGCTGCGCCCGCTGGTCTGCCCCGAAATCCCCGGCGTCGCCCTCGCCAGGTCGATGGAGATCCGCTTCTTTGCTCCCGGGTCTCTGGTCTCCAACCTCGATTTCGTCGAGTCGATCTTCGGCAACGCCGGCGACCCGATGCTTCCCGAGAACGACGCCGGCCTCGACGTGCTTCACTGGACCGGTCACACCGGCTGCGTCGTCCTTGCCCCACACCTGTGCGACCTGACCAAACGGGAGCTGGGTTTGCCCCACCACGACCAGGCCACCCCGCGCCAGCGCCGCGACGGCCAGTGCTGGACCGATCCCACCGATAAATACAACGGCGGCCAGGCGTTCAAGCTCACCTGTCGCACCGACGCCGGTGTCATCGTCACCCTGATCGCCGACAACTACTTCGGCTACTGCAAGAA
>DATBFY010000232.1:0-1958 GCA_036558265.1 Tepidisphaeraceae bacterium | reverse complement strand
ACGCGCGAGCGGTCGGTCGAGTTCGGGTGTGATTGGAGCACGGACAAAGGCAGGCGGGACGCCCGCAACCCAGTTGCGACGCGGGTGAGGTTCTGGCCGGCGGCGTTGGCCTACTTCGTCCACGGCGTCGGGCACATCATCGGCCCGATCGACGGCGGGCGGTGGGACTGGCGCGAGGCGGGGCTGGATCACCTGCTCTTCGCCGCGGCGCTGGTACTGGGCCTGCGGCGCTTGAGCGACCTGCTGCTGGTCATCACCGCCTTCACGCTGGCGCACACGACGACGCTCACGCTCAGCATCCTCAATCTCGTTCACGTCAGTCCGCGGATCGTCGAGCCGATGATCGCGGCGAGCATCGTCTGCACGGCAATGCAAAACGTCTTCTGGCCCGAGGTCGAGGGCGGCGGTCACCGGCGGATCTGGCTGCGCCTCGCGCCGGCGTTCGCGTTCGGGCTGTTTCATGGGCTGGGGTTCGCCGGCGGGCTGCGGGACGCGATGAGCCAGATGCCGGCGAGCGCGCTGGGGGCGGCGCTGGGCGGGTTCACGGTGGGCGTGGAGGCGGGGCACCAGGTGGTCGTGCTTCCGCTGTTCGGCGCGCTTTACGCGCTGCGGCATTACCGGGCGCCGCGCCCGCGCACCGCGCTGTCGGAGGCCGTGCTGCGCTACGGATCGTGCGCGATCACCGCGGGCGGATTCTACTTCCTGATCCAGGCGATCCGGTAAGGCGAACTCGACGACGGGCATGACCCCCCCTGCTGCCTAACTAAGGTCATGGCAATTCGCGGATGCGGATGTTCCGGAACTTGACCCACCCGGCATAGCCCTCGGCGCCGTAGGTCTGCAGGGCGATCACCCCCTTCTGCAGATACCGCGGGTCGGGGTTCGGGTCGGTGAAGTCGGCCACCAGCTTGTGATTGAGGTTGACGACGATGTGCGGGCCGTCGGCGAGGATCCGTAGCGTGTTCCAGTCCAGCGGCTTGCGGATCTTGTCGGCCTCGTCGCCCTTGGCGAGCCACGTGGGCGTGCCGGGCGGCGCGCCGGGCGCGTCGGTGATGACGATCCCGCCGCAATACTCGCCCGCCGCGCCGCGGCCGATGTTGACCTGGTAGCCGTTCTTCCCGCCGCCCGGCGGGTTGCGGAGGTAGACGCCCGAGTTGTACTTGCCGTGCTCGTCGATCATGAACTCGAGCTCCAGCTCGAAGTTCTGGAACTGATCGACGCTCACCAGGTTCCCGGCGCGCTTGGGGTCGCCGTCCTGCGTGCCGACGATCATGCCCGGCCAGCCTTCCTTATACTCGACACGCCAGATCGCCGAGCCGGTCCGCCGCCAGCCCGACAGGTCCTGGCCGTTGAAGAGCAGGCGCCATTCGTCGGGTCTGGAGGTGACGGGCTGGGTCGCGGGGGGTTTGGGGGCGCAGGAGGTGATCGATAACGCGAGGAAGAGGACGGTCGGGGCGGCGTATTTCATGGCGGGTGTTGTCAATTGTCCATTGTCGCTTGTCAATTGTTCGTGACGGTTCATTGCGGCGCGGGCGTGGTGGGTCGTTCGGAGACGAAGCGCGGGAGGTCGTTGTCGTCGCGGGGGATCAGGTGTTTGCAGGCCATCAGGATGGGCTGGTAGCGGTGGTCGTTGCCGTGCTGGTCGTAGCGCTGCATGTACCAGAGGAGGGCGCGGGTGTCCTGGAGGAGCTGGTAGTAGAACGTGTCCTGGGGGACGGGAGCGGGGAAGTCGGGCCATTCGCGGAGGGGCGCGGTGTAGCCCTCGTTGAAGGCGGCCTGTTTGAAAGCGGCCTTGTCCTCGACCCAGAAGGGGTTGCGGCGGCGGATGGCGCAGGTGATGCAGCTGTTGTTGTTTTCCGGGTCGTCGGATTGGTCGGAGTCGTCGTCGTCATGATCCGGGGGATGGGCGTCGGCGGCGTCGGCGGCTGGGAAGCGCTGGCGGAGGTGGGCATGGCGGA
>DATBFY010000231.1:0-3801 GCA_036558265.1 Tepidisphaeraceae bacterium | reverse complement strand
ATGCGCTACCTCAGCTCTTTGGTTTTGTTCGCGAGCGTTCTTCATCCGGCGATGGCCCATGCGGAATCGGTCCGCCTACCCGCCACGGCCGACATCTGGCTTTCGGATGCCAATGCCAGCGAGCGCAACACCTCGATGGGCGCCGCCCCGCGGCTCAAGCTCAAGGCCCATCAGGAGTTGTCGGCCATCCGCTTCAACGCGACAGCCATCCAGGGGCGCGAGGTGAAGTCGGCGCGGCTGTGGTTACGCAAAGCCGGCGAGGACAAGTTGCGATACGTCCGCATCTCCACGATCAACCAGGACTGGAACCAGGGCAGGAGCGAGCGCTCCTACGGTCCCGCCGACGGCGCCACCTGGCTCTACGCCGACAGCAACAATAAGAAATCCTGGGGATGGCCGGGCAGCGGCTTCTGCGACGTGATCATGACCTCCGGGCACTCGCTGGCGGGTTACGGCGAGATCCGCCGCGAGAAGGACGACTGGATCAGCGTGGACGTGTCGCCGGAACTCGTGTACGCCCTGGCGATCGGCGACACCGACGGTCTGGCGCTGATGGATGGGGGGAATTTGGCCCTTTTTAACAACTTTCTCTTCAGCCACGAACAGAAGGACAGCGCGCCATACCTTGAGGTCGAGGTGGGCGACCGCCTGAACGCAACTCCGGCCGCGCCGGCGGTCTCCGGCGAAGCGGCGGCGGATGCCGCCCACCTGGGCACCGGCGCAATTCGACTTCAGATCGCGTCCGATGCGAACACGTTCTGCTTTCGCGTGAAATTGGACGGCGTCCCGCTAGCACGTTGGAAGATCCCACACCCCCGTAGCACGGGCGCCCCGCGCGTGACTCTGGTCCTCGATGACCTCGCTCCCAACAAGAACCGCCACATCGAAGTCACTGCCGTCTCCGCGTCTGGTCAAGCATCGCCACCGGCGTCGATCACGATCGAGTCGTCCCCCGCCCTGCCGCCCGCGCCGACGATCACCCCGGCCATCCAACCAAGTCCGGCGAAACGGTCACTGCCGTTCAAGATCCTCCCGCCGCTGGTGAAGACCTCGCCCGACGCCGCCCGCCCGCTCAACGACGACCTCAACGGCGCCGCCAACTCGATCTGGGACGGCCAAGCCATCCATCTCCTGGGCGCCCGAGGCGAATACGTCTCGTTTCAGATCGTCGCGCCGGATCAGCAACCGGCCGTTCGCATCGCCGACCTCACCGGCCCGGAAAACGTCGAGCTCTTCTTCCTTCACGTCGCGAAAAACCACGACAAGCAACCTCAGCCCGCCTACGCCGTCCCGCTGCGTCCCGGCGACAAGGCCGAAGGGGCCTTCGTCCATTTTGACCTCTACATCCCCAAGGACGCCAAGCCCGGTCGCCACGCCGGCACGCTGACCGTCACCACCGATCGCCAGACGCAGGTCCCCATCGACCTGACCGTCTACGATTTCACGCTGCCGGACGAGTTGTGTTTCTGGCCGGAATTGAACGGCTATTCCATCCCCAAGAACCACCTCGACTACTTCCGACTCGCGCACCAGCACCGCTGCATCCCCAACCTCTGGAAGTTCGAGCCGGCCGTCCACGGACATGGCGACGCGATCGAGATCGACTGGTCGGATTATGATCGACGGGTGGGGCCGCTGCTGTCGGGCCAGGCCTTCAAGAATTCGCGCCGCGGGCCGGTGCCGGCCGAGGTGATGTATCTCCCCTACTCGGACAACTGGCCAACGAATCTCACGAAGGAGACGTACCACTACGGCGGCTACTGGCCGCATCGCGGCGACGACAAGAAGTTCCTGGTCGAGCACTCGATGACCTCGCCGCCGATCGACCGGGCGTTCAGTCCCGACTACCTGGCCGCGTTCCGCGCGGTACAGCGGCAGTTCGTCGATCATTTTCAGCAGCAAGGGTGGAACCGGACCGAGATGCAGTGCTACTTCGGCGGCAAGCAATCCCACCGCATCAACTTCGGATCCAACTACTGGTGGAGCACCGACGAGCCGGCGTTCTGGCATGATTGGCTCGCCCTGCAATTCTTCGACCGCCAGTGGACGCAAGGCCTGTCCACCCATCGCCTCTGGCCCGCGCGCGCCGACATCTCCCGCCCCCAATGGCAGGGCGACACGCTCGACGGCGTCACACAGGTGATCTACTACGGCGCCGGCGCCGCGAGCGACCCGGCCATGATCCGCCGCACGCAGATCCACGCCAAAGAGGGCCCCGTGACCGTGCGCCACTACGGCTCGTGCAACCCGGACACCGAATCGAACCTGGTGACGATCGCGTGGGAGATCAGCGCCTATCTCGACGGCGCGGGCGGCGTGGTCCCCTGGCAGACGCTGGGCTCTGAGAAAGCGCTTGATGACGACGACGCCGGCGCCTTCGGCGGAAACGCCCTGCTCGTCCCCGCCACGCGGTTCAACCAACCCGTCGTGGCCGACCTGCGCCTCAAGGCCCTGCGCGACGGCGAGCAGATCGTGGAGTACCTGAACGTGCTGGCGCAGCGGCGGCATCTCAATCGCGAACAACTCCGCGCGATGGTCGGCACCATCCTGCCGCTGGGAGCGCGTTCGAAGAATCCGAATGCGCCGACGGCGGATACGGATCGGTTTGTCGCGCCCAAGGAATGGCAGTTGACGGCCCTGCGTCGCGGTCTGGCGGAGCTGATCACGAGCACAAGATAAACTTTGGCGGGTTATTGCGGCGTGCGCTTGATCCGGGCAGCCCTGTTCCGGGCGGCGTGGTCGCGGACTTTTCGAGTGATCGATGCGGTTCCATGGGTAGCAAAGGAGCACCCGATGAGAACCGCTAACACTCAATCGTCCGTTCGCCGTCCGATCGTTTCGTTCGAAAGTCTTGAGGCCCTGGAAGACCGCCGCCTCTGCTCGGCCACGCTCAGCGGCGCGGCGATCGCCGACCGGATCCGCGCATCGGCGTCGGCGGCGGGCGTGAGCGATCAGGTCCTCGTGGCCGCGGAGAAGACCGCGTCGAGCGGCAAGCAGGCGGACGTGGACAAGGCGGAGCGCCTGATCCTCGCTGCCGGCCTGAGCCTGCCGCCCGACGCAGTGGCGAGCAAACTGACCAATAAGGACCTCGTCCGGCAGGTGGCGGGCCTGGGGACGGTGGGCGCCGGCGAGAAGGCGAACGATCCGGAATACTGGAAGACGGTGCGGCAACTGGGCGCGAACTACGCCCTCGCCGGCGCCATTCGCGAGAGCATGGTGCTGCCGGTCAACGAGACCAAGGGCAAGTCGCCCAAGCAACTCCTCGACGATGCGGCGCAGATCTCGTTGATGACCGGGAATCCCAGCTCGCCCAAGGCGTGGCAGGGTCTGGCGCTCTTAAAGGCGGGGAAGATCAGCGTGCAGCAATTCGCGCAGCAGTTCGCCGACGGCAAGGACGTCGTGAGCCAAGCCAAGGTCGTGGCCGACCAGGCCGCGCTGAACACGACGGTACGCAACCAGATCAACGCCCAGAATGCGCAGAAGGCGAATGCCCAGAAGACCAATACCCAGCCCACGAACAACCCGAAGGTCGACACCTCGATCGATAAGAACTTCGCCAACGCGGTGGCCGACACGCAGCGGACACAGAACAGCAGCACGAACAGCCAGGCGAGCAACGGATACAACCCACAGACCGACGTCGCCACCGATCAAAACTACGGCAACGACGGGGCGGCGTACTCCCAGCCGACGGACGAGACCGACGAGGCGCCGGCCGGCACGGACCCGAACGGCGCGGAGTTCACGATCGATTCCAAGACCGTCAACGGCGATGGCACAACGACCGTCGCCTGGAGCATG
>DATBFY010000230.1:0-5164 GCA_036558265.1 Tepidisphaeraceae bacterium | reverse complement strand
GTGGACGCGCCGGTGAGCAACCTGGTCGCCGACAAGGTCACGGCGCTCAACGACGCGACCGTAAACGGCGCTGGGAACGCGACCGTCCGGTTCCCGGCCGCGCGGGAGCTCACGAACGTCAGCCTCGTCGCCGACTCGAGCGCGGCCATCCTCCTGCCGGCGATCCAGACCTTCGGCGTGGCCGGGGGCAACCTGGTGCAGGCCAACGGCTTCGGCAGCGTGATCGACCTGTCGAACCTGACGACGATGGCCGGCGGCGGTGGGCCGATCCAGATCGAGCCCAAGGCCGGCGGCGAGGTGCGCCTGGGGGGGAGCATCGGCACCGCGGTGATCACCGTGGACGCGCCGGTGAGCAACCTGGTCGCCGACAAGGTCACGGCGCTCAACGACGCGACCGTAAACGCCAGCGGGACCGCGACCGTGCCGTTCCCGGCGGCGCGGGAGCTCACGAACGTCAGCCTCGTCGCCGACTCGGGCGCGGCCATCCTCCTGCCGGCGGTGCAGACCTATGGTGTGGCCGGGGGCAACCAGGTGCGGGCGAGCGGGGGCAACAGCCTGATCGACCTGTCGAACCTGACGACGATGAGCGGTGGCGGCGGGCCGATCCAGATCGAGCCCAAGGCCGGCGGCGAGGTGCGCCTGGGCGGGAGCATCGGCACCGCGGTGATCACGGTGGACTCGGCGGCGAGCAAGCTGGTCGCGGACAAGGTCACGTCGCTCAACGACGCGACCGTAAACGCCGGCGGGAACGCGACCGTGTCGTTCCCCACGGCGCGGGAGCTCACGAACGTCAGCCTCGTGGCCGACTCGGGCGCGGCCATCCTCCTGCCGGCGGTGCAGACGTTCGGCGTGGCCGGGGACAACCTGGTCCAAGCCACGGGACTCGGCAGCCGGATCGATCTGGCGGTGTCGGGCACGATGAGCGGCGGCGGGGGGCCGATCCAGGTCAAGGCACTGAGCGGTGGGGAATTGCGGCTTGGCGGGACGATCGCGCACGCGGTGATCACCGTCGATGCGGCTGCCAGCAAGATGATTCCCGAACCGGCGGTGCAGTTTTCGGACACGGTGTTGCTCGCGTCCCATGGCGGAAAGCTCTCGTTTGCGTCGGACAGTGATGTCGCCTTCGGCCCGGGCGTCATGATGAAGCTTGCGGACGCGCAGAGTTCCCTGGTGATCGACCCGGCCGCGAAGCTGGATGTCCTGCGCAGCGCGGTGGTGATCGACTACGTTTCCAGCAGCCCGCTGGGCGCATGGATGCCGGGCGGATACACCGGCATTCAAGGCTTGATCGGCGCGGCGCGGAACGGCGGCCTGTGGAACGGCAAGGGGATCGGATCACGATTTGCCGGCGGGGACGACCGGACCGTTGCCGCGGGGGAGGCGAGCCAGGTGCTGGGGTTGAGCGGCGGGCAAACCGGTTCGTGGCAGGGTTTCACGGTCGATGCCACGTCCGTGCTGCTCACCTACACCATCGGCGGGGACGCGAACCTCGACGGCGTGGTGGACTTTGCGGACCTGGTCATCCTTGCCCAGCAATACAACACCAGCGGGAAGACGTTTGTCGAGGGGAACTTCAATTACGACGCCGCGGGGGACGTCGATTTCGCGGACCTGGTGATCATGGCGCAACACTATAACACGTCGCTCGCGGCGGCGGCGCAGCCCACCCTTCTGACGCGCGAAACTCCGGCGCGACCGGCCAAGTCCGTCGCGAAAACGCCGCCTCGCCCGGTGAGGAAGGCCTCGCCGCAACCACCGTTTTCTTCCACGGCCGGTAACCGCCTCCGGCGGGCCTGACGCTGGAAAGAAGGCGAACGGGGCGGGTAGACTGCGGCACATGATCGTTCGCACGATGATCGTCGTGCTGAGTTGTGTCTTTCTCCAAAGCGCTGCGCGAGGGGATACGTTTGCGCTGGAAGATGGCGAAGGAGTTTACTCACCCCAGCGCGGGCACGGGTTTGATCTGGGCTCGAAGCCGGTGATGGCGAAGGGGTTTGTCACGGCGAAGGAGCCGTTTTACTTCTCGGTGGCGGCGGCAGAGGGGAATTGGCGGATCACGGTGACGCTCGGTGGCGACGGGGCGTCGGATACGACGGTCAAGGCTGAATCACGGCGGTTGATGCTGGAGAGCGTGCGCGTGTCGCCGGGGCAGGTCGTCCAGCGGAGCTTCGTGGTAAACGTGCGCCGGCCCGACTTGCCGGACGGCGGGCGGGTGCGGCTCAAGGCGCGGGAGCGGGATTACCTGCACTGGGACGACAAGCTGACGCTGGAGTTCTCGGGTCCGCATCCCGCGGTGCGAACGGTGGAAGTCTCGCCGGCGCCGCCGGAGACGATCACGGTTTATCTCGCGGGCGATTCGACGGTGACCGATCAATCCAGCGAGCCGTACAACTCCTGGGGACAGATGCTGCCGCGGTTCTTCAAGCCGACGGTGGCGGTGGCGAACCATGCGGAATCGGGGGAATCGCTCAAGTCCTTCAGCGGCGCGAAGCGGATCGACAAGATCCTTTCGACGATCAAGGCGGGGGATTACCTGTTCGTGCAGTTCGGGCACAACGACCAGAAGGACAAGACGCCGGGCGCGGGGGCGTTCACGACGTACGCGGATTCGTTGCGGAAATACGTGGCCGAGGCACGGCGGCGCGGGGCGACGCCGGTGCTGATCACGCCAGTGTCGCGGCGGAGCTTTGGGCCGGACGGAAAGATCGTCAACAACCTGGGCGATTTCCCCGAGGCGGTGCGGCGGGTGGCGGCAGAGGAGAAGGTGCCGCTGATCGATCTCAATGCGATGAGCCACAGGTTTTATCAGGCGATGGGGCCGGAGGAATCGAAGCGGGCGTTCGCGCCGGGGGACAACACGCATCATGACAATTACGGGAGCTATGAGCTGGCCAAGTGCGTGGTGGAGGGGATCAGGCAGGCGAAGCTTGGGTTGGCAAACGAATTGGCGGAGGATGTGGGGAGCTTTGATCCCGCGCGGCCGGATCCGATCGATCGGTTCGATGTGCCGGCCAGTCCGATGAAGAAGGCGAATCGTCCGGAATGAAATTGACAATCGCGTCAGGAAGGAAAGAGCATGCGAACGCTTTCGATTGCCGCGTTGTTCGTCTTGATCGCGACGGCCTCCTACGCGGCCGACGATGCGAAGGATCAGAAACGGTTGCCGACGCTGTTCATCATCGGCGACTCGACCGTGCGGAACGGGACCAGGGGGCAGGTGGGGTGGGGAGATCCGATCAAAGCGATGTTTGATCCGTCGAAAATCCGCGTGGAGAACCGGGCCCTGGGCGGGCGGAGCAGCCGGACGTTCCTGACCGAGGGGCTGTGGGGAAAGGTTTTGGACCAGGTGAAGCCGGGGGATTTCGTGATCATGCAGTTCGGGCACAACGACGGCGGGCCGCTGACCGGCGCGCCGGGCGGGCGGAACCGGGCGTCGATCAAGGGCAACGGCGACGAATCACAGGAGATCACCAACCCGACGACGGGGCAGAAGGAGGTCGTCCACTCGTACGGCTGGTACCTGCGCAAATATGTCGCGGATGCCAAGGCCAGGGGGGCGACGGCGATCGTCTGCTCGCCGATCCCGCGGAACATCTGGCGGGATGGGAAGGTCGCGCGGGCCGGGCGGGATTACGGCAAATGGGCCGGCGAGGCGGCGGAAGGCGGCGGGGCGTTCTTCATCGACCTGAACGCGATCATCGCCGACAAGTACGATGCGGAGGGAGAGAAGAAGGTGGCCGAGGGATACTTCGGGCCCACGGACCACACCCACACGACTCCGGCGGGAGCGCAAGCGAACGCGGAGAGTGTCGTGGAGGGAATCCGGAAGCTCGATAAGTGCGGGTTAAAGGACCACCTGGCGGCGAAGTAGCCGGATGCGACGCACGCACGCCGAGGGACGCGCGTTATCTTCTGACATCTGACCTCTACCCATTGCTCGCCACGGCCGCGTCGCGCCGGTCAGAAAGGATTGAACCACACCGGCTGGGGACGACCCGCCGGCTTGCGAAGTGCCCTGGCCCGCTCGACGTCGGCCAGATGCCAGGCGAAAATAGAGGTCAGAGGTCGGAGATCAGAGGTCAGACCGCCGCCTTTGCTGCCCTCTGACCGCTGACCTCTGATCTCTTCGACCCTCTCCACGACCGCGCTGCCGACGATCACGCCCCGGGGCAGGAGCGCCAGCGCCCCCGGCTCGATCATCCCCACCTGCTCGGCCAGCTCGATCATCCACGCGGGCGGCGGCGGCGCCTCGCCCGCCGGCACGGCCAGGTCGCGCGACCAGAGCAGAGCAGCAGAGGTCAGAGGCCAGCGGTCAGGCTGATCTTTGACTTCCGATCTCTGACCTCTATTTCCTTTGGTCGCGTAGATGTAAAACCGCCGGCCGATGACCCGCGTCGGCCGGCTGCGGTACTCGACCGTCTTGATCCCGCGCAGGATCAACTCGGCGAAGGGCTGGCGGATGGAGAGGGCGAGCATGCCCCCATTTCATCGGCAGAATCGCCGGTTCAATAACGGATCAGCATTCACTGGCCGGGGCCGACGACCTGCGTTCGAATTACAAGGACCGTAGTGGCCCCGGTCCAGTGCAGTGTCGGGTTATACAGCGGCCGCACCGCCGTCATCTCCAGAACTGCCACCACCGTTTCGAAGTACGCGGCGCGGCCGTTTTCTGTCCAGTTCTATCGCCGGCGAGTTCCACGCCTTGAACTCCGCCACACGCACCACAGAACGCCGTGAACATCTCCATCATCGATCCCGGCGGTAGGTTCGGAAAAACCTTCGCCATGAGATCGGAAGGCGCATCAAACAACTCGGACAGACCACACTTATCGCACGGATGAATGATCCACGCCGGGCGCTCCTTCAAATACTTTGGCCGGACCATCAACGGGTGTTCACCGGAATCAGGGACCACAAATTGAATGCGATCGCCTTGTTTGACGGAGGTCAGTTGCTGTGGTTGATTCAAAACCTCGCCCGTGAAGACGTTCGATTCACTCGCGACAATCTTCACCCACACCGCTTCGGGCCGTCTGTCGGTCATGCGCGGGCCGCCGTCGTGAACGATGACCTGCACATCGTCCGGATGCTGCGGATGCAGGCGGCCTTGAAGCTTCGGATGTTGACGCCATTCGTAGGGCAACTGTTGCTCTCCCCGCTGTAT
>DATBFY010000229.1:0-11781 GCA_036558265.1 Tepidisphaeraceae bacterium | reverse complement strand
TTACACGTTCTCCCACCCGCAGACGCGGTTCTACAACATCGCGTCCAGGCTCGGGGCACGTCGCCACTTCAGCCGCAACGCGGTGCAGGTGCTCGACTTCTTCGCCGGCCTGGTCGCCCGTCGGTTGGAGGAGGGTAGGCGACCGTTGCTGATCGCTAAGAAGGCGTTCCTGGCGACCTGCGCCGAGCAGGTCCAGCGCCGACTGTACGAATGGGGCGCCCGCGATGCCCGCGTCGTCACCTCGGACGACCTTGGTGCCGTCGATCTGAACGCCGCCGGGGTCGTACCGCTGATCAACTACGGGATGATCGGCACGAACCTCTTCGAGTCGTTCGACGCCGCCTATTGCTTGACCAGCTACTACGTCGGCGAGAAGGAGTTGGATCAGGTGCTGCAGGATGTGACGCCATCCGACCTGCAGATCGAATTGAAGATCCGCATGGACGGGCGTCCGCTACGACGCCGCGTCGAGGTCGTCGACGCCGACGATCGCTTCTACGACGTGGCAGGTCTGGCCCCCCACGCCTTGGCCGAACTGGAGATGGGCGTCGTCCTGCAGGCGGTCGGCCGGGTCAGGCCGTTCACCCGGCCGCGTGAGGTCATTCTGTTCCAGGCCAACGAGCCTCGCGTCAGCTACGCCGCCGAGTTCGCGACCCTGGACCAGGCCCGCCGCCATTTCGGAATACCGACTGGTCGTGAGCGGGATGCCGCTCGAACGGCCGTACAAGTGGCCTTGGCGCAGGCGGAAGGTCTGACACAACGCGAGACCGCCGACCGGATAGGCGTCAGCGAACGGACCGTACAGCGATACTGGTCGCGGCGGTCCACGACACGACACGAACCCTAATAAAGATAACTATTAGGCCTCGTGTCGGGTTTCGGTGAGCTTGCCAACAGATCAAGTGCCTTTGAAAGAGACAGAACCGATGACGATGATGTTCAACTTGTTACCCGGATGGACCGAGCGGCTGGCCCGCCCGAGTGTAAGCCCGTTGCAAGAACTGCCAACCCCGCCGCTCCCCAAGCTGCCCGACGCTTACCACCATGAGGTACGCCTGGTGTCCGACGCCAAGTCGGCGAGCGACATGCTGGAACTGGCCCTGTGCCGTCCAATCGCCTATGTCGGGTTCGACGCCGAGTTCCGATATGGGCGAGCACCTGTCCCGTTGCGCAACGGTAAGACCGCGACCGACCGGTCGTCGATCGTGCCGCTGTTGTTGTCCCTGGCCTTCGTCGAACACGACGCTGCGGACGAGACCGCACGTGTTTACCGCTTCGTGGTCGACGTCCACAATCACCGTGATCAGGTGCTGCCGGTGCTGCGAGAACTGCTTCGCCAGCCCTGGTGCTTCGTCGGTCATTACATGACCATGGACCTGGCCTGCCTGTGGAAGCTGGGCATCGATGAGCCACGAACGATCTGGGACACGTGGGTTGCCGAGAAGGCGCTCCGGCTGGGCTTGGACAGCGTACGTCAGGCAGGGCCGGATAACGAGACCGGGTCAGAGGCCGAAGAGGCGCGGGCCCGTGAGGAGGCGGAGGCGCTCAGCGCCATCCGGTTTGACCTCCGCGCCGTCTGCCGACGTCACGGCGTACCTTACCGGTTCACCGGTGACAAGGGACGTCTGCAGCGCTCGTTCCTCGCCCACCCGGTGGGCGGCGCGTTCACCGGCGAGCAGGTCGATTACGCGTCGGCGGACGCCGAGGCGGCGGCGGCGCTTTACCTGCGGCAACAACTTTCGGCCGGTCGCGCGGGGCTGGCGGACCACCTGACCGCCATCGAGATGCCCTGGTGCATCGTGAACGCGCGGATTGCCTGGCACGGAGTGAAGATCGACGGCGAGCGACGCCGGGCGGTGGCCCGACGGTGTGACGGCAAGCTCGGCGAGTTAGAGGACAAACTCCGGGAACTGGGCATCGGAAACTTCAGGAGCCACCGTCAACTCGTCGCGTTTTTCGGGGCGCAGGGGCTGCTCGAGGCATTCCGTGAGGGCGGGAATTATACGTTCGGCAAGGACAAGTTGAAGGAGCTGAAACACCTCCACCCGGCCGTCAAGCTCCTGTACGACGCCCGACGTGTGCAATCCCTGAAGACCGACGCGATCCTGCTACCCGCCCTGGATGGCGCGGACGGACGGGTGCATGCCGACCACCTTCAGCTGGGCGCCGCCAGCGGTCGCCAGAGCTGTAAACATCCGAACCTGCTCGGGTTGGACAAGACGCTGCGCCCGCTGATCGTGCCGGCGCCCGGCTGCGGGATCGGCGAGGTCGACCTGTCGCAGATCGAGGTCGGGATCGCCGCCGCCGTCTACGGCGATGACCGGCTGATCGAGCTGTTCAACACCGGCGACGTCTACAGCCGGATGGCCCAGCTCTTTTACGCCGACCAGTTGGGCGACGCGGATCGTCTGCTGGACGGGGCGTCATTCAAGCGAACGCACCCCCAGCTGCGCGAGACGATGAAGACCTGCACGCTGGGGATCATCTACGGGCTCACGGCCTTTGGCCTGTCCGTGCGCCTCTCGGTCGAGGTACAGAGGGCCGAGCAGTTGCTCAACCGCTTCATGGACATGTTCCCGGCGCTCAAGCAGGCGCTGGACGACGTCGCGAACTACGCGATACTGCGGGGCTTCGCGACCACGTCGAGCGGACTGAGGCGATACCGCACCGAGGGGAGCCGCGTGGCGAGCCAGCAGGAGCGAAACTGGATGCGCAATCATCCGATCCAGGGTACGGCCGCCGACCTGTTCAAGATGGCGGGCATCCGCCTCGACCGGCTGTACCGCCGTTACGGGGCCAAGCTGATCATCCCCTTCCACGACGCCTTCGTATTCGAGGCGCCCCTGGACCACCTGGGCGAGGTGACGGCGCTGACCGAGCGGGTGATGTGCGAGGTGATCGAGGAGTTCTTCCCCCGGTTGCGGCCTCGGGCCGAGCGGAACGTCTCGCACCCCGAGTGCTGGAACAAGGCGGGCGGTACGGCGGCGCTGGACGAGTGGCTGAGGCCGGAGGCGAGTGCCTCACCGGCTGTCCGCACCGACGATAGCTTGCCCTCTACGTCGAATGAGACGCCGAGTGCGCTGTCGGATGAACACTGAAACGTAATCACCGATGCGCGATCGACCTCCGTCTCCACGTGCCGTTGACGACGCGAACGCGTTCACGTTCGATGACGGCATGCTCCAGCCAGTACTCCGGTCGGCGGCGTCGCCGTCGGAGATACGGTCGCAGACGCCGCCGGCGAGATGAACCAGGTTAGCGCCGGCGCGTCGGACGATGACGGGCAACGGGCGAGCCTTCAGGCACCCAACCGGTTCGGCCGGTTGACCCCGTGGTCTACTGGTTGCCGCAGAACGGCGAGTTCGACTTGAATACCGTCGTCAGCCACACCTACGGGAGCGGTGGCCGGCACCGCCACCAGCGCTGCCGGTGCCTTTCAAGTGGTCCGGATGGTCTCGGCGGCGAGCTTGCTGCGCACCGTGTTGCCCGGCGGACGACGCAGGCGTCGAGCCCGATCCCTCGCCTGCGCATCTGGCCACCCGCCGGCGCTGCAGCAGCGAATCGACCAGGCCCGGGCACGCCACCATGGCTCCGTGCCGTTCCTCGCGTTGAACGGCGCTGCGGTCGTAGTCGTATTCCCAGGCCCCGCTGGTCGCCGAGACAGCTTCATCCAAACCAGAGCCGAACGGGAAATGACGAATGCGACTGAGATCTAATGGGCCGTTCGCGAGAGGTCGGACGCATACACTATCAGGGGGACACAGGGGCGACGCTTCTGGAACCTTGATTTATGCGGCACTTTTCAAATCTATTCGACGGCCTGCCCACCGATGTGCCCGAGGAACTCGTCCAGACGCTCCTGACTACCGGCCGCGTCCGCATCGAGCGGATCGTCTCGCACGGCCACGCCTCGGCCGCGGGGTTCTGGTACGACCAGGCGGATCACGAGTGGGTGCTGCTGGTTGCAGGAGCGGCTCGCCTGCGGTTCGAGGGCGACGAGCCGTTCGATATGATGCCCGGTTCGTACGTCAACATCCCTGCGCACCGGCGGCACCGCGTCGAGTGGACCGATCTCGACCGGCCGACGATCTGGCTGGCGATCCACTACGCGTAGCGGGCGAACAGATTGATCGTCAGAGCGGCCGCGGGCCGTGGTATGATCGGCCCGCCATGTCCGACCCGTTCAACGAACCCGATTTCATGCGGGCCAACGCCACGCCGATCGAACGCCTGATGAAGCTGGTCGAGCAGCGGTGGGACGACCAGACGCCCGGCATCGTCCACTTCCGCGATGCCGACGCTGTGGTCGGAATAGACCTTGTCGACGACCGGCGGGCCATCTTCTACGGGCGGGAGACGATCCGCGAAGCGGCGAGCGATCCTGACACGCGCCTCAAGGTGATCCACGTCGTGCTTGACTTCGACACGAACCAGGTCGAGACGTTGGCAGCGATCTGCGACGTGCTCAAAGGATCGCACTGTTTCGGGACCGAGGGCTAGCCAACCGGCGTTTGTCGCGGTGACCTAACCGATCATGACGCCGCAACCGTTCGGCGCAGCCACGCCGGTGTTCACTCCTGCGACCGACGTTGGGAACGTTAGTCGTCCTCGGTGCCTTGCTCGTCGCGGTGGCCGCCTACGATCGCCGCGGTCTGCTCACCTCGGCGGAGATCCGGCTGGACACGGGTGACCTCCGCTACCGATACCTGGGACTCCCGCTGGTTTACGAACGCATGCCCGAGCCACAGCGCTCGCAGCTGCTGGCTCTGGCCGCAGGTCCCGAGGTGCTCTGCCCGGCATGGCATGCCTGCGCCACGTTCCCGCTGCCGAGCTCGAACAACACGCATTTGATGTGTCGGGGCTGGTACGCGAAGGCGTGCGTCTGGGCGAAGCAGGACCCGCGACTGGCCCGCCTGATGCTCGAGGACGTCGCGAACTACATCGCGACGAAGAACGCCGCCCACGGGTTGCCCGAGTGCAGCATGATGCTATCCGCTCTCTTCATCGAGCCGGATGCCGGTGGACGACTGGTGTTAAAGCAGGGTTGGCGTCAGTGCGGGGACGTGGCGGCATACGCGACGGAACGGGGCTACAACCTGCCGACGACGGAGCCGGGCGAATAGCAATGATTACACGATCGCTTCGTTCGCGCGGACGCTCGCACTCTCAATCCTTGCGATCGTTTGAATGCCATCCGCACCTGCATCATGGCCTCGAGCGATGTCCGGTTGAGGTGTCGCAGGCCTACGCGATCCACGCATTGGCGATTGATGTCGCCGCGAGGCCACGTCGTTCGGGGCACGTATTCACCTCCGGAGTTTCATTAAATTGCGGAGAGCGTATGTCGGCTCGACGCCGCACCCGGCGCAGAAGTCGATGAACTCCGCCACGTCCAGTCGGCGGCTGCCGGTCTCGGATCGAGCCACCCACCACTGGCTCTGCCCGATGCTGGCCGCCAGTTCCCGCTGGGTGAGGCCAGCCTCCTCCCTCAACTTCCGCAGGTAGGGGGGCACCTTGCGGTAAATCGTTGCGTGGTTCCGCTTCGTCGGCACGCCGGCGAATATCCGACTCATCCGCCGTGAGGCGCTTTAAGCATAAATAACTTGAAGCGATTTACGCATCGTGGCATCATATGGCGGTCCGTGCCTCGCGTGTCGATCGAGCAAACGGAGGGAACGCCAGATTCAAATGGGCACGTATCGAAGAAGTCAGGGGGGGCGAGCGCCGGAGCACGTAGACGCCCGATGAGGGCCTAAATAACGATGAAAAACGCGTCATAGTACTTGGGGAGGATTAGCCGTCCGAGTCTGCCGTGATCTCGAGCGTCATGACCGTTCGTAGCCGGCGCTGTGGAAAGACGTGTACCGAGAGGCGCTTTTCAACCGTGTCGTTGCGCTAGGATTGGCGAATCAATATTTCCGGACGGGGCGAGCGTCCCCGCTGCATTTCTGAAGGAGAAGGTTCACGAATGGTTCAAGATAAGCCCAAGTACGGTGACCGTCGCCGGTCCCACCGCCGACCGATCGACCCGTCCCTCTGTGAGGTGGAATTCGTGGCCAAGACGTGCCTGGCCGACCCCGAGCCGACCGAGTACGTCACGAGCGTGGACGGCCGCATCGTCGTGGAGATGCCGCAATCGGTCCGGCCGAAGGATGTCGAGAGCGAGAAGGACACCCCGGCCGAAAGGTCGTGGGTGCGGCATGACGCCGGGCGGGTGGCACTGACGGTGTTCCACCTGGCCCGGGCCGAGCACGACCGCCAGAGCCTCTTCGAGGTCTTCGACTGCATCGACGATGAGAACTTCGGGATTTTCCGACAGCTCTACACCGAGCACGGGGAGTTCCGCCCCGAACTGGAGGACCTGGTCGACCGCCACGACGTGATCTACCCCTCACTGCTGGTGATCGAGTCGATGGAACTGCTACCCCGCTTCCGCGGATGGGGGTTGGGCTTGGCGGTGGTGCTCAAGGCGATGCACCTGTTCGGCCCGTCGGGCGGGCTGGTCGCCCTGGTCGCCGGCCCGGTCAGCCGCCCCTTCGACCGGGAGGGTGGCGGTGGCACGGACGAAGAGGTCGAGCGATGGCGCCGGCGGATGCGGATCGATGCGTTCGCCAAACAGGACCCGGAGAAGGCCTGTGTGAAGCTGGGGGCATACTGGTCGAAGCTGGGGTTCAAGCGGGTCGAGACGGTTGAAGACTCGTGGCTGTACGTCCGAGGCCTGGGCGTGCCGCTGCCCAAGGTCGAGGACCTGATCAAGCAAGGCGAAGGAGGGGCGAGCAACTGACTGCGTGGTGGAACCGGGAACTGTCTGTGCAATTCGAATAACACAGGAGGAATAACGACGTGAACGCACAAGGACATGGACCGAATGAGGAGGGGCAGGAATCGGGGCCCAAGCCCTGGCAACGTAGGGCGGATCAAGCGCAGCAACCCGATGAGGTGGGCGAGGAGGGACTATCCGACGCCCAGGTCAACCTGCTGATCTTCGAACAGATGATGGGTGCCCAGCGGCGACGGTTGCCCGGCGACCGTTGTGGTCTGGCGTACGGGACCAAGATCTACGACTGCTTCGCTGGGCACGACCGCTTCGACGAGCAGGCCGCCTGGGCGGCCCATTATGCCGGGCCCGACTTCGTGCGCGACCTGAACTGGGCGCACGTGGCCGAGCGGGTGGCAAACGCCACGGGATTGCGGGGCGTTTACCTGGAGCGGCTGCTGCCGCGGGTCTACCCGAACTGGCGCAATGCCGAACATGGCGAGGACGTGCTGGAATTCTGGTTCTGCCTGGTCCACGCCGGCGCCGCCCACCGAGCCCGTGCGCTGGCCGCGGCGGCTCGCTGGTCGGTGCAGGAGGATCCGCCGGCGTCGAGCCGTCACGAGGACGACACTGATGATGTCGACTTCCGGGCCTTGCAGGCCGAAGCGGCGAACCTGATCGAGTTGGCCCGGCGGGTGCCCGCGCATCCGGGCGTCGTGTCGCTCGATCCGGCCAACTACGACGACCATGCGGAAGCGGCGATTCGGGCCGGCGTGGCTCTGGTCGAGCGGTTCGTGATGGGCCTGAGCCGGGCTGCGGCCGAACGGCTGCTGGCGGCGTACCTGTTCGGGACGTGTGACGACTGCACGTTTGCGGGCAGGCTGGACGAGGCCCGGCGGCAGCACCCCGCGCAGAAGGACATTGCGGACAAACTGACGGGGATCGGGCCGCGGGTGCTCGAAGAGCGCCTCGATGATGGACTGCGGAAGCTGGCGCGAGAACGGTCACTCTAACAGCGAATCACCGAACGGGAGGGCGGGCGCAGGAGCACCCTGCGCCCGTCCTGCCCTTTTTCTTAGCCGTCAGTCGGCGCAGGGTGGGGATGACCGTTGGCGTGAACGATGATGGTCTCCGCCAACTTGGCCCAAGCGGTTGTTGTGTACGACCTTACTGTTAACCGGTCGGTTGCAGGTTCGAGTCCTGCCCGCGGAGCTTTGAAAACGGTAGCGGAACTGCGCTACCGACGAGTTAACAGAGAACCCCGAGGACGCGAGTCCCTGGGGTTTGTTCGTTTTCGCCAGTGTTTACAAGGGGTTACGAGCGGGACGGATTTCTGAGAGTGGGTGGAGAGAACGGCGCGAGCGCGGCGGTGGGACGGGTGGCCTCGGCCGACCGCAAGAAACTCTCAGATTCTCCAGTTAACAGGACGCGCAAGTTAACAACACCGTATCGATCGGGGTCCCGATCGAAACCTACCTTTGCCGCTGCCATAGGGACTTTGGGTTCACCGACTCTTGCCCCTATGGCGGGCGTAATCCGTAAAGGAACGGCATTCCGCCTTGCATTTCGCGCCGCCTTCAAAGCCCGTCTATCGCCTCAGCGATCTCCGGCCGCTCCGGTGCCAGAGCTTCGGCCGCGCGCCGCAGGGGAGGTTCACCGATCGTCTGGAGCAGGACGTCAGTATACACCGCCTCCATGTACGCGACGACGGGATATGGAAGGTCCGGGTGCTTTCCCGCGTGCACGATCGCGTTTCGAGTGCCGTACAGCTTGCCAAGCCTGTATTGAGACCGGGCCGCATCTGGATGCACGGCGTAGACGTCACCGAGGATGCGGCACAGGAGATCGATATTGCCCATCGCGGGAATCGCGATCATCTCCGTGGCCGTCCAGAGCTTAATGAACGCGTCGGCACCGTCGGATTGGATCGCGTCTACGAACCATCGAAGGGAGCGTTTGGTCCGCGTACGTTTTCCGCCGGCCAATCCTTCAATCGCGCGGCCGGCACTCGCGATTGCCTGGAGCGATCCCGGCCCGAAATCCGGGGCGCGGCAACACCACGGGTTACGGATGCTTGGGGTGTTGGCGGCGGTCTCCTCCCGACGCAGCGAAACCAGGTTTTCGAAGACCGGTGTATAGACGGCGTTGTGGCCCATGAACGCGCTCACGAGTCCCGCCGCTTGGTCGACGTGCCCCCGCGCCAGCGCCTGCGAGGCCGAATTGCCGTCGTGGAATGGCGCGAGCACCAACATATAACTGTCGGGCGGACACTGCGCGCGGCCGTGGTTGCGGACTTCGATATTGGCGATCCCTGTCCGGTCAAGCACTACGCGCACGTCGCCGGCGTAGTAGTAGTCGGGCTGGCCGTGGAAGAACACGACGCGGGCGTCCGGTACGTCTAACAGGGCGGCATGCTTCTTCAGCACCGTTTCGTCGGCCCGCATCATCCTGTAGCATCGTGCGACAAGTCGGTTCCCGTAGCCCTTTTTCAGCCATTCTTGCGGTGCCAGGTCGGCGAGCTTAGTGATCGCTGGTGGCCCCCCTGTACGTTCTGGGTTGTCTTCTGCTGTGCCCATAAATGCTCTCAACTCCAACGCGGTCTGCCCAGCGGGCCACGCCTGCCCGTTATTCGTCGTGCCGACAGGGCCGCTGAGTTACAGCCAAGGCGACCACGGCGGCCTAGGCCAGTTGGAAGGGGGGGGACGGTTCAGCACTAGCGAAGCTGCGTCTGAACATCACAACTCGGGAAACAGGCTTCTACCGCGTCGGCTAACCCATGATCCGTAGTAATCAGCCGCCCAATGTACGACGCCGTAACCGCGTACTCCGCGTCTTCCCAGTTGTTGCCGAATCCCCTCGTCTTGCCGAGCGAGTAGCAGAGGGCGTACCAGACGATCACACGTGCAATCCGAGAGACTGCCAGCCGGTCCGGAAAGCCGACCACGACGTCGTCCCACATCGGATCACGTAGTCGTTCGTTCTGGATTCTCACCGCCTCCGCAACCTGTTCCGGGTGGCGTACCCATTTCACGCGCTCATCCATTGATTGCAGTCGTGCCTTCCAGTCCGGATGCTGGGAATGGACGAACTCCGAAAACTTGCTGCAGATGGATACGAAGTCCGCCCGGCGCGATTCCGCATCCGGTTCCGGCACGCACTGCCGCCAGTTAAGTCCCCCAGTGCGAAGCGCCTGCCGGAAGCTCTGGGTCAACTCGCTGTGGATGATCCGCTCGGGCGCGACAAGGCACGATGGCGTGCTCTCCTCGCGGGAGAGGTCGCGCCAGAATCGGGCCATCCAGATTCTGTTCGCGTGGCGATTCGCCCATCGATCAAAGACGGGCCCTTCACGTGAGGGATCGCATTGCGCGGCCTCGTGGAAGAAGACGTCCGGAAGGACGATATCAGCCCCGTCTGGAACAAACCGTTCGATACGCTGGAGCATCACCGAGCGGTCAACGACGACGAGCGGCCGCTCGTTGTCTTGCAGTTTACCGTTGACGACTCGGATCATGCGCGTCTCTCATCGGGTTGATCTGCTCCTTTTCTGTCGTGTACGCTTCGCTCGATCGGAATCTGACGTTCGATGCGCTGCGGAAATTCGCTCCAGGAGCTTGGCGGCGGGTTCGTAGTCGCGGCCCTCGCGGCGGGCGAGGGAGGCCTCGGTCTCGACCAGCTCGCCGCGGAAGGCCTTGGCGAGAACGGCGCGGGTGACCCGCTCGACCGCCGCCGTCGCCGCCGCCAAGCGGGCCTCGACCTTATCGGCCAGGGCGAAGAGGGCCGAGACCCGGCGGACGATTTCGTGTTGTTCGGCGAGGGGCGGTGTCGGGACGGGAAATCGCTTGATGTCACCCACGTTGAGGTGCGGCGACGCGCTGCCGCCCGTCAGCTCCTCGACCCGCTTTACCGTGTCTGGCGAGTTCAGCACGTGCATTAGGAACGTCGACGCGTACCGGGCTGCGTCGGCCCGCATGAGCATCATCCTTTGGCCCAAGCACAACTCGGTGCCCGCTGGCACCTCGCACGCAATGCCGAGGATGCCGCCCTCGCGGCTGTAGAGCACGTCCCCCGGCTCCGGACGCAAGCGGGAGATTCGCCGAGCGAATTCCTCGGGAGCGACGTATCTCACTTCCGAAAGGTCAAGAACGCCGACTTTGAAGTTCGTTGTGCGGACGCACAGCTTCCCGACGGGGGTCCATTTCGGCGTCGAATGGGGGCAGTCGACTATGGCGGTACAGGCCTCGCTGATGGTGCGTTCCACCCAATGCGCCGGGACATCGCTGTTAGCGTCATTGTCCCGGGTGTCGGATGCGTTCCGCCAATCCTCCGTCAGCCGCCCGGAGCAGGCGGCGGCGAGGACGGATTGGCGGAAGCGATTGAGGATCGCCGGCACCTTCGCCAGTCGCTGCCGCGCCGCGCTGGCCTTCGCCAGCACCGCCTCCACCTTCGCCGCGATCCGTCTCTGCTCGGCCAGTGGAGGAAAGGCAAGCGGCCAATTCTTCAGAATCTCGTTGCTGATGTTGGGCTGCGCCCCGCCCTGGCCCGCGTCGATCAATGCCTGTCTTTGCGAGATGACGTAGTGAAAGAGGAATGCCCGGTCGACGAGTCCCTCGTCAAGCACGCAATTCGCGCAAGCTTGATTGGTCGCGGCGTCGATGGCCAGAATCCCGACCTTACCAATCGTCGCTCCGTAGAGTGCCACTGACAGCGTCCCGCGAGGTAGGAGCTTCGCGGCGCTATTCTCAAGGCCAGCGTCGGAGATGAACTCGTCCGTCTTCGTAACGACCCCGTCGTTCAGGTCGCCGCTTTTCACCCAAGGGATCTTGCCACCGAAATAGGCTGGGACTTTGCGTGATGGAGTTCCACCAGTGCACCACGTCCCAACCTCCCTAAGCTGCAAGTATAGCCACCCTTCAGGAAGCTCCGACGCGTCGGCAAAACTTCCCGAATGCGCGTCGATGGGCTTGCAGACCTCGAACAACGTCACGTTCCACCTTTCCGTCCGTCAGCGAAGTCGAAACCGAACA
>DATBFY010000228.1:0-1852 GCA_036558265.1 Tepidisphaeraceae bacterium | reverse complement strand
CTCGATGGGCGGCGACGCGCAGCGGGGCGCGTTGTCGGTGATGTTCGACGGACCGCGCGTCGACCACACCTATGACCCGATGCGCAAGCAGGGGGCGATCCTCCTGGGCAACGGCGGCGACAACAGCAACGGCTCGCAGGGTACCTTCTATGAAGGCGCAATGACGGCCGCAGGCACATTCCCTTCGGACGCCACCGACCAACTGGCGCAGGCCAACGTCGTGGCTGCCAAGTACGACCTGCAGCGGCTGAGCTTGTCGCCGGCGGCGGCGACCGCCACTCCGCCTGGGCTCCAGACATTCTCACCTGGGTCGTCGCAGGACAGCACACTGACCTTCACGAATACCACCGGGGCCCCCGTGACGGGGATCAAGCTGAGTATTTCCGTGCCCAAGCGGTGGACCTCCGTCGTTCCGGGCACGACCGACACGTCAGTGACGATCGCCGGACCGTTGGCGCCGGGCGCCAGCGTGAGCGCGACCTTCAATATCACCTCAGGGCCGGTGGCCTTCAACGGCGACTTGGTCGGCGCCGTCTCGTGGACGAACGCGACGAACGGCAGGACGCAATCCGAGACGACGGCGGAGAAGGCGCGGAACGTCAGCCCGATCAAGATCAACGAGTTCCGCGTTAGCGCCGGTTCTCCCATCAATTCGACGAATTCGTTCATCGAGTTGTACAACGCCGGCGCCAGTAGCGTCGACATTTCCAACTGGACCCTGATCCAGCACCCGACGCAGCATGCCCCCTTCTCGGCGGTGAAGATTCCGGCCGGGACGAAGCTCGCGGCTCGCGGCTTCTACCTGCTCGGCCTGTCCAACTCCGGGCTGGCAGTCCCCGCGCGCGCGGGCGATACTACTATCCACGTCAGGAGCGCAACTGGCATGTCGGTTGGCGATACGATCGAGATCGGCGCCGGCTCCAACGGGGAGACCCGCAAGATTCAAAGCATCGGGCCGGCGGCTGGCGACGCTACGACGGTGTGGCAACCCGTCCCCGAAGGTCCGGTGATCACGATCCCCGCCGGCTCGACGAACGTGCCTGTCACAAGCGTGGCCGACTTCGTGGTCGGCCAGAAGATCGGCATCGGCTATGGCGCTACCTACCCCACCATCGCAAAGGCGCTGGAGCGGTACGAGGTGGCCACGGTTACCGCGGTCGGCAAGCCGGGCACGCAAGCCTTCCTGGGGGTGGACGCGCCCGCCGGCGCGACCAATATTAAGGTGACGTCGGTCGCCAACATCTCGGTGGGCGCCAAGATCAGGTTGGACATCGACACCGTCGGCCATGGGATCGAGACCGTCACGGTAACGCGTGTCGGCACGCAAGCGAACCGCACGACGCTGTCGGTTAATGCGAACGCCGGCGCGGCTAATCTCAAGGTCCGCGGGGTGAACGGTTTCGTTGTGGGTGACAAGCTGACCGTCGGCTCCCCCGCGAACCAGGAGACGGTCACCATCACCGCGATCGGCGAATCGAGTCCGGCCGGCGCTGGCGTCGACATTACGCCGGCGCTTGCCAAGGCGCATCTTAGCCGCGAGGAAGTGGTCGCTCATGGAACGGGCCTCGACCTGGCCGCCCCGCTGCGGTTCAACCATGCGGCCAACCTCCCCTTCAGCGTTCGGGGCACGGGGATCAGTTTCCAGCCGGCGGCGGCCTTTCCGCACTCGAGCAACGAACCTGTCCAGCCACTCGGCGCCGGCGTCACGCTCGACAGACCGCTGGCGAAGGACCACGAGATCAACGCGGTTGTGCGTGACGCCGTTGTGACGACGGCGGGCTATCAAGGGACTCCCGTGCCCAACCAGTGGTTCGGGGGCCCGGCCCTGTCCCCAAGCGCGGGGGCCATGGCG
>DATBFY010000227.1:0-2731 GCA_036558265.1 Tepidisphaeraceae bacterium | reverse complement strand
AGCAGCCGCCCGTCCGGCGAGAACGCCACGTCCCCGATGAAGTCGCGGTCGGTCTGCTTCTCCTCAAACGGGGCGGGAAACGTGCGGTCCGCTTCCAGCTTGTCGCTGGAGAGCGTGAACTCGAAGACGGCAGCCTTCGATCCGCCGCCCACGTAAACCTTGTTGCTTCGCGGCGCGAACGTCAGGCCGAGCCACCCGTCGGGGATTGGGGTCGTGCTCACCACCGCTCCCGAAACCGCATCGAGGACGCTGATCGAGGGCGGTTTCCAGCCGCCGTTGAGCACCAGCAGCCGCTTGCCGTCCGGCGAAAGCGCGGTCGCCATCGGGAATGTATCGACCGCGATTTGCTTGCCGACGGGTTGAAGTTTCCATCCGCTGTTGAGGAGGAATCCGCCTCCGGGCAGCGGTCCGACCTGTTCGCGGGGCGCCGGCTGCGAAAGGAGCGCCGCGCCCGCGCACACGCACGCGATAAGAAACGCGCTTCGCAGCGCGGGCCCGATTTTGGAAGGCATAAACCTTCCATTGTACTGGCCGGGGAGTTTGGGGGCTTGCGCGCGCCGCGCGACGCGCCCGAACCGTAATGACATTACGGTCGCCTCTAGTGGATTCAGCAACTTGCAGGCCAAAACCGTAACGTCATTACGGTTTTCGGGTGCGCTTCGCGCCCCGCCTTTACGGTCCCACCAGCACGGTCGGCATCCCCATCACGATCATGCCGCCGTGCGCCGTCATATCGGTCATGCGCGCCTGGGGCATGCCCATCGTCAGTACGGTGAACGATCCGAGGATGATCACGTCCGGCGGCCCCACGCATACCGCCATGTCGGTTATCCGCGCCGCTGGCAATCCGCCGATCAGGACCGTCGGCGCGCACGGACCGCAGATCGGACCGCCCACGTGCGGCACCAGCACCGTGACCATCGGGCAAACGTGCATGTCGGTGATTCGCGCCGCCGGCATCCCCATAGCGTCTCCTCTGTCAACCCTGCTTCGGCGGCCATCGCTGAATGCGCCGCGTCACGTCCAATGCCTGGGCCACGAAGCTCTTGAACTTTTCCGGCGCCTTGGCCGGCTCCGGACCCACGGCCGCGAAGATTACCGCGCCCGAAACAGCCCGCGCCGTAAGGTATTCGCCCGGCGGAACGGGCGGCGCCTCCGGAGGCGCCAGGCTGCCCCCGCTGAAAAATGCCGCCAGGCCCGCACACCCGGCCGGCGTCCCGAAGTCCGCTTTCTCCGCCGCCGCCATGGCCGCGCGCCGATTCTCCTCGCTCGGCTGCGAAATCCACCGCTCGGTGCTCTCGAGGGCGGTTTTGATCTTCGGCGGCGGATTGTCGCCCGCCGCGCGCCGCGCGCACATCCACGCCCACCACACGCCTTCCCGCTTGGGCAACGCGTGCGCCAGGAACCGGACGGCGTCGGGGTAAAGCGCCTTGTCGAGCAGGAGTTGCACGTAGTCGTACGGGTGCAGGTCCGGCTGCACCAGCGCTCCCGCCTCGTCCCCGAGTTCCGCGATCGAGGCCAGTCCCGCCGTCGAATTCAGATCCAGGTTCGCCGTCTCGGTCGCCATCTCAGTTAATCATTATGATCCCGCCCTGCTCCTGCAGCATGGCCGACCCGGTGATCTGCGTCATCACACCCTTCACCGAGACCTGGATCTGCCCTTCGATCGAGATCATCATGCCCTTGATCGTGACGCCCATCTGGTCGAGCTTGACGCTGCTCTGCCCCACCTTCAGCTCGATGGACTGCATGGCTTCGGTTTCGCTCTTCCCCAGGTCCATCTTCGTGGTCATATTGCCCATGCTGAGCTTGGTGTCGATGTTGCCCATGTCGAGCTTATAGCTCTGGTTGCCCATCTTGATCTGCATGTCGCGGTTGCCCTGCGTGATCGTGATCTTTTCGTTGTTATCGACGGTGCGGGTCCGGTCGTGCTTCACATGATGGGTTTCGTCGTGATCGATCGTCTTGGTGCGGTCGTGTCCCACCCAGTGCGTCTCGTCGTTCTCCACCTCGATGTCCTGGTTCTTCTCCGCGTGGATAAACAGTTGCTCGCTGACTTCTTGTCCTCGAACCGGATCTCGTTGAAGTTGGCGGGAGTGCCGCGCAGCGAGCTGCGTGTTTTGATTCCGCTCTGCGTTTTGTTGTCCGGCAGCGTGTAGGGCGGCATCTGCTCCGCGTTGTAGACGCTGCCCACGATGATGGGATGATCCACGTCGCCTTCCAGAAAGTCTACGATCACCTCCTGGCCGATGCGCGGGATGTGGATCGCGCCCCACTGCTTCCCCGCCCAGAACGTCGCCACACGGCACCAGCAGGAGCTGTTGGCGTCGTCCTTGCCTTCGCGGTCCCAGTGGAACTGCACTTTCACGCGGCCGTATTTGTCGGTGAAGATCTCCTCGCCGGAAGGCCCTACGACGGTGGCCGTCTGGACGCCGCGAATGTACGGCTCGGGAGTGACCATCGGCGGCCGGTAAGGCAGCGCCAGCGGCATGCATTCGAAACTGTTGTCGTACTCGAACGGCTTCTGGTCTTGCTCCACGGTCAATGGCTGGTTGATGCGGTGCACCACCGTCTTCAGCACGTACGATCCGTCGTCCGAGAAATGATCCTTCAGGTCGAACTTGTACCCGGGCGCGAACACCGGTATGACGCTCTTGCCCTCGATCCAAACGCCGTCGACGGCTTCCTGCTGCATGCGGATTCCGACGGTCCGCTTATTGTCGTCGAAAAT
>DATBFY010000226.1:0-13081 GCA_036558265.1 Tepidisphaeraceae bacterium | reverse complement strand
CGTTCTTGATCGCCTGCGCCTCGTCCAGGATCACGTAATCGAACTCGACGTCCTTCATATACGCCGCGTCATTTCGAAGCGTGCCGTAGGTCGTCAGGACCACGTCGTGATCCGCGAAGTGCTCCGTCGCCTTGGCGCGCTGCGCGTGCGAATGATCGAGCACGCGCAGCTCGGGCGCGAAGCGCCCCGCCTCCGCAAGCCAGTTGAACACCAGCGACCGCGGCACCACGATCAGCGCGGGCGAAGCGCCCGTCGGCGAGCCCGTGCCGGCCCGTTCCTTCTTCCGCGCCAGCAGCATCGCCAGCACCTGCACCGTCTTCCCCAGCCCCATGTCGTCCGCCAGGCACCCGCCAAACGAGAAATCACGCAGGAAGTTTATCCACCCCAGTCCGTCTTTCTGATACGGTCGAAGCTCGCCGCCGAACCCCCGCGGCGGCTCGGCCGGACGGACCCCCTCGAAGCTCCGCAGCATCTGACGCGTCCGCTCGAACACCGCGTCGCACGTCGCCTGCGGCTGCGCCGCCAATAGCGCGTCCAGCACCCCCACCTGCGCCCGCGCGAACCGTAAATGATCCCCTTCCGCCCGCCCCATGCCCGCCAGCAGCCCATATTTCTTCAGCCACTCCTCCGGCAGCATGCCGACCGTCCCGTCGCCCAGCGTGACCAGCGATTCCCCCTTGCGCAGCGCCGCCAGAAGCTGCGGCAACGTCGCGACCTGATCCCCGAACTGCACCGACCCGTGCAGCTCGAACCAGTCGATCCCCGACGTCACCTCGATCTTGAAATCCCCCGGCTGGCGGTAGAGCTTCCCGTCCGCCTGCACTTGCCACCCCTCGGCCACCAGCGCCGCCACCGTCTTCGCCAGCTTCGACGGCGCAAGGCCCAGCACGTTCTTCTTGTGCCGGTACGAATACTGATCCCGAAATCCGAGCTGGTACAACCGCGCGTGCGCGTGAGCCTCGGCTGACTTGTCGCGAATCAGCGCGCGGCGCCGATCGGTTTGGATGATCGCCTCCCCGGGCTCGTCCCCCGCCACGCGCCGGCCATCGTATTCGAACTTCAGCTCCGCCAGCAGCCGCTGCTGGTCGTAGGAGTAATAGACGTCCTTCTTGTCGGGCGCAGAGATCTTCAAATGACGCGCCAGCGGCGCGCGCACCTCCTCCAGCTTCAGCTCCTCGGGCAGGAGCAGACCCCCGGCAGGACCTGCCGCGTAGAGGCGGCCCGCCAGCTCCGCCGCGTCGGCCCGCGGCACCCGCAACACCCCGTGCTCGCGAAAGTAGACGACCCAGTGAAACGAGCCATGATCCTCCAGCGGCTCAACGGTACTCCCCCAGAAGACGAGCCCCCCCGCCGTCAAAAGCGACGGCGCAGACATCGGCCGCTGCTCACCCTCGCGCTCCAATACGCCTTCCACCACGTAATTCTTTTGATCCGCCTCGGGTCGCACGACGATCCGCACCGACCACGGCCGCTCGTCCCCCCACGCCAGCGATGAGAATTCGGGCGACCCGCCGAACGCTTTCGACCGCAGCAGGCACCGTCCCGACCGGCACATCACTGGCAACGCCGCCCGCGCCAACGCCTGGTTCAATCGATACCGCGACGACTCCCCGTTATAGTAATATCCGTACTCGGCCCGGTCGCCGCCGGCCAGCATCGCCACCACCAACCGGTCCTCGTCGCGCGGCAGCTCGGCAATCAGATCCTTCGCGATCCGCGCCGCCTTCGGCTTGCTCAGCTCTCCCGTCCGCTTGGGCTCGCGGCTGCACACCTCCACGACGATCCCCTTGCCCAGCAGCGTCTCCTCGCGGTCGATCACGTAAACGAGTTCGCGGGACGCCGGCCAGGGCTGGCGACCGCTGCCACCGCTGCCCGCCGGGCCCACCGACGTGAGCCGCTCCAGCGCCTGCTTCCACCGCGGCGTCTTCTCGCGCTTCGAAGACGCCGCTCCGCGACGCGTCCCCCGCCACCGCTCGCCGTACTCGTCATCATAGTCTTCCTCGTAGCCCCCATATCCGCCCGCGCCGGCGAACCACCCGTCCTCCTGCGCCGTCAGAACCGTCGCCCACATGTGCTCGCAGACGTGATCCGCAGCGGCCCCGCACGAACAACTGAACCGATAACCCCGATCGTCCCACCCCAGCTTGACCTTGTACCGCGTCCGCCCATCATCCACCCCGGCGCGCACGTCCCCCTCATACGCCGTCGTGATGTTCGCCTTGTAGTCCTCGTAAAGTTCCCTCCCCCGGCTCTCCTGGAGGGGCTTGACCTGCTGACGCAATTCTTCCAGCAAAACCGCGAATCGAACCATCATCACCATCCCTGAAAACCGTGAGGGGCACACTATAACGGTCCATCGCCGGCCGGGCACAGTCCCGGCCAACATTCGCGACACGCTATGCACTCCATCAAGGCGCTCGATCTCGGGCGCGCCTCCAGAGAATCGACCCGCCCGGTCCGCTGCCAAGCCCCTGAATTCATCTTGGGAGTCATCATTTCGCCAGCGTCGCCACCAGCCGCCACACCAGGTGCGGCGACAGCTTCCGCGGCTGCGTCGTGTTGAATTCGTCCACCAACCGATCGAACCGCTCCGTGTACGGAAGCCGGTCGCGCTTGCCGATGTCCGCCCCCAGCATCTCGCGCAGACGATCGCGCTCCTCCTCCGAGAGTTCCGGCGGCTGTGACCGCGCCGGCCCCAGCTTTGGCAGCTTTCCCCCTTTGCGAAGGTTCAACAGGTGCCGCCACACCTCCCCGCGCGTCGGCCGCGGCTCCCCGTGACCCGCCGCGTAATCCTTGTACAGCGTCTCGAAGTGCGGCGTATACGGCAGGTCGTCCGCCGTCCGCGCCGTCTTCTCATAAAGCCGGATCAGAAGATCCCGCTTCACCGCCACCCGCTGCTCCACCCCCGCGAACAACGCCCCCGGCGCCTTGCCATCCTCCACCACGTCCTTCGAAGACGCCGCCTCCGCCGCGCGATCCAGGATCAGCAGCACGTTCCCAAAGGGATCCTTCACCGTCGCCCGAAACCCCCGCGACACCGGCGTCGGCGGCCCCGCGAACCGCAGCTTCAGCTCCTCCCGCCTCCGGTATAGCCCCTTGACGTCCTCCACCAGGTAATACGTCGCCTGGTCCGGCAAATCGGCGTCGTTGTGCAGCACCAGCTCCGTCTGCTCATCCCCCAGCCGAAACGACGCCAGCCGCCCATCCTGCTTCACCAGCTTCAGCCCCAACGTATCCCGATAATAGCGCACCGCCGCGTCCAGCGATTCCACGCGCAACAAAATGCGGTCGATCCTCTTGAGCACCTTCGGAGAATCTAACCACGAAGCCCGCGAAGATCACGAAGGAGCAGGGGAAGAAACCCGCGCCCCCTTTCCATCTTCCATCCTCCATCCGCCATCCTCGTCTTCGTTGGTCGGCCCCCCCGTCCCCCCGCCCGGCCGCCCGTCCTCCAACTCCCGCTGCTCCGCCTCCGTCGGCTGGTGATACCCGCCCTTGAACACGAACGCCCCACCCGTCAGGTTCCACAGCACCTGCACCATCCGGATCGACATCGTCAGCGCGAACGCCTGGCTCACCGTTGCCCCCTGCTTCTGCGTCAACAGGATCGCGAAGTACTCCATCACCCCCGCGCCCTGCGGCGAGATCGGGATGCTCCCCACCAGCACGATCACCGGCACCGCCACGAAATAATACAGCGGTGACAGCGTCAGACCGAACGCCCACCCCGCCAGCATCGCGCTGATCACCACCGTGATGTGGACCGGAAACGTCACCACCAGCGACTGCAGCACCAGCGACTTGTGCTTCGCGTAAAGATCCATCGTCTCGATCGCGTTCTTCACCTGCTTCTGCTTCGGAAGCCGCACGATCAGCCAGTCCAGCCCGAACGTCCGCCGCAGCGCCGGATGGTAGAAGACGAACAATCCCCCCGCCGTCCCGAAGATGATCAATGCCGAGACCAGCGCGATCCGCCCGCAGGCGTGCGCCGCCGGGTCGTCCGCCCCGCCCATGAAGTACTGATACGCTGCCATCGCCCCGCCCATGATCACCAGTGCGAGCAGACCGATGACGCGGTCCACGAACACGCTCATCACCGCCCGCGTGCGGAACTCGGTCTGCTTCGACGCGTAGTACGCCTTGAGCACGTCCCCGCCCGTCGAGCCCGGCATGAACGTGTTGTAGAACGCACCCACCATGTTCAGCACGAAGGTCCGCCCCAGTGACAGGTGGATCTCCAACGCCCGCAGCAGTTGATGCCACCTGAAACTCGTCACCAGGAACGTGATCGGGAAGATCACCACCGACAGCACCAGCAGCCACGGCTTGTTCCCGCTCCCCGCGTCCTTGATCATCCGCCCCAGTCCCACCTCCACCAGCGGGTGCGGCACCTTCAGCCGATACCCCGGCGCCTGCGCCGGCGCGATCCACACGCCCGGGCTGCCCGGCGGGTTCGCCACCAGGAGCCGCTTAACCGTCTTCAAGTTCGGCGAAAGATCCAGCGCCAACAGCTCCGCCGTCACCGGCCCCGATGGCGAGTCGATCGTCACCCGCTTCGCATCCGGCTGGCTCACCAGCGCTGACGCCCAAACCGTGCTCGCAATCCCCTTCGGCGGATCATAAAGCGTGAAACTCGGCGAGTTCAGCGGCCCAAAATTCGCCAGCCGCACCACCACCGGCCGATTCCGCGCGTCCAGCAGCGTCACCCGATCCCGCCAGGTGATCTGGCTCAACACCCACCAGATCCCCACCACCGCCACCCCCCAGCGGAGCGTAAACGTAAGCCACTTTTTGACCGGCTGACTCATGCGACGGCCGATTGTGGAGGATCAACCCAAAGGACGCAACCCGCCGCGTCCGTATGCCCGCCACCGTACGTTCCGCGAAGCGGAACCTACAGAACAAACCCGCGCCCCTTCAACTCCTCGACAATCCTCCCCACGCTCTCCGCCACCGACATCTCATCCGTCCGCAGCACCAGGTCCGGCTTCGTCGGCGCTTCGTAATCCGCCGTCACCCCCGGGAACTGCGCCACCTGCCCCGCCTCCGCCTGTCGCCACACTCCCGCCTTGTCCCGGCTCCGGCAGACGTCCGGCGGACAATCCAGGTACACGCTCACGAACCGATCCGCCCCCACCACCTCCCGCGCCCGCTCCCGAATGGCATCGTGCGGCGCCACGAACGCGCAGATGCACATCACCCCCGTGTCATTCAGGATCCGCGCCACCTCGGCGCTCCGCCGAAGGTTCTCGCTCCGGTCGTCGGCCGTGAACCCCAGGTCCCGGCAAAGCCCCTGCCGCATGTCCGGACCGTACAGCACGGTCACCGCCCGCCCCTCGTCAAAGAGCCGCTTCTCCAGCTCGAACGCGATCGTCGCCTTGCCCGAGCCGGTCAAGCCGTAGATCAGCACCGTCGCCCCCCGCTGGCCCAGCCGCTCCTGCCGCTGCTCCAGCGTGACCTTGCTCGCCTTCTGCTTGAGCTTCCCCGCCACCGGCTGCTGCCCCCAGTGATCCCCCCCTGCCCCGCCGCGGCGGTCCCCCGGCTCCAGGATCATCCCGGCCCCCACCGTGTTGTTCGTCATCCGGTCGATCACGATGAACGCACCCGTCGCCGCGTTCGCCTTGTACGCGTCGTACGCCAGAGGCTGGTTCAGCGACACCAGCACGTGCCCCACCTCGTTCATCGCCAGTTGCGTCGCCGGCCGCTTCTCCAGCGTGTTCACGTCCACCCCGTACCGCAATTCCGCGATCTCCCCCGAGACTGTCCGCGTCGTCTGCTTGATCCAGTATGTCCGCCCCGGCACGAACGGCCGCTCCGACATCCAGACCACCATCGCCTCGACCTGCGACGACACGTTCGGCCGGTTGTCCGGGTGAACCAGCATGTCCCCCCGCGACACGTCGATCTCGTCGGCCAGCGTGATCGTCACCGCCTGCGGGCTGAAGGCCTCCGCTAGCTCCCCCTCGTAGGTCGCTATCGATCGCACGCGGCTGCGCTTGCCCGAGGGCAGCGCGACCACCTCGTCCCCCTTGCGCACGATCCCCGACGCCACCGTCCCCGCGAAGCCGCGGAAGTCCAGGTTCGGCCGGATCACGTACTGCACCGGGAATCGCATGTCCGACAGGTTCCGATCCGACGCGATGTGTACCGTTTCCAGGTGCGCGAGCAGCGGCGGCCCCGCGTACCAGGGCATCGCCGGCGACTTTTCCACCACGTTATCCCCGTTGAGCGCCGACATCGGGATGAACTGCACGTCCCCGATCCCCAGCTTGGCCACGAACCCGCTGTACTCGTTCTTGATCCGCTCGAACGCCTCCTGCGAGTACCCCGCCAGGTCCATCTTGTTCACCGCGACCACGACGTGCTTGATCCCCAGCAGCGACACGATGAACGAGTGCCGCCGCGTCTGCGGCATCACCCCGTGCCGCGCGTCGATCAGGATGATCGCCAATTGGCACGTGCTCGCCCCGGTCGCCATGTTCCGCGTGTACTGCTCGTGCCCCGGGGTGTCGGCGATGATGAACTTGCGCTTGTCCGTCGAGAAGTAGCGATAGGCGACGTCAATCGTGATCCCCTGCTCGCGCTCCGCCTTGAGCCCATCCGTCAACAGCGCCAGGTCCACCTCCCCTGCCCCCGTCGTCCCGTGCCGCGCCGAATCCCGCTTCACCGCCGCCAGCTGATCCTCGTAAATCCCCTTCGTATCGTGCAGCAGCCGCCCGATCAGCGTGGACTTCCCATCATCCACGCTCCCGCAGGTCAGGAAGCGCAGCAGCTCCTTCCGCTGGTTGCGTTCCAGGTACGTGTGAATGTCTTCGGCCAGAGGCTGTGGCATTTGTCGGCAGATCGGTTTGTAATTACAATGTGATTATGAAGGCGAAACTCGTCCGAATCGGCAACTCCCGCGGCATACGCCTGCCGAAAGCCGTCATCGAACAGGCGGGCCTCCGCGATGCGAATGTTGAGCTCATCGTACGCGACGGGGAAGTCGTCCTCCGCTCTCCGCAAACACGGGCCCGCCGGAAAAAGAACCCGCGCGCCGGCTGGGATGAACAGTTCAGAAAGGCCATCGCCCGGCATGGGAACGAGCTCACCGACGAAGATCGTGAATGGCTCGATGCGCCGCTCGATTCCGAGTTTGATGAAAAGGAATGGACGTGGTGAGCGAGCACCCCGCGATCCACCCATTCGACGTCTATCTCGTCCAACTCGATCCAGCGATCGGAGTCGAGATGCGAAAGGCGCGTCCCTGCGTGATCGTCTCGCCCGAGATCATGCACCGCCACGTGCGGACTGTTATCGTCGCCCCGCTCACGTCCCATCCGAAACAGTACCCCACCCGCGTGCGGTGTCGCTTCGCCGGCCGCCCCGGGGAAGTGGCGCTCGATCACGTTCGCGCCGTCGATCGCTCCCGCCTCCTTAAGCGGCTGGGCACCATAGATGGACCCACCGCCGCGCGCGTTCGCGTGGGCCTCGTGAACATGTTTAAATAGCTGATCCAACTTAAGCAATCCTCTCGCGCCTGTCCCGGCACGCGCGGGCGCCGCACGCCGCGCCGAGTATCAAAAATACCCCTCCCGCTTCTTCTGTTCCATGCTCCCCGCCTCGTCGTGATCGATCATCCGACCCTGCCGCTCGCTGTTCCGCGCCACTAGCATCTCCTGGATGATCTCGGGCAAGGTCGTCGCGTCGCTCTCGATCGCCCCGGTCAGCGGGTAGCACCCAAGGGTTCGGAACCGCACCCGCTTCATCTGAGGCCGCTCGCCAGGCTCCAGCCGCATCCGCTCGTCGTCCACCATGATCAGCGTCCCGTCCCGGTTCACCACCGGACGCTCCGCCGCGAAGTACAGCGGCACGATCGGGATCTTCTCCAGGTGGATGTACTGCCAGACATCGAGCTCGGTCCAGTTCGATAGGGGGAACACCCGGATCGACTCGCCCTTGTTCACCTTGCCGTTGTACAAATTCCACAGTTCAGGCCGCTGGTTCTTCGGGTCCCACTGGTGCAGCTTGTCGCGGAAGGAATAGACCCGCTCCTTGGCGCGGGACTTCTCCTCGTCGCGCCTCGCGCCCCCGAACGCCGCGTCGAACCCATATTTGTTCAGCGCCTGCTTAAGCCCCTCGGTCTTCATCACGTTGGTGTACTTGTTGCTCCCCCAGTCGAACGGGTTCGCCCCCGCCGCCAGCCCTTCCTGGTTGATGTGCTCGATCAGCTCGAACCCATTATCCCGACAATACTTATCTCGAAACGCGATCATCTCGCGGAACTTCCACGTCGTATTGACGTGCATCAGCGGAAACGGCAGCCGGCCCGGATGAAACGCCTTCTGCGCCAGCCTCACCATCACCGATGAATCCTTGCCGATCGAGTACAGCATCACCGGCTTCTCAAACTCCGCCGCCACCTCCCGAATTATCTGGATACTTTCGGCTTCCAGCTGCTTTAGATGGGTAAGGCTGTAATTCTTCATGAAAAACCGACAATTCCCATAGAAGAATAGGAAATGATGCGCCCCGCTGCAAGCGGCCTTCCTCTATTGATCGTCCCGAACGTCCTTTGACGGCTCCTGGCGGCGGTAAAAGGTGAGGAACATCACCGCCACCAAGCCCAAAAGCACCGCGGCCCGCATGACCCAGTACAAGACGTCCGGCCGCGACCCCACAGGTGCCGGGAGCGCCGTCAACTCGCCCCGTGGCAGCCCGCCCAGGTCAAACCTCGCCTCCTGCAACTTCCCATCGACGATCGCCACCAGTCGAAACTCCTGCCCCGCCGCCGCCAGGACGCGCGGCGCGTTCGCGGGGAGGCTTTTGGGAAATGCGAAGCCTTTGGCCGCCTCCCATTCCTCACCCTCCCGCTTCAGGAAGAGCCTCATGCCACCCTGCGGATCGATCGTCCACACGGCAGGGAGGGTTCCGACGGCCAGGACGCCGAAGGCTGCCGCCCGATTGGGAAGCGCGATCTCGCCGAACTCCTGCCAGCGGTCATCGGACCAGGTCATCGTACGGATCGTCCCGCCAGTGCCTTGCGCGGCAAGGAGGGGTTTGCTGCCGGCCACGGCGAGGGAAAGGGGTGCGCCCGTGACGCTGCCTGGCAAGTCGGCGACACCGACCCATTGGCCCTGTTCGAAACGAAGCAAGGCGAGTTGTGTCGGGCGCGTGGCGGGGCGGGTGGTGAGGGTGGACTGGGTTGCGCTCGTGGGGCGAGTCGTGACGGCAGCCCTGCCGCCTTCGACGGCGCGGACAGCGTAAAGCTCTTTTGGCGAGGACCCCCACGCGAGGACGGGACCGGCGCCGGGGATCAGCGTGCCGGTTGCCAGGCCCGCGATCCCCAGCCGTCGCCAGGAGCCGTCGTCGAGGAGGATGGCGAGGTCCCCCTGGATCTGCGCGAGGGCGACGGCGCGGCCGTAGACGGCGTCCAGGTCCTGCCAGTCGCCGGCGGGGAGGATCTGGCCGCGCACCAGGGTTCGGGTGCGCGTCCGGGCGCCATCTTTCCAGGGCTCGACGGTGGCGATCCAATAGCGGTCGGGCGCGCCGTACGCGAGCAGTGGAGGGCTGTAGGGCTGGGTCGCCTGGCCGGACGCCGCGCGCGACAGCAGGAGGATGATCGCCAGCGTGAGCGGGATGAGCGGTGCGGCGCGGGCGGTCATTGGATCTCGATCTGCTTCTTCACGCCGGGATCCGACGGGAAGGCGAAACTGCCGGGGTTGGGAATCCGGATGCGACCCTTCTGGATGTAGGGTTTCACGTCCGTGAGGTGAAAGGACATCGTGCTCTTGTTCTCGGGGAAGAACAGGTCGTACTGCGTGGCGATCGTGCCACCCGCGCCCTCGATCGGCTTGTGATCGGAGAGGTAGGCGCGAAGGATGATCCGGCCGTTGGCGTCGAAGAAAAGGATCAGCTTCGGGAGCTTGGTATCCAGGTCGTACCAGACCTCTTTTTCGGCCACCCAGCGATTGGTGAGCGGCTTGTTCCAGACGAACATGTAGGCCCGGGCGTCATTGTTGAAGCGCATGACCGGGACGGGCGGCTCGAGGAAGTTGGTGTTGATCTCGTTGACACCCAGGACTTCGAGGATCAGGTCGGGACGGATGGGGATCTGCCGGGCGCCCTGGTCGGTCAGCCTGGCCTTGTCGCCCCACCACTGAGTGCTGACCTCGTCGGGGAAGGCGGTGAACCAGTACTGCTGATCGTTGCTGCCCAGCTCGAAGAAATTGATGATCCCCTTGGCCGTGAGGAGGAGGTTGTCCGGCTTGGTAAAGAGGAGGAAGCCGTCGCCGGAGAAGGTGCGGGACTTGCCCTTGTCGTCCACCAGGGTGGCGACGAAGGTGTGGGGGGACCAGAGGGTGGTGATCTTCGCGTTGTTGGCGTTGACGTCCTGGACGACCCTGGACATCGGGTCGGTGGGACCGTAGTAGCCCTCGACTCGCTGGACCTTGGCGCACCCGGCGAGGAGCGCGACGACGCAAGCGGCGGAGGCGAGCGAGCTGGCGAATGTGAGATTCATGCGGGTGAAGTGCGCCGGCGCCTTGGAGGGTTCAGAGTTCTTCGTTGAGGATCTCGCCGAGTTGATTGCTGACGTCCTGGATCTGGGATTCGTCGAGCTTCGGATTCAGGAGGTCGAGGATCTCGTCCTTGCCCTTGAAGCGGACCTGCCAGATTTCCCTGCCCTCTTCGGTGCGGCTGTTCTCGTAAACGATCAGCCGTTTGCGCATGAGGATCAAGCCCAGGACGAACCGGAAATTCAGCTTGGCGGGCTCGGTGGTTTCCGCGAGGCGCTCGAAGAGCTGGCAGAGGACCTCGTCATCGACGAAGAGTTTCCTCTTCTGCTCGACGAGCGGCATGGTGGTTCGCCAGAAGCCGATCAGGTCGTTGCGGTCGAAGCCGGGCCAGCAGTTGAGGCAGACGTCGAGGCGCTCGAAGCCGGTGGGGGTCTCCTTGAGGGCGGCCATGAAGGGCTGGGTGGGCTGGATCTGGGCCTGGCAGACGACGCATTGGCCGCGGGGCCGGGCGACCTCGTAGCCGGCGGAGGACGGTGGGCTGGGCGTGGTGTTGGGGGCGGGTTGGGACAACGCGAACCTCCGTGGATTTCTCGCGGGGGATAGGATTAACCGGGGGGAGGGGATTTGTCACGGAGTTGTCCGTTGCCAGTTGTCGGTCAGGAGACGCGGAAGAAGCGGGAGTCGGTGCCGCCTTCGCCCACGGCGAACTGCACGAGCTTCGCGCATTTCGGACAACGGCCTTGGTAGGACTTTCCATCAGGCGAGCGGTAGATGCGGAGATAGACGTTGCAGCAGGCGAAGTGAACGCTGAGGAAGGGGCGGGAATCTGTGACGCGGGCGTCCTCGCCGGCATGCTGATTCGAAGCAGCGGGGACGGCCGTGCCAGTGTTTTTCGACAGGTCGAGTTTGTAGTCGCGGTCGTCTCTCATGATCGTGTTTTCTGAGCTCGTCGGGCGCGAAATCGGTGTCATCCTGATAATGAGAGGTTTTACCGACGAAGGATCTTGCCGTGGATGAAGCGGTCGTCCCTTCGTGGCCAGATCCTTCGGTCGCCGCCAGGCTCCCTCAGGATGACCGAGCGCGAGGACTCGCAAACCGCGTCATGCTCCACACTCGCGGGCGTGGCGTTCCCAGATTCTGGGGGCGACGCGCTGGATCAGCGGGACGGCGCGGTTTAGCAGGCCGTGGATCGTGCCCTCGATGCGGTTGCGGTCGGCGGGGTCCTTCACATCCGGAAGGTTGGCGCGGACGTTGTAGATCGCACAGCGGACCGTGGCCATCGCCAGATCGGCGCAGACGGCCAGGTCCGAGAGCAGCCAGGGGTTGACGAAGTTGGCGACGCGGTCGGCCATTTCGAGGATGGCGACGGCGGTGGCGGCCATGGCCTCGGGGATGCGGACGCAGGCGAGCAGCGCGGCGTCGAAGCGGCCCTGGCGGTCGGGGTCGGATTCGGGGAGCTTGCGGGCGGCGGTGATGGCGGCGAAGGCGCCCTGGTCCTCGATCATCAGCTCGACGAGCAGTTCGCGGGCGCGGGTCATCTCCTTGAGCACGGGCTGGAGCTCGGCCTGGTAGGCCTCGAGGCCCTTCTTGCCGACGCTGTAGTTGAGGGTCATCTCACCCATGGAGGCGGCGAGCGCGCCGACCAGCGCGGCGACGCTGCCCCCGCCGGGCGTGGGTTGCTTGGCGGCGGCGGCGGTGAGGAAGGTGGCGATGGGGGTGGTGGGGTCGAACATGGTTTTGAGCGATCGTGATGAGGCTGGAGTCGTCATCCTGAGCGAAGCGAAGGATCTAGCTCCGAAGGGACACGCACGTCCGTTCGAGGCAAGATCCTTCGTCGGTGAAACCTCCTCAGGATGACGGTTGTTCGGAGACTCATAAACACAAGGCTTGTTGCGCGAGGTGGTGGGCGGAGCCCACCCTACGAGGTCATTTGGCGGCGCCTCCGGTGTCGTGCTGGACGCCTCGGGGGGTCAGGTCGACCTTGGGGAAGCTGGCGTAGGTGCGGGTGCCGGGTTTCGTGGTGACCTTGTCGGGCTCGGGGGTGCTGATGGTGACGACGCAGTGCGTCAGGCGGCTGGCGGCGAGGTTTCGAACCTGGTCGATCGTCACGGCATTGATTCGATCGGCAAAGTGGTCGTGATAGTTGTAGCCCAGGCCGTAAAGCTCGTCCAAGGCGGCCAGCATGGCCTGGGCGGCGGGGGTCTCGTTCTGGATCGCGTCGCCGGTGGTGATCAGGCTCCTGGAGCGGTTGAACCAGTCGGCATTGACGTCGGCCGGAGTGCCCTGGAGGCGGGCGATGCTTTCGAGGATGACATCCACGCACTCATTGACGTTCTTGGGTTCGCAGCCGGCGTAGGCGACGAAGACGCCGGGCGTTTTGGTGGACAGGCCCGGGAAATTCATGGCGTTGGCGTCGTAAACCAGGCCCCGGCCGCGGAGGATTTCGAAGATGTACCCGGTGGGGTAGCCGTAGCCCGAGGTGACGCAGTCGGCCAGGTCGATGGCGGGCTCGTAGGGCGCACCGATGATGGAGTCGGAGGCGAAGCCGATGACGACGCCGGCCTGGGGGTTGGTGGTCTTGTTGA
>DATBFY010000225.1:0-23004 GCA_036558265.1 Tepidisphaeraceae bacterium | reverse complement strand
TAAAGAAGATTTCACCCGAAAACCCCAGCAAATCCCCACCTCCCGCAACTTTGATGGCGCCCGAAGCGTCACCGCCGCGCAACCCCGCGCCTTCTTGTGGACGCGCTCTTTGACAACCGAATACGCCCGCACCGACAGCCGCGAAGCGGCGACAGAACATAGCCCACGGCACAAGCCGTGGGTATTAAATGCAACCAACGATCAGCCCCGTAAGGGGCGGCAGAAGCGCACCTCAGGGCCACCGCGGGGACATCCCGGGGCCACAGAACGTCGCCAAAGGGGCCGCTTTGGGGCCGGTTTTTCCACCCCATATTCATCATAACTACTTTTATCAACCGAACTTACGATATGAACCCCCTCCCCACAACATCTATTCTCGCGGTTCGCCAGTTCTTCAATTCGCCCCCTCCGTGCCGCCTCGTTTTGCCTTTTGCCTTTTGCCTTCCCCTACCGCCCCACCACCACGGCGTTCCACTGCTGCAGCTCGACGTATCCGTACGCCGGCTGGCTGGGCGGGGCCGTCGGGAGCTGCCCGAGCACCTGCGCGTGATCGTTGAGGTACAGTTCGTTCACCAGCGGCGCCAGCGGCGAGGTGATCGGCCTGGCGGGCGTCGTCCGCGGGGCGCGCGGGCCGACGGTGCGCGACACGAACGCCAGCTTGCGGTTGGGCGGGATGTCCGCCAGGAATTCCGCCGGACGCCCGGTCGTGTCGCAGTTGAGCGTGACGAACAGGTCGTCGTTGGCGATCGGGCGCGTGACGCCGCCGATCCACCGCAACGTACCGGTGCGATTGGCGGTGCAGGTCTGGTAGGTCCAGTCGTCGGTCTGGGTCAGGCCGGACTTGTGGTCGATCACGATCACCTCCCCGGCCGCCTGTTGCACCCCCGTGTGCACCCCCCACCACTTCCCCACCCCGAAGATCAGGATCGCCGACAGGAGCACGCCCCAGAGCGGGGTCAGCGGGGGTCGCCACAGCGCCAGGCCCAGGAGGGGCACGCAGCACAGCGCCGCGATCAGCAGCACCTGCCGGCGGAACGCCCACGGCCACCCCGCCTGCCAGCCGGCAACCGGCGCGTATGCCTGCTCGACAAACCCAGAGGCGTCCGGCCCCGCCGGATCGAACCGCAGCACCGAGTATTCGCCCACCCGCCGCCAGGGCCAGGCGGCGGCGAACGGCGGGTGGTCGGTCTTCACGGCCACGGTCACGCCGCATGCCAGCAGGTCGGCGATCTGCTCCTGGTCCAGGCGCGTCGCGCTGTTGGCGTCGAGGATGATCGCGTCCAGCATCTCCCACGCGCACGCGTGCCCCTTGATCGGCTGGGCAGGGTCGAGTGCGACGCCGATCACCTTCGGCGGCGCTCCCAGGAGCTGGCGCGCGAACGGCTCGTCGGGAACCGTCCAGCCGACCAGTCGCTCGGACTCCGCCAGCCTTCGCAGCGTCGGGCCCTCGACGTGCTCGGGGCGGTACTCGATGAAGAGGCGCGGCGTCGCGCCGCGGTCGTTATTGACGAACCAGGGGACGATCGCATCGACCCGCCCCGGCTGCGCGACGTAGACCCCCGTCCGCCCCGCGCCGCGCGGCACGTCGTCGGCCGCCCAAACGTTGTCCGGAGCCAGCGCCAACCAGTGCTCGCCCGGCTCGGAAATGTCGGCGGTGATGTGCACGGGCAGATACTTGCCAGGCCGGTAGTAGGGCCCCAGCGGAAACGTCAGCGACAACTCGGCGGAGAAGCAGCAGGCGGCAGGCAGCAGGCAGAAGGCAGAAAGGAGGAAAACGAATCGGGGCATCGTCACCGGATTTTAGTAGCCCACCGCAGACAAAAAAGACCCACCCCCGGCATTGGGTGCCGGGGGTGGTGGACTTGTGAGATCGGAACGATGATGACGACGACAGGGTGCTGCTGCTTCTGGCGTGCTCTGACCCTGACGGTTCGGGTCGCCCGCCGGCCGCGCGGCCATCGCTGGACGCGCGGCGGCGGGGTTCTTAGTCCCGAACGATCCTCATCCTTGGCCCGGGTCGCGTTATCCGCGCAGGAGGGACAACGCGCTCTGAGGGGCCGAGTTGGCCTGCGCCAGCACGGTCGAGGACGCCTGCGACAGGATCTGCGCGCGGGTGAGGTTGGAGGTCTCCTGCGCGAAGTCGGTGTCGGCGATGGCGCTCTCGGCGGCGGACGCGTTCTCGTAGGCGACGCCCAGCGAGTTGATCGTGCTGCCGATCGTGAACTTCTGGAAGGCGCCCAATCGGCCGCGGAGCTGGCTGACCTGCTTGATCGCCTTGTCGATCACCTTCTGGGCGGTGCCCAGGTTGGTGCCGGTCAGCGAGTTGGCGCCGCCCGAGCCCAGCGAGCTGAGGAACCCGTTGGTCAGGTCGCCCAGGGAGCCGGTGGAGACCGAGAACACGCCGATCGACGCCTTGTCGGTCTCGGTGACCTTGGAGCCCAGCGCGAAGGTCGCGCCACCGCCGGTGATGCCGAACGTGGTGCTGCCCGGTGCGTTGAAGGTCGAGTCGAGGTCGAAGTCGACGTCGAGGTTGGAGTTGCGGAAGGACACGTGGATGCCGTCGGTCTGCGCCTGGGCGCCGTTGACGGTGACGTTCGCGTCCGTACCGGTCGCCTTGTTGGTCGCCAGCGTGAACGTGCCGGCGATCGCGCTGACCGAGACGAACTGCCCGGAGCCGAACTCGGTGCTCTCGAAGCGGATGTCGGAGCCCGAGAGGGTGGCGCTGACGCCGGTCGCGGCCTTGACCGCGTTGACGGCGGCGACGACCGCGCTGGTGTTGGTGCCCGAGGCGAACGAGAGCTGCTCGGCGCCGGCGTTACCGGCGACCTCGATGGTCGCGGTGGCGCCGGTGATCGTGCCGCTCGTGTAGCCGACCTTGGCGGTCGTGGCGGAGGCGACGACCTGGACGACGACGCTGCCGGTCGCGCCGTCGGCAAGCCGGGCGGCGTTCACGTGCAGGTTGTCGATCGCGGTCGAGGTCACGCTCGAGGTCGTGTAGTCGAGCGAGCCGTTGAGCAGCTTCTTGCCCTGGAAGCTGGTCGAGGCGGCGATGCGGTTGATCGTGCCCAGGATCGAGTCGACCTGGAGCTGGTTGGCCTGCTTTTCCTCGATCGAGAGGCCGCCGCTGTTGGCGGTCGAGCTGACCAGGCCCTGGAGCTGGTTGAGGAGCGAGCTGACCTCGTTCAAGCCACCCTCGGCGGTGCCGATGATGTTGTCCGCGCGCTGGGCGTTGTCGATGGCGGTGGTCAGGCCGGTCTGCTCGGCCTTGAGGTTCTCGCTGGCGATCAGGCCCGCGGGGTTGTCCTTACCGCTGTTGATCTTGTAACCGGTGCTGAGCCGTTCGAGGCTCTGGTTCAGCGAGTCATTGTTGTTGCGGTAGACCCGCTGAGCAATGAGTGAGCTGACGTTGGTGTTAATTCTGCTCATGGTAGCTGTCTCTCCGTGACGTTGGCGGGCGGTCGCGCGCGGTGCGGTGGTGTGCCGCGGGTTTGGCGCGTCTGCCCGGAACTTTGCGCTTAAGCGGATCTGCGGTCCGCGCTGCGCCCTTCAATCCCTTGAAAGGCTTGTTTTGAGGGATGCGCTCCGATCGCGCACCTCTCGCCGCGGGATCAGGGACGAAAGACTCCCGCGGCAGCCCGGTGGGTGTCCCGCCGGGGGGCACCCCATCGTTTCACATGCACGGCCTCCTTTCTCACAAGTCCGTCCTGCCGCGATCCGCGCGCGTCGCCGGGCGCGTTGATGCACGGCGGGCGCGTTCGTCTGCGGTAGTCCGTGTGGGTATCGTCGTGGGTTCGGGGGGTACTTGAGATGCGCGGTCGCGCAGGAATTGCCGGATTTTTGGTGGGAAGTTGTGCCGGACGTCCCGGGAATGCGGTTGAACGTGCAGTTCCTGCCGATCCGGCCTTTTATGAGACACCGCGCGGTTTTTGCGCGTGGGACTCGAATTTAGAAATGCTTGTGGATGGATGGGGGCCGCCACGCCGAGCGGGATTTTGCGGTTTATGGGGCGGAGATCACCAAGTCATACAAACGAAGAAGGGCGCCCGGATTGCCGGGCGCCCGGTGGATTACCTTCGGGAAAGCGGCTCGAACGGAGCCTCGCCCTCCCGCGCGGTCAACGTTGCAGGAGCGAGAGGACGCTCTGGGGGGTGGAATTGGCAGTGGAGAGGACGCTGGTGCCGGCCTGGGTGAGGATCTGGGCGCGGGTGAGGGCGCTGGTTTCCTCGGCGAAGTCGGCGTCGCGGATGGTGGACTCGGAGGAGGTGACGTTCTCCATGGCGACGTTGAGGGAGTTGATGTTGGTCTGGAGGGTGTTCTTCTCGAAGGCGCCCAGGCGGCCGCGGAGGATGGCGACCTGGTTGATCGCGCGCTCGATGATCTGGCTTGCCTGGCGGGTGTTGCCGCTGACCAGCGACGCGGCGCCGCCGGTGACGACGTCGGAGAGGAAGCCGACGTCGTTGTCGCCCAGGTTTGAGGCGGCGACGGACTGGATGCCGATGTTGACCTGCTGGTTGGAGGTGACCTGAGCGCCCAGTTGGAAGAGGGAGCCGCCGCCGGTGATGGCGAAGGAGGTCTGCCCTGCGCCGAACTGGCCGTCGAGGGTCATCTCGACGTCGAGGGTCGAGGTGTTGAGCTTGAGGTTGAGTCCGTCGCCGACGGTGAGTGCGCCGTTGATGGTGGCGACGGCATCGACGCCGTTGGCGCGTTGCTTGGCGTTGCCATTGACGTCGGTGGTGACGAAGGAGCCGGTGCTGCCGCCGTGCTGGGCCTGGATGGAGACGAACTGCCGCGAGCCGTAGGCGTTGGACTGGAAGACGACGCCGGAGGCGCCATTGGCGGGGTTGAGGAGGGCGGCGGAGACGCCGGTGGCGTCGGTGATGCGGTTGACGGCGTAGGCGACGGCGGAGGCGGGGGTGCCGGAGACGAAGGTGAGGGTTTCGACGCCGGTGTTGCCGGCGATCTCGAGGGTGACGGTGCTGGTGATGGCGGAGGCGCGGAACTCGAGCTCGGCGGTGCGTGCGCTGGTGACGACGTTGACCTGGACGGGGATGTTGGCGTTGGTGCCGAAGTTGGCCTGCTGGACGTGCATCGCCTGGATGGCGGTGGAGTCGACGCCGGAGGTGATGTAGTCGAGGCTGCCGTTGATCAGGTGCAAGCCGGCGAAGGTAGTGGTGTTGGAGATGCGGGTGATGGACTGGACGGCGGAGTCGACCTGGAGCTGGTTGGCCTTGATCTCGTCGGGGGAGAGTGCGCCGGTGTTGGCGGCCTGGACGATGAGGCCCTTGATGTTGAGCAGGAGGGAGGCGACCTCCTGGAGGGATCCCTCGGCGGTGGCGATGACGTTGGAGGCGCGACTGGAGTTGTCGACGGCCTGGTTGATGCCCGAGAGCTCGGAGCGCAGGCTCTCGCTGGCGATGAGTCCGGCGGGGTCGTCGGCGCCGCGGTTGATGCGCAGGCCGGTCGAGAGGCGCTGGAGGGTGTCGTTGAGGGTCTTCTGGCTTTTGGCCAGGCCGCGCTGTGCGGTGAGTGCGGCGACGTTGGTGTTAATACGGGCCATACCAATCCTCCATGATTGTTCATGGCAAGCCGGCGCTCACCGATGAAGGCGTGCGCGGGCGTGGGTTTTGTTGCTCTTCGTGCGGGCCCCGTCCCTGGAGCCCATCGGGCGGCGACGTAAAAGCGGACGGTTAACGGTATTTTATGAGTTAGAATTTACATTGGGATCGGGTGCGAACGGCGGGTCGGCCGGTTGCGCGCGTCGGGGGCGTGAACCCACCGGCGCGTTCCGATCGCGCGGGCGGAGCAGTTACTTCTTTTCCGGACCTCGCGGGCCGGGGTTTTGTTGTTGCGGGTTGGGGCTTGGTTTGATCTTCCCGAGCCCGGAGAGGTCCTCAGGTTTGACCTGAGCGGCCTCGCGGTTCTCGCGACGGATGGCGTCGTAGACTTCCTTACGGTGGACGCTGATCTCCTTGGGGGCGGAGACACCGAGTCTCACCTTGTCCCCGCGGATGTCGACGACGGTGATCTCGATGTCGTCGCCGATGATAATCGTCTCGTCCTTCTGACGGGACAGCACCAACATTGTTGGCTCCTTCCTGGGCAAAGGGGCCTGAAATCCATTCAGACCCGTCGGGCATCACGCGGCTTCCGTGCCGCGCGGCGCTGCGGGCTGAGCTTTGTCTGGCTCATTATAGCCCGTCGCGCAAGCCGTGCTGCGCAAGATCTTGTGTTATGAAGCGGACCGACTGGAAACGGGGCGTTGTGTAGGGGATGTAACGGTTATCCCGGGTCATTGACGTGCTCCACACTGAAGTGGGCACGCCGGTTCTAGGCCGCTTCCGCGGTGGGGGTCACCGTGGCGGGCTTGGTCGCCAGGGGGACCTGGGCCTGGAGGCGCATCAGGGGCTGGCGGGTGGTCCACTTCTTGTCGGTCAGCACAACCTGTTGGGCCATGCGGTTTTGGGCGTTGACGACGATGGGACCAAGCAGGTTGCCGGTCAGCCACTCCTCGACCTTGTTGCAGATGACGAAGACCTGGGCGTGGGCGAGGTCGGCGAGCTGGATCTCGGCCTGGGTCTCGTCCTTGATCGGCACCTCGTAGTCCTTGAAGAAGATGCTCGGGTCGGTGACGACGAAGGCGAGGTTGGGCTCGTCCACACACTGGAGCCAGAAGAAGTAGTTCTCCTCGCCGGTCTGGATGAGGGCGAAGCGGGTGTGGTCGGGAAACCCGAGGAGCCCCCTGGGGAACGTGATGACGCGTTCGTCATCGACGGTGAGGGTGCCGAAGCGGGTGGTAACGATCTCCATGCGCGAACTCCATTTCTTCTCCACCGCACGTTGCCGCACTTTCCGAAGATGCGCGGCGGCGACGACGACGATGGAAAACCCTTGCGGCGTCAGGCGAAGGCTCCGGCCTTCGCGCGCGGCTTGTGACGCGCCGCAATCCTTCCAAGATGACCGGGCGCGAAGCGATCGAGCGCGGTCGTTACGACAACTATCTATGACGGGCTCCGCCCGGTACGGGTCGTTTGCGCGTCCTGCGCCGATATGCGACCTTGGCGCCCATCCCTGGTCGGGAACGGGCTTTCGGGGCGATCCCGGGACGACTCCGCGTCCCGCGGATCTTTGCGTCGCGCTGCTTCTGCGCTTCCTGGCAGCTTTTGCTGCGCGACGGGGGTGTTGATCGCGTTTTCAATCATCGCAATCGACATTCCGTTATAGATGAGCAAGTCCCGTGCCATATTCGTTCAACTCAGAAAATCCATCAGTGACAGACCCATGACCTTGGCGGTGGTCTGGAGGCTGGCCTGCAGTGCGGTCTGAAGCGTCTGGAAGCGGCTGATCGCCTCGGTGAAGTCGGTATCCTTGAGGTCGGAGAGGAGCTTGGTGGTGGCGAGGTTCTCGTCCTGGAGGCGGTTGTCGCGGGCATCGAGCTCCTGGACGCGAGCGCCGGTTTCGCCGCGGACGCGGACGATCCGGTCGTAGTCGTCCTTGAGCCCCTCGGCGGCGGCGGTGATGCCGGCCTGGTCGCTGGCGTCGAGGGCGTTGCGCAGCTTCTGGAGGTTGCCGAAGACGCCGGAGACCTCGATGCCGTTGGTGTCCGCGCCGGTGATCGTGCTGCCGGAGGCGGGTTGATCCAGGCCCAGGTCCGTTGCGGCGGTGGAGAAGTTGATCGAGATGGCGGAGAGTTGCCCCGCGCCGCCGGTGGAATCGGTGAGGACGATGCCGTTGCCGGTGGTGGTGAAGGAAGCGGTGACGCCGGCGCCACCGTCGGCGGTATTGATCGCGTTGATGACGTCCTGGACGGTGACGGCGGAGCTGATATCGACCTGGAACTGCGTGCCGTCTTTGCGCGTGATCTGCAATTCCGGCCCGTTGACGGTGCTGACGCCCTTGCCGCCGTTGAGCTCTGCGAGCTTGGTGGTGGGGGCGAGGCTTCGGATGCCGATGTCGGCGGCGGTGGTGCCGCCGTTCTCGGCGACGGTCATGGCGACGCCCTGGGTGGGGTTGACCAGGTCGATGCCGGTGCCGGCGTCATTGATCTTCGCGAGGACGCCGGTCTTGGAACTGTTGACGGCGTTGACCAGGTCTTCGACGGTGACGGCGGAGGAGAGGTCGACGGTGGCGGTGGTCTGGCCGTTGGTGAGGATGAGACCGGTCTGATCGATGCCTGCGCCGAGCTTCAAGTCGGCGAGCTTGGTGAGGAGGGTGACCTGCGCGCCGACGTTCTGGCCGTCGAGGGCGACGCCTGCGCCGGCGGGGGTCTTCTGGAGGATGCCCAGGTCGGCGGCGGTGGTGCCGCCACCTACTTCGGTGACGGTGATGTTGTCGGAGCCGGTAGCGTTGAGGATGAGGGAGTTGTTGTCGGGGGCGATGGCGGCGGTGATGCCGCCGACACCGGCCTGGTTGATGGCGTTCTGGACGTCCGCGATCGTATCGGCGTTGGAGAGGTCAACGATCCTGGTGATCGTGCCGTTGCTGACCTGGACGGAGCCGAGGCGGACGCCGTCGTTGGTGGCGCCCTTGAGGTCGGCGATGCGGGTGGTGGGGGTGAGGCGGGGCGAGAGATCAACGGTGCCCTGGACGCGGGTGGAGAGGGCGCCGAAGACTTCGGCGCCGTCCACCATGAAGGGGAGCTGGGTGTTCTCGTCGTAGACGTTGTCGAGGACGTTGGAGTCGCCGACGAACTTGACGCCGCCGACGGCGTCCACGAACGGGGCGTCTGTCGAGCGGTCACCGGCGAAGAGGAAGACGCCCTCGAACTGCTTGTTGGCGACGCTGAGGACCTGGCTCTGGAGCGACTTGACGACGGCGGCGGCGCCCTGGCGCTCCTGGGCGGTGACGTCGGAGCCGACGTTGGCGGAGGCGATCTGCTGCGCCTGCTGGAGGAGGTCGGTCAGGTCGGACAGCGAGGAATCGACCTCGCCGAGCTGGGACTGGGCGTGCTTGATGTTGTCGGAGTAGGCCTGGCGCTGCTCCATGAGTTTCTGGAGTTGCTGGACGATGGCGGAGGCGCCGGGGTCGTCGCTGGGCGAATTGAGGCGCTGTCCGGTAGTGAGCTGGTTCTGGACGTCCAGCAGTTGCGCCTGGGTGCGCGAGATGGCGGAGGTGGCGAGGTTGCTCCTGAGCAGGTTGGAGACGCGGGCGAGTTGGAGGGGGACGATGGACACGGAATTAGTTGTTAGTTGTTAGTTGCTAGTTGTTTATTGTTAGTGGGGTCAGGCCATTTGGATGACGGTTTTGAGGAGTTCATCGACGGCGGAGATGACGCGGCTGGCCGCCTGGAAGGCGCGCTGCTGGCGCATCAGGTTGATGGCCTCTTCGTCGAGGCTGACGCCGGAGAGGCCTTCGCGCTGGGCCTCCAGGGTTTGCTGGACGGTCTGGGTGGCCTCGGCGTTGGTCTTGGCGGTGGCGGCGCTGACGGCGACGCCGTTGACGATGGCCTGGTAGTTCTCCTTGAGGCTGGCGTTTTTAAGGGAGGGGAGCTTGTTGGATTCGAGCGCGGCGATGGCGAGGGCGGTCTGGTTGTCGCCCTTGTTGCCATTCTTGGCGGCGGCGAGAAGCGTGGGCTGGTCCTGGATCGTCTGGTTGACGGCCATGTCGCGGGCGTCGGCGCCGGTGAAGAAGTTGTTGACGCCCAGGGCGGCCAAGGCGCCGCTGGAATCCTGGCTGAACGAGACTTCGAGATCGGAGGAATCGGCGTTGACGACGAGCTTTCCGGCGTTGACCGAAGCGGAGACGCCGTTGATCGCGTCGATCGATGAGGCGAGGGAATTGAGCGTGGTGTCGTTGCCGTTCAGGCCGTCGAGATCGACCTGGACGAGTGTGCTCGTTTCCAGGCCCGTGGCCTTCTGGCGGACGTGGACGACGAACGAGCCGTTTTTGGCCGTAAACTTGAGCCCCGACTTGGGATCGTTGAGGGGGACGGTCGGATCGCTGACGGCGGAGCTTGAAGTGACGGAGCTGAAGCCATCGAGGCCTTGGCCCGACGCATGGATCTTGTTCAGCTCGAAGATGAGGTTGGCGGCGAGATTGTCGGTATTGTCGATCGTGTCGCTGATCTGCTGGCGGACGTTGACCAGCGCGCCGATCTGACCGCTGGTGACCTTCATCGTGCCGTTGTTCTGTTTGAAGATCACCTCGGTGGTGAGGCGTCCCTTGTCGTCGGTGGTCTGCTTGAGGCCGACGCCCATGTTGGTGGTGCCGATGACCAGGGGCTCGGAGCCGACGTAGACGTTGACGACGCCCTTGTCCTCGGTGGTGGTGACGTCGATCAGGTTGGAGAGCTGCTTGAGGAGGGCGTCGCGGCGGTCGCGCAGGCCGTTGGCGCCGCCGTTCGCATCGCCGGCGCCGCCCTCGGCGTTGACGATCTGCTGATTGAGGTCGGCGATCTGACCGGCGAGCTGGTCGGCGTCGCCGGCGAGGCCGGTCAGGCGATCATCGACGTCGGTCTGGAGGCTGACCAGTTGCTTGCGGAGGTTCTGGAAGTCACCGGCGACGGACTGGCCGTTCTGGATGACGACCTGGCGCAGGCCAACGTCCTGGGGCTGGTTCGCCAGGTTCGACCAGGCGTTGAAGAAGTTGGACATTCCGGTGGAGAGGTCCTGGTCGGAAAGCTCATTGAAGACGGATTCGACGCGACCGAGCCATTGCTGGGTGGTGTCGGCGGCCTGGCTGTCGGAGACGCTTGCGCGGAGTCGGCTGTTGAGGGCCTCGTCGATCTGGCGCTGGATGCCGGTGAGATCGACGCCGGTGCCGACGAACATGCCCGGCTGGATTTTCTGGTCGAGGGCGGGGGCGAGGTTGGCGGTCTGGCGCGTGTAGTCGGCGTTGCCGGCATTGGCGATGTTGTTGCCGGTGACCTGGAGTGCGGCCTGCTGCACTGCCAGGGCGGATTGGCCGACGTTGAGTGTTCCGATTAAGGACATCGTGTGGCATGGGCGGCTCGCCCATGTTCTTGAGAGACACGGGCGGGCCGCCCGTGCCACGAGATCGTTATCCGACTGCTTCCATCACGCCGATTCGGGCGGAGACCTGGGGGATGCCTTGCTTGGTGTAGAGGCCGGCCTTCTCGACGGCGCCGGCCAGGAGACGAACGACAGTATTCAGGTGGCCGACGACCGCGGAGGCGAGTCGGCCGGCGACATGAGTGCGCGTCTGGACTTTCTGGATCGTGGCCTTGAGATCGTCGCGGAGCTTGAGCAGCCGCGGCCCGTTGGCGGGGTACATGGCGGCGATGTCGGGGAGCGTGGGCAACTGGCTCATGCGGTGGGCCCGGGCGAGCGCGGTGATCAGCGTGCGGCGCTTGGTCTCGAGCGTGGCGATGCGAAGGCGCGCTCCTTCCTGGAGGCGGAGCACGTCGTCCATCGCTTTGAGGTCGAAGGACTTCATGGCGGCCTGGTGCTTCTCCACGTGGCCGAGGAGTTTCTGGTGCTCGTCGATCAGGTTCTGGAGGAGCGTTTCAAGCTCGGAGATTTGGCGCGACATTCATCCTCACGTTCTGGAGCGGGTTGGCGGCGCTGCGGGCGGCGGAAAGCTGCCGCTGGTACGCCGTCTTGCCTTCGAGCTTTCGAGCGATCGAGTTGACGAGCTTGGAATCGGCGCCGTGGGCCATTCGCTCGGCCAGATGCTGGTCGAAGAGGGCGGAAAACGCCTGCCCGCCGCGGCCGCCGTCGAACAGCTCCGACCGCCAGGGGCTCTGGCGCATCTGCTTAAGCATGGTGCCATAGAAGGTCTGTGCGACGAGTTTCTGGGCAGTGGCGACGACCTTGTCGTGCTCGGTCCTGGCGGGCGCGTGGTGCGGATTGCCCGGGACGAATTCGCTGTCGTCGCCCAGCGGCAGGAGAGGCGGCGCCGGTGGGTTGAGGGGCTGCATCGGCTTGGCGGGCGTCCTGACGCCCGGGAGCATTTGATCAGGCGTGAGCGGAAGCAGTTCGTGGCGGTCGGTGGCGTCGAGGGCGGACAGCGGCATTGCCGGCGCGTCGGCCGGTGACCTAGCCGCCGGCGCGAGTGCTTCGAGCGCCTTGTGGAAATCGTCCGCGCTGAGCTTATTCAACGAAGCGCCCCTGCCGGGCAGGTTCAGCGGGTTGTCGGCGGCGATGGCGGTCTTGATCTTCATGGCTGCGTCTCCGACGCGTGCGAATTCGGGATCGTCCGCGATCCCGTCGCGGGTCATTCCACGATCAGCTTCGCGTGCAGTTTCCCGGTCTTGTAAAGCTCCTGGATGATCGAGATGCGGTCTTCGGCCGGCACCTTGAGCTGGTCGAAGATAGCCAAGAGGTCGTTGAGCTTGGCGCCGCCCGTGCCGGTCGTGTCGAGGGCGATCGCGTTCTTCTCACCGACGATCGGCCGCTGCGGCGTGGGGACGGGCGCGGGGTTGATCGTCGAGATGGTCAGGCCGCGGAAGCTGATCACGACCGGGCTGATCTCGACGTCGCCGGTCATGATGATCGAGCCCTTGCGCTGGTTGATCTGGACGCGGGCCTCGGTCGGGAGGAGCGGGACGGGGAGGCGCTGGACGCGGCTGATGAAGCTGTCCGGGCGGTCGCGCTCGATCGGGGGGATGGTGACGACGACGGTCTTGGGGTCGGCGGCGACGGCGAGCGTCTCGCCCTGGGTGCCTTCGGAATCGTTGATGATCTTGGCAATCGTGCTGGCGGTGGTCCAACTGGCGGACGGGGCTTCGAGCAGCAGCGTGATCTGGCCGTTGTGAATGTAGTGGGCGGGCCAGTCCTTCTCCATGACGCAGCCGCCCTTGACGACGCCGACGGTCGGCGTGGTGACGTCTTCGAGCTCGACGGCGCCCTGGGAGAGGGCGAAGATCTCGCCGCCCGGGACCGGGCCGGTCATCGGGGTGACGAAGAGCCGGCCGCCCTTGAGGCTCGAGGCCGCACCCAGGCTGGTCACGTAGCAATCGACGGGCTCACCGGCGCGGATGCCGTCGGGGGGGACGCTGGCGGTGATCGAGACCAGCGCGACGTTCTGGACGTTGGCGAGTTCGCGGACGGTGGTCTCGTCGGCGTACTTGGAGAGCATGCCCAGGAGGGGCTTGATCGCCGGCATGAAGTCGCCGCCGTCACCGGTGCCCTTAAGGCCGTAGACCAGGCCCAGGCCCGTCATGACGTTGGAGCGCTGGCCGGAGATGCGGGTGATGTCGGCGATCTTCACCGCCAGGGCGGACGGCGCCAGCAGGAGCATCGCGAGCAGGATGGCGGCGGGCGTGCGGAGCATTCGCGTTCTCTCCTGTCCATTACTCATGACCCACCGTCTAATGTGATTGAACGAATAATCAGCAATAGACGGCGGGTCATGAACGCCGGACAGATTTTTTATCGGTCAGAAGGGGTTCAGGAAGTCCAATAATTTGTGGATCACCCCGGTCTTGGTCGTGTTGCGCACCTGGCCCTTGTTGATCTTCGTGAACTCCAGGTCGTAGAGCTGGGTGGAGAGGACCGTGTTGTCCGGGGTGAGGTCCTCGACGCGGCAGATGCCCGAGCAGAGCAGGGTCTGCTCCTCCTCGTCGGTCTTAATCTTCTTGCGGGCCTGCACGACCATCGTGCCATTGGGCTTGACGTCCACCACCTCGGCCGTGATGCGGGCGATGACCGAGTCGGTGCGATCGACCGTGGCTTCGCCCTTGAAGTTGCGGCTGCCGGAGAGCGAGATCGCGGGCGCGGGGCCGTTGATGGCATTCTGCAGGGCGAAGTTGGCGAAGTTGAGGCGGACGAACTGGTCGGCCTGGGCGTTCAAGTCCGACTGCCGCTTCAGGTCACTGGTGCCCTGGGAGCTGACCTCGCTCTCCTCGCGGATGATGATCGTGATCAGGTCGTGCTGCTTGATCAGCTTGGGCTGGGGCTTGGGGACGGCGAAGACGCTGACCTGGGCGATGGTGACGACACCGCCGGCCGCCTCCGCGGGGTTGGCGATGGCGGCGGTGGCCTGGGCGTGCTGGTACATCGATCCACCGGGGATGCTCGCGCGCTGGAACATCGATCCCTCGGCGGACGGGGGCAACGCGGAGGCGGGCTGGGTTCCCGATCGCGGGACGGGCGGCCGTTCGCGGGTGGTTGACCCCAATTGCACGCCGGGCGGCGCGGTCGGGGCCGCGTCCTGGGCCAGGGTGCCAAACGATGCGATTACGCAGAATACGGTTACGAAACAGGAAAAACGGGGCATGCGGAAGTCCGAAGCACGAATGGAACTCCTTGATGGTGGGTGGTCCGGCGTCAGCGCCCTTTGTCAGACGCCTCCGGCGCCGGACGGACAGGACGTGAGAGTGTAAGTCGCCGGACGGCGATGCGCGGGCCCGTCACTCGCGGGCGTCTTGCGTCTTCCGGGTGACCCACCCCTTCAGGGATGGGGGGGCGAATCGAAATACCACGTGTCCCGATTCGCGCCCCCATCGCTAAAGCGATGGACCAGCCTTTCCGGGTTCTGTCACCGATTCGTGTCCAACACCGCGACATCCGGCTTTTCCGCCGGAGCCTGGCCGGGGAGCCGGGCCGTCTGCGCGCCGGTGATGATCACGTCGAACACGTTGTTGGTAACCTCATTTTTCACGCGGATCGATTGCCCGAACGTTCCCTGCTCCATCGCCCGGGCGACGGACTTGGCCTGGATCGCCCCCTGCGTGAGGACGATGCTGACGAGTTGCCCGCTCTTCACCAGGATTGTGGGCTCGATGAGGCGGGCGGTCAGCACGGTGCCGCTCTTGAGATCCCGCCCGGCCATCTCGCCCACGACCTGCTCGCGCGTGACCAGCGGGTCGTCGGAGAGGCTGTCCACGAGCGTGCGGCGGTCGATCAGGTCGTCGGCGCGGATCACCTGGCGGTAGCCCAGCGGCTTATTCACCACGAGTTGGTTTTGCCAGGCCCGGACGTTGGCGGTGACGGACGCCTTCTGACTCTGGCCGTCGGCGACGATCGAGACTTCCCACGTCACATCGCCCAGAGCCTTGTACCGCGGCCCTTTGACGTTGAACTCGAAGTGCGGCTCACTGAGGTTGAGCAGCTTCTCATCGGCCGGGTTGAAGTGGAACTGGAGTTGCTCGGGCGGCAAATTCAATCGCTCGGAGGCCTCGGCGACGAGATACTCCTTGAGGGACTTGTACGGTTTGGGTTCATCGACGGCCTTGGCGAGGGTCGCCGATTCCGCCGTCGCGGACGGGATGGACTTTGCGGGTGCGCTCGCCGCCGGAGGCGCGGTCATGGCCTTTGTCGGCCGCGACGTCGGCGCCTGGATCAGCGGGGGCTTGGCGGCAGCCGTTTCCTTGTTGGCGATCCACTCCTCCAGTGCGCTGCGCTCGTCGAACTTCACGTCCGTCCGCGCGACCGTGCAGGAGGTCGCGCCGGCGAAGCGGACGACGCCCAGGTTCACCCCGGCGTCGTGTAAGGTGTCGCGCAGTTCGCGGACGGTCAGCGTGCGATACGGCGATTTCCGCGCCAGGCGAACCAGCACCAGGTCCGCGATCGGCTCGAAGGCGGCCTTGTCCGAGTCCGACCAGCGGCAGACCTGCCTGAGCTTGACCTCCTCGCCGATCACGTTGACCTCGCCGCGAAGTTCGAGCGTCGCCCCGGCGTAGAAGCGCTCGCCACCGGGCACGAACTTCTCGCTGCCGCCGAGCTCGACGGGCACCTGGGCGTACTGCGTCCCGGCGGGCGCCGGCTCATCGCCGCGGGCCCACGAGGAAAACAGGAGCTGCGTCGCCCACGCCAGGAGCGTGAGCAGAACCATCAACTGGAGCGTTTTTTGCAGGGCGGGTACGGGGTACATCAGGAATACCTCAGGGATGAAGGTCGAAGGATGAAGGATGTATCCGACGTCTGTTTCATCCTTCCGCCTTCAGCCTTCATCCTTCAATTAGAATCGCCTCAGATTCCCAATCGTCTGAAGCGCCTGGTCGGCCGTCTGGATCGACTGGCTGTTCAACTCGAAGGCGCGCTGGGTCTTGATCAGCGTGACCAGCTCCTTGACCGGATCGACGTTGGACGACTCGAGGAAGCCCTGGAGGATCTGGCCGGTGCCGTTCTCGCCCGGCTTGCCGGTGATCGGCGGGCCACTGGCCTCGGTCTCGGTGTAGATGCTGCCGCCCAGGAGGTGCAGACCCTGGGGGTTGACGAACTGGGTCAGCTCAAGCTGGCCGATCGCCTGCTTCTTCCCGCCGCTGTTGATCGTCGCCTCCACCTTTCCGTCCTGGCTGATCGAGACCTCGGTCGTGCCCTTGGGGACGGTGATCTTCGGGTCGAGCTTGTAGCCGTCGCCCATGCCCAGGACCAGCTCGCCGTCCTTGTTGACGAAGAAGTTCCCGTTGCGGGTGTAGCCGATGCCGTCGCCGATCGAGTTCAGGATCTTGATCCGGAAGAAACCCTGTCCGGAGACGCCCACGTCGAGCTGCCGGCCGGTGCTCTCCAGCGGGCCCTGCTCCAAGTCGAGCTGCGTGTTCGACACGCGCACGCCCAGGCCCACGTAGATGCCCGCGGGCGACACGTCGCCCGAGGCGGTCGTCGTGCCGGGCTGCTTGAGCGCGAGGTAATAGAGATCCTCGAAATTCGTCCGGCTCCGCTTGAACGCCGTGGTCTCGGCGTTGGCGAGGTTGTTGGCCACCACGTCGATGCGCGTGGAGAGCGCACGAAGTCCGGTCGCGGCGGAATAAAGGGCGGTGATGGCCATGGCTCAACTTATCGGACGAGGGACAACCCGCGGATGAAAGATCAGCCGAGTTGCCCGTAGCACGGGCGCCCCGCCCATGATGGAGCAGTTTCACGGGCGGGGCGCCCGCGCTACGAAACCACTTCCCTTAACTGATCTTCCCCACGTCGTTCACCAGCTTCGACAGCATCTGATCCTGATACCGGATCATGTTCGCGTTGGCCTCGAGCTGTCGTTGTGCGTCCATCAGGTTCGCCAGCTCGCTCGACGGCTCGATGTTGGCGCGCTCGCGGTACTCGCTGCGGAGCACCGTGTCGGGCCCGGCGGGACGCACGGCGGTCATGTCGGGATAGGTCAGCATGGTCCCGCCGAGCTTGGTCAACTGCGCCGGGTCCGGAACGTCGAACACGCCCACGCGGCCGACCGGCCGGGAGTTCTGGTTGACCGTGCCGTCCTTGGCGAAGCTCAGCGGACGATTGGGATCGACCGTGATCGGCTTGCCCTTGACGTCGAGCACCTCGTAATTCTCGTTGCTGGCCAGCGCCAAGCGGCCGCGGTGGTTCACGACGAAACTGCCGTCGCGGGTCAGGTTCACCTTGTCGCCCTGGGCGACCTTGTAAAAGCCCTGGCCGACGATCGCGACGTCCATGCCGCTGCCGGTCGGTTCCAGTTCGCCCTGGGTGTGATCCACCAGGGTCGGCGAGGCATAGACGCCCCCCCCGAGCGCTTCGAGCAGCGCGTTGCTCCGCGAGGGCGCGAGGCCCCGATCCTGCAACTCCGTGCGGCGCTCCTGGAAGAGCGCCAGGTCCTTCTTGAAGCCGACCGTTTCGGCATTGGCGATGTTGTTGGCGATGACGTCCTGACGATACGAATTCGTCATGACGCCCGTCGCCGAGAGGTACAGGCCGTAGAGCATGTCGCGGTGCTTCCGTCAGCGGATCCGCGGCGGCGGCGGCGGCGGCGACCACCGCAGGCCGAGAGACTGCGGTGGCCGCGGCGTCGCGGCGGTTCCATCCCTGGAGATCGGATCGTCATGTGAAACGACCCGGCCGGCTCCGCCGGCGTCAATTCGCTCATTTGAAGTCTTCTGCTGTCGGTCGCGGATCGCCGCTTCCTCATGCATGGCCGCGGCGATGCGGGCGGCGTCGAGGATGCGCTGGCCGAGGTTCGCGGGAATCTGAATCATCGAGAGGCGCTCCGGTTGCAGAATGACCCGACGGCCCATGAACAACGCGCATGCCAGCCGCCATCCGCCACCGGTTGATTTTGCGCAACCATAGTAACATTATGATGTTAGATGCGATTGGAGCGCCGTCCGCATGGATGGGAGATCGCGCATCGCCTGCGGATGCACGGCACAATCTGCGCGGGCGGGAAATGAGAGTTCGCGACGTCAGCTTCTCGAGAGTTCGCCCGACGGCGATTGCGGCGATTGCGGCTCGCGGATCTTCGCCAGGAGGGCCGATCGCTCCCCGGCGTCCATCGGTTGGACGGTGATCGTCAGCGCCCCCTGCTCGACCGTGACGTTCGTCAACCGCACCGGGACGCTCCCCTTGTTCGGGCGTTCGAGTTCCTTAGGCAGGAACAGCACCGCCGGCCCGGGCTTATGGTTCAACAGCCGCAGCACGAGCTGCCCCAGCGCCGCCCTGCGGGCGTTGTCGTTCACCACCCCGCTTGGGCCCATCTCTGCCTTGCTCTGCCACTGCGGGATCATCGACCGCAGCGCGTTCTCGACCTTCTGCCGCTTGGCGGCGACCATCCCCTCGGGCACCGGCAGCGATCCGATCCGCAGACTCGTCAGGTCGCAGTGCAACAGGCCCTGTTCATCGATCGTCGGCCGGAAGTATGCACTGGCCACCCGCCCGAACTCCGGCAGGTTGCCCATCAAAACGATCGTCCCCTCCTCCAGCGAAACGTACGGATCGGTCACGTACCGCTCGTATGACGACTTCTCGATCTGCTTCCACAGCGACGCGTTGATCTCGTCTTGGGTGAACGTGACGGTGACCGGCGCGATCGGCTGGGTGGAGGCCGCGGGCGCCGCCCTGCCCTGCGCCTGCGCCTTGTATGCCGATGACGCATTCGCCTGCGCCTGATTCGCCAGGTTCAGCAGTTGCGGGAGTTTTTCGAGTTCCAGCCGCTTGACGGCGGCATCCCGCTCCGCGGCGCTGAGCAGCGTCGGCCGATAGCCGTCCGGCCGGCGCGTCGAGAGGTGATACAACACCCCGACGCCGATCGCGCCCAGGATCAACACCAGCAGCAGGATGCGGCCAAGCCGCTTGGCAAAACGCATAAACGCCCTTCGCAGTCGGACGCGTTACTCTACGGAACGGACGGAAAAGTCGCTACAGGCGGCGAGCAAATCCAATACCTGCTGACGCGACGGGGCGGTTTTCTGGTGCGGCGCCGGTGAGCGCCGTTATACAGTGCCCGCATGCGCCCGTCCGCCGCGATACCGATTCCCGCAGCCGCCCACGCCCGCCGAGCGCGCCCTCGCCCGTCGATCACCGTCCTCGCCTCGCGCATGGGGGATGCCTCGGCCGATTTCGCCGATTTCGTGCTGGCGTCCCTCGACGGCCCGGTCCTCCGCTATTCACATCGACTCGTGTTGCTGCGAGAGGCCGACCAACGGGGCATCGGCCGATTTGAAGCCAACCTGATCATCGCCGCCGTCCTCCACCGCCACGGGCTGGCACAGGAATACGAACTGCCGCCCGACCGCGCTGTCCGAACGTGGATCCTGCCCCTCCTGACGTTTGCCACCCTGCAAGCCGCCATCCTTTACGGACTGTGGTGGATCCTCCACTGACCCCCTGCTCCGCTACAGGTGCACTCGCCTCGTGTAAACAAACCACTCGATCAACAACAACGGCACCGCGATCGCCGCCAACCACCACCATAATTCCACCCGCGACTTCCCACTGGTCGCGCGCATCTCGCCGATGCCGCCGGGCGCCTGGTCGGAGGGGATCAAATTCGACTCGCTGCCGTCCAGCAGGTTGACGGCCATCTTGTCATAACCGGGCACCGGCACGTCGATCGTATAAAGACCCACCTTGTCCAGCGCCGGCAGCACGAAATCGCCCGCCTCGGGGATCTTCACCGCGCGCGAACCCATCGGGCCGTTCAGGCGGATCTCCTTTCGTTCGCCCGCGACGCGCTTCACGTCCCCCAGCGGGATCGTCGGCGTCGCGCCGGGCGCGAACGCCTCCCGCACGTCCATCTCCGAACCCAGCGCCAGATACTGCAAGGCCTGGTACATGAACACCGGGAACGACATCCGAAGCGGCCAGTTCGACTGCAGCACGTCGAACCCGACGATCAGGTGCGTCGAGCGCCCGACGCGCTCCATCACGACCAGCGGCCCCTTGCTCCCCTCGACCAGCCGCTCGGGCCCGACCGGCGGGACATTGAGCTTGAGCGTGTCCTCGATGTAGAGCTTCCCCAGGTTGATATCCCGCAGCATCGGATGATCGCGCTTCCAGTCCAGCACCGTGTTCTCGTGCAGGTAGACCGGCTTGAGCCCCTCCGTCGCCTGCGTGATCTTGCCCGTCGGTGGGACGCACCGGAAGAACATGAAATTGCCCGTCGCCGGCATGAACCTGGGCGCGTAACGGTCATAGATGATCACGTCGTACTTGGCGGGCTTGGCGTCCTCGTACGCGACCGGGTTGAGGACATCGAAGTCCTTGAGCTGGATGCTCCCCTTGAGCTTCTCGAGGAAAAAGTTGCCATCCGTCACCAGCAGCACCGACAGCGCCTTGGGCGGCGGGACCACCACCTGCGCCGTGTCGTCGGCCAGCAGCGCATCCCCGTCCTTGTGCATCTGCTCTAATCGCAATACCGCAGCGGTCGTCAGGTCCAGCTTGAACTCGACGCTGTCCTTCGCAAGCTCGCCGGCCTTCTCCGCATCGGCGCGCTCCTTCTCGCCCCACCGCTCGGGCAGCAGGTGTGTGTTGGCCGACGAACGCACCTGGTAATTGGGCGTGCCGCCCGCGCCCATTTCCGTCGCCACCGACAAGTTCACGTCGGCGTCCACCGAGTCTGGCCCGTAATTCGCCAGCCGCGCGAAGACCTGCACCTCCGTCGGGTTCTCGTAATTGCGCTTGGCGGAGAGGGCCACGATCGCGATGTTGCCGGTCTTGTCCTGACCGATCTTCTCGAACGTCAGGTTGCCGCGGAGCGTCAGCGTGTCCGAATCGATCGCCCGGCCGTCCGAGAAGAGGAACACGTCCGGCTTCACGTTCGCGCGGTTCTGCTCGGGGATGAACGCCGCCTGCGCTTCGGTGAGCTGATAGGCCAGCTTCAGGCGACTTTTGCGGTCGGTCTGCTCGATCGAATCGATCGCGTTGCGGAGCTTGGCGCTGTCGGGCGTGAGCGGGCAGAGCGTCTCGGCCGTCTCGTCGAAGGCGATCACGCATGCGTTGTCGTCGCGTTTCATCGAATCCACAACCTCGCGCGCCAGGCGCTTGGCCTCCTCAAGCCGCGTGCGCTTGCCGCCCGCCGCGTCCTTGGCGGCCATCGACGCCGAGCGATCGACCAGGATCACCGTCAGCTTCCCTGCCCCCCGTTTGAAGTTCGCCACCGGCCGCGACAACGCCAGGCACAGCAGCACCAGCAGCAGCAGTTGCAACAGCAGCAGCAGGTTCCGCCGCAGCTTCTGGAACGGCGCGTTGACCTGCAGGTCCTGCACCGCCTTCTTCCACAGCAGCGTGGACGACACCGGCATCTCCCGCCGCCGCAGCTTGAGGAAGTACAGCACCAGCAGCGAGGAGATCGACAGCACCGCCGCGATCGCACCGGCCAGGGGAGTGATAAAGCTGGGCAACCAGGACATAGCGTCACCGTCCTAAGCGTTCTGAAGTTCTCTTCGACGCTGCTTCGCCTGCGACTCACAACCGCATGCATCATCCTCGCCAAGGAATGCGGCGATCCGCTGGTGAATCCGCGACGACCAGATCGGCCACGTATGGGCCGGCACTCTACAGCAGATCGATTCACTCGCCTTCGGCCATTTCGCGCTTCGCCCCGGCACGATGATCGCGTCGAGTGGGCACCACGTCACCATCGTCGGGATGTCCCATGGCGCCTCCGCCAGCCGGCGCATCAACTCCGATCCCGGTCGCATCTGCCGCACGCCCGGCAGCGGCAGCGCGTACGCGAGGATTGTCCCCGCGTGCGGCGTGTTCAGGAAAACTGCCCTGCGGATCGGCAGATCTGGATCCAATAGGCGCGCCATCCGGACGACGATCCCGCCCATGCTGAAGGCAACGAGGTTCACCGGCCCATCGAGCGCGCGGATGGTTTCGCACAGCAGACGTCCCAGCGTCTCAAACGGAGTCATTCCGGAGACGTTGTAGCGAAACACGTCAGTCGGACCGCAGCGAGGCTCGATTGCGCGCCGCAACGGCCCGAACCGCTTCGGCCGGCCCCAGATGCCGTCGAGGATGAGTGTGGTCGGATCGTTCAACGAATGCCTCGCTTACAGTATCCCAGCCTCGGCCCGAATCGCGGCGGTCCTCATTGGGACCCAAAGGAACAAAGAAACGAAGGAACAAAGAGGAAAATGCTCATGCACCGATCACCCGTTTGATGCCGTCTTTCAAGATGGCCACGTCGAAATTGATCAACAGGCCCAACTGGTGGCCAGTCAACTTGAGATAGGTATAGACCTGGGCTTTGTGCAATCCGGTGAGTTCTTCCACCGCCTTGATCTCGACGATGAGGCGTCCGCCGACCAAGAAATCGAGACGGCGACGGCCGACAACTTCGCCTTTATAAACCACGTCGATCCAGACCTGCCGATCGAACGGGATGTCCCGCAACCGGAACTCGATTGCCAATGCGTTCTCGTAGGTCGCCTTGTCCAGTCGGGGCCCGAGCCGCTTGTGCATCTCGAGCGCCGCGCCGATAACGGCGTTCGAGAGCGCATTCAACTCCGGATCCGCCTCCCACCGCGCGATTTCTTCACCCTCATAAGGCATCCCATCACCTTCAACTCTTTGTCTTCTTTGTTCCTTTGCTTCTTTGTTCCTTCGGGTCCCCGCAACACGAGCGTCATCCCAGCAACCCGCGCTCTCTCAAATAATTCAACACCAGCGTATCGAACGGCACCGCCGTCGAGGTAAACAGGTAAGTGCCTCCTCTACGCGTCAGGTAATCCTTCAAACTCAGGCAATATGCGTTCAGGTTCTCCTTGTACCGCTTGATCAGCGGCTGCGTGATCGACACCTCGGCCATGTCGTCGTCTTCCATGTCGCGCAGCTTCAAATCGCCCTGCAATTCGGGATCGATCTCCTGCGGCGAGAGGACCTGGACGGCGAACATGTCGTACTTGCCGCCGGCGACGTAGCGCAG
>DATBFY010000224.1:0-5780 GCA_036558265.1 Tepidisphaeraceae bacterium | reverse complement strand
GTCGGCGCGGGCGGTCAAGGCCTGCCGAGGGTTCGTGGAACAGGTGATCGGGTGGCGGAAGGCGGCGTTTGATGATGAATCCGACGAGCCGATCGCCACGGACATCTTCAAGCCGACTAAGGGGCGGATAACCCGGCTGATGGAGGCGGTCGTTCGCGAGTCAGGGCTGGAGGATTACTACAAGAAGGCGGGCGGCGAGGAACTGGACGAGCTGAACAACATCAACGAGCTGATCTCATCCGCGGCGGAGTATGACAGTGGCAACCCGGACGGCTCGATTATCGACTACCTGGCGCAGGTGTCCTTGGTGAGCGACACGGATCAGCTCAAGGACAACGGCGGCGCGGTCACGATGATGACGCTGCACGCGGCCAAGGGGCTGGAATTCCCCGTGGTGGCGATGATCGGGCTGGAGGAGGGGGTGCTGCCGCACAGCCGGGCACAGGGGAACGAGGAGGAATTGGAGGAGGAGCGGCGGCTCTGCTTCGTGGGGATCACGCGGGCACAGGAGCGGCTGATCCTGTCGAAGGCGACGTATCGGACGATCCGGGGATTGCGCGAGCGGACGGTGCAGTCGCAGTTTCTCAACGAGATCGGGCGGTCGGACGTGGAGGTGATCGATCGGGCGGGGGTTGGTGGGTTTGGCGGGGATGAGCAGGATCAGATTCGAGAGGAGATGGAGCGGCAATCGGAGCGATTGGGGAATCAATTCAAGCGCGGCCAGCTCGTGCGGCACAAGCAGTTTGGGCTGGGGCGGGTGGCGGAGATCACGCCGATGGGGAGCCAGACGCGGGCGGTGGTGGAGTTCAACACGGCGGGGCGGAAGACGCTGATCCTGGAGTATGCGAGGTTGGAAGCCGTCGGGGGGTGAAGGATAAATCGGATCACGGCATGCGCCAGTTACTCGTAGCACGGGCGCCTCGCCCGTGAATGAGCTTGGTCACGGGCGGGGCGCCCGTGCTACGGGCGCTTCTGTCATTCAAATCCATTTGAAGAGGGCTCCGATCACGAGGACCGTGGCGCCGGCGAGGAGGGCGGGGCCGACGCGCCACAACAGCCGGGTGGGTTTCACGCCGGCGAAGGTGGCGCAGAGGATCACGACCGGGGCGACGGGGCTGCTGGTGCGGCCGAACTGGGCGAAGATGGCGACGAGGGTGCCGATGCGAAGCGGCTCGGCGCCGGATTGGCTTGCAAGGGGGACCAGGATCTTGATGAGCGGCACGCCCGTGCCGATGCCGGTGCCGGTGATGACCGCCAGGCTGCCCGGGAGGATCGCGCTGGCGAGGGTGAGGGCGGCGGGGGCGCGGACCAGGGGAGCGGCGGCGCGTTCGATCAGTCCGGTGGCGGCGATACCGGCTGCGAATGTGGTCGCGACCACGATGAACGAGACGACGTGAGCGTAGGCGTAGCCGGCCCCCTCAAAGAAGGCGGCGGTGAGCTTGTTGGCGCAGCTCGGGGCGGTCAGGGCGGCGGCAGTCGAGCCGATGAGCATGGCCGCGAGGATCTCGACGTGACCGGGCAGTTCCGGCGGGCGCAAGAGGGGCGGCAGGTGATGACGCGCGGCCGGCAGCAGGAAGAGGATCGCCAGCGGCAGCAGGGGGACGAGTGCCTTGATGAGGTTCACCCGGATCGGCGCCGGGGCGGGCGGGCAGGGGGCGGCGGTGGCATCATCCGGCAAGGCGCGCGGGGGCCAGCGGACGCTCGCGATCCAGAAGACAAGGAGCGCGACGCCGCACGCGAGCAGGTTGGCGGGGGTCACGCGGGCGACGACCTGCCTGGGGGAGAGGTTGACCAGAGGCGCGAGCGTCGCCAGCTCGACCGCGCCGGGGTTGAAGAGCTCCCCGCCCATGGAACTGCCCAGCAGCAGGACAGCGCCGGCCGTCACGGGTCCGAATCCGGCCGCCAGGAGGAGCGGGACGAGCAGCGGGCCGACGATGGAGGCCGTGCCGGTCTGGCTGACCACCGCCGTGTTGACGATGAAGCAGGCGGCGACGCCGCCGGGCACGAGCAGCCAGCGGGCGGCGCGCATCGGGCGCAGGAGCAGGTGGACCAGGTGACAGTCGCACTCGGTCAGCTTGAGGATGCGGGCAAAGCCCCAGGCCAAGCAGATCGGCACGACGGTGCGCGGGTTGGCCATCTCGAGGGCGAACTGGGCGGCGAAGTCGGGGATTCGTCCCGCTGCCACGAAGAGGGCCGCCCCGGCCAGGGCCAGCACCAGCCGGGTGTCGATGCGCAACGCCAGCGCGATCCCGCCGGCCACCAGCACGAGGATCGCGACCAGGAGGGGCGTGGACATGAGAAGAGGCGAGCGACGGGCATCTTACCTTATTGCGCCGCTGTGGCTGCCCTTATCCGATCGGGAGCTTGAGCCTGAACGTCGAGCCTTTACCCGGGGTTGAGTCCACCTCGATCTGCCCGCCGTGGACCTGGGCGACAAGCTTGACGATGGACAGCCCGAGGCCCGTGCCACCCATTTCGCGACTCCGGCTTCGGTCCACGCGATAGAAGCGCTCGAAGATGCGCGGCAGGTCCTCGGCGGGGATGCCGATCCCGTCGTCGGCGACCTCGACGCTGAGGAACTGCCCGTTGGCGTGCGCCGCGACGGCGATGTGCCCGCCCTCGGGCGTGTACTTGCTCGCGTTGTCGATCAGGTTGGCGACGGCGCGCTCCAAATAGTCGGCGTTGCCCTTGATGGAGGGAAGGTCGGTGGGGACGTCCGTCGTCAGCGTCTGGTTTTTTCGTCCGGCGGCGGGGGTGAGCAGCTCGCAGGCCTTGTGGATCACGAAGCCCAGGTCCACGGGCGAGCGGCGGGGCGAGAGTCCCGTGCTCTCCAGCTTGGAGAGCTCGAGCAGATCGCTCACCAGGTTCGTGAGCTGGTCAGCGTGGCGGTGAATCGTGTTCAGGTACTCCGGCGCCTTGCGCTCGTCACGCCAGGCGCCGTCCTGGAGCGTCTCGACGAACCCCTTGATGACCGTCAGCGGCGTGCGCAGCTCGTGGCTGACGTTGGCGACGAATTCCTTCCGCAGTTCCTGGTACTGGAACGACTGCGTGATGTCGTGGGCGACGATCACCAGGCCCAGGGTCCGCCCGTTCGCCGGAAACGTGCATAGCGTGACGTCCAGGTGGCGCGCCGAGACCGGCCCGACCGAGATCAGCTTGCGTTGCGACCCGGTGACGACCTCGCCGGCGGCCTTGATGATCTGCTCGTTGCGGATCACCTGCCAGAGGTGCCTGCCGACGGCCTGCCGGGTTTCGAAGCCCAGGAGTTTCCCGGCGGCATCGTTCACCAGGATGATCCGCTGGAGCGCGTCGGTGGCGATGACCCCCTCCGACATCGAGGAGAGGATCGTCAGCAGCTCGGCCTTATCCTTGTTGCTTTGTTCGAGCAGGCGCGAGAGGGACTCGGCCATCGTGTTCAGGCTGCTCGCCAGCGTGGCGATCTCCCCTTTCTCCTCGCGCAGCGTGCGCCGGCCCAGATCCCCGCGCGACAGCGCATCGGCGAAGTGGGTGAGGTCGGTGATCGGCTCGGCGTGGCGGCGGGCGAAGTAAAAGCAGATGACGCCGGAGACGACGATCGCCGTCAGCGCGGCGCCGGCGAGTCCCCCGTAGAGCAGGTGAAGGTGATGGTTGAGCTGGTCCAGGTGAACCGCGGCGCGGGCGTAGTACGGGCGGCCCGCGGCATCGGTGACCGCGCGGCCATCCAGGTCCTGCACCGGCCGCGCCAGGTAGAGCAGGTCGGTCTTGATCGTGTCGCTGGGGCGCGACGACGTTCCCTCGCCCAGGCTCATGGCGTCCATGAACTCCGGACGATGGGCGTGATTCTCCATGCGCGACGGATCCGCCTCGCTGTCGGCAAGGACCACGCCGTCGGCCCGGATCACGGTGATGCGGTTTCCGATCGTCGAGCCGACCTTCTTCACGGTGGGCTCCAGGTCGTCCGGGACGCGCTCGGCCCCCGACAGCTTGGGCGCCAGGGCGTTGCAGACCAGGCGAAGGTTATCCCGCAGCGACTGCGTCTGCTGGTTGACGTAGCTGGTGTAAAGCGTCGTGCCCGCGACCAGCCCGACGACCGCCGTCGCGGCGCTGATCAGCAGCAGGTATGGCAGGAACAGACGTCGGAAGAACGGGGAGGTGAGCATAAGCCTGAAACGTGAACCGTGAGACGTGCGAAAGGCGAGGGCGGACGACGTTCACGTTTTGACGTCTTCACGTTTCACGCACCCATGTTACGCCGTCGCCGCCGCCGTGTCGCGGAATTTATACCCGAATCCGCGGATCGTCTCGATCTGGTCGGCGCCCTTGCCGAGCTTTCGGCGGATGGCGGTGATGTGCACGTCGATCGTTCGGTCGAAGACGTTGGCGTCGCGCCCCAGGGCGGCGTCGATGATGTCGTCCCGCGAGAGCACCCGCCCGGGCTTGCTCGCCAGGAAGTGCAGGATGCGGAACTCGGTCGCCGTCAGCGAGACCGACTTGCCGCCGTACGCCACCTCGTGCCGGGCGACGTCGATCAACAGGTCCCCGTGGCGGATCAACTGCTGGGGCTCCGACGCCGTCGTCGTGCGGCGAAGGATCGCCTTGACGCGGGCGACCAGCTCGCGCGGTGAGAACGGCTTGGTCACGTAGTCGTCGGCGCCCAGCTCCAGGCCCACGATCCGGTCGGCCTCGGTCGCCTTGGCGGTCAGCATGATGATCGGGGTCCGCGCGGTACGCCCGTCGGCGCGCAGCCGCCGGCAGACCTCCAGGCCGTCCATCCCCGGCATCATCAGGTCCAGCACGATCAGGTCCAGCTTGTGCTTCTGCGCGATCTCCAGGCCCGAGTGCCCATCGGCGGCGGCGATCGCATCGTAGCCGTCCTTCTCGAGGTTGTACCGGACCAGCTCGATCAGGTCCTTCTCGTCGTCGATGATGAGGATGGTGCCTTTGTGCATTGGGGGAGTTGTTAGCTGCCAGTTTTTCGTTGCCAGTAGTTGCGTCAAGCGGCTCCTTTGTCGGTGTTGACATTTGTGGCGGCGGCGGCGGCGGCGTGCCGGATGTCGCGACCCTGAACGATGTAGATCGCTTCCTCCGCAATATTAGTCGCGTGGTCGCCAATTCGCTCGATATTTCTCGAAATCAGGATCAGCGACAGCGCCCGCTGGATCGTGCCGGGGTCGGCCATCATGTACGTGAGCAGGGTGCGGAAGATCTGGTCGCGGAACGCGTCCACCTTGGACTCTTCCCGGATGATCCGCTCCGCGAGCGGCACGTCCCGCTCGATGACGGCGGTCAGCGCGTCCTTGACCATCCGCTGGGCGATCTCCGCCATGATCGGCAGGTCCACCATCGGCTTGAGCGGCGGTTGCGCCAGCACCCAGTGCGCGCTCTGGCAGATGTTCTTGGCCTGGTCGGCGATGCGCTCCAGGTCCGTCACGATCTTGGTCGCGGTGAACAGGAACCGCAGGTCCTTGCCGACGGGCTGCTGCGTCGCCGTCAGCTCGACGACCTGCTCGTCGACGTGAACCTGCAGGGCGTTGACCTCGTCCTCGCGGCGGTAGACCTCGTCCACGAGGGACTCGTCCCGCTCGACGAGGGCGCGCATCGCCAGGCTGATCATCGAGTCCGTGAGCGCGCCCATCAGCGTGATCTGCTTGAGGACGTCCTGAAGTTGTTCGTGGAAGTGTCGCATGCGAAACAAGCGAGAAGTCAGTAGCGAGAAGCGCGAGACCAGGATCAGCCGAAGCGGCCGCTGATAAAGGCCTCCGTGCGCGAATCCTTCGGGTTGGTGAACATGTCGCCGGTCG
>DATBFY010000223.1:0-2550 GCA_036558265.1 Tepidisphaeraceae bacterium | reverse complement strand
GCGACCGACAACGTGCTCGATAAACTGCCGCCCGCCGAGGTGCTCAGGCGCATGGTCGCCGGGCGGTTCATCCGCTACACGTACAACAAGGCCTACACGCTTCCGCCCGACGTCGTGACCAACGGTCCGTTCAACCTCAAGCGCTGGGATTTTCGCCGCCGGCTCCTGCTGGAGAAGTCCGACACCTACTGGGACAAGGCCAACGTCAAGTGCGACACGATCGAGATGGTCGTGTCGGAGAACCCGCAGAGCCAGTTGCTCCTGTACGAGACCGGGCAGGTCGACTGGAACTCCGACGTGGTCGGCGAGCAGGCCGCGGAACTCAAGGCCAAGGGCCGCACCGACCTGCGGACTTCGCCGGCGTTCGGCACGATGTTCATGACACTCATGTGCTCGCCGACGCTCCCGCCCGGCGGGGGCGGCGGGAAGAACCCGCTGGCCGACGTGCGGGTCCGCCAGGCGCTGGCGATGTCGGTCGATAAGCCGTTCATCGTCAACAACATCACGCGGATGGGCGAGCTGCCGGCGCGGACCTATCTCCCACCGGACGGCACGCTCCCCGATTTCATCTGGCAGCCCGGCCCCGGCGCGGACGGCGTTAAGCCGCGGCAGGGAGTCTATCAGTACAAGGAAGTCCAGCAGTTGCTCCGCTCCGGCGGCGGCCTGACCGGCGCGGGGCCCGGCCTGCCCTATGACGTCACGCGCGCCCGCGAGCTGCTGGCCGAGGCCGGCTACCCCAATGGCCAGGGCTTCCCCAACCTGCCCCTCCTTTACGGCACCAACAGCCCGACCCGCCGCGACATCTGTCAGGTGCTCAAGAACCAGTGGAAGCAGGCCCTGAACATCGACGTGCAGATCCAGGGCGTCGAGGGCAAGATCTTCTCTCAGCGCGTCTCGGCCAAGGACTATGCGATCGCCACCGTCGCCTGGTACGGCGACTATCCCGACGTCTCCACCTTCACCGACAAGTACGTGTCGACCAGCCTCCAGAACGATTCGGCTTGGGTGAACAAGACCTTCGACGACCTCTGCGACCGCGCCACTCGCGAGGGGGACGCGACGAAGCGCATCGACATGCTCTCCCAGGCCGAGCACCTCATCGACACCCAGGTGCCCATCATCCCGATCTATCACTACGTGAACATCAGCCTCTCGAAGGACACCGTGCACGGCGTGCTCCCCAACCCGCGGCAGGTCACGATCTTCAAGAACGTCTGGGTGGAGAAGAAGTGAAGATGAAGATGGAAGATGGCAAATGGAAGGCAGCGGGCGCGGACTGCGGCCGGGATATGGCCAGCGGTCTTCACCCATCCTCCATCCGCCACCTTCCATCCTCGTATTGGACCACCCCCGGGGGGCGGCATGCCTAAGGTGATCCTCTTCCGGCTGCTGCAGTTCCCGCTGATCCTGGCGGTCATTTACCTGATCACGTTCCTGCTCGCCTGGGTGGCGCCCGGCGACCCGTTCCAGAACGAGCGCGGGATGGACCCCATCGTCAAGCGCACGCTCGAGCGCCAGTTCCACGCCGAGAGCGGCTGGCAGTTCCTGCGATTCCACTCGTGGAACGTGCTGCGGCACGGGGACCTCGGGCCGTCGATGAAGTACCAGGAGTGGACGGTAAACCACATAATCGCGGACGCCCTGCCCGTGTCGGTGACGCTGGGCCTGTTCGCGATGTGCATCGCCGTGCCGGTTGGCGTGGCGGTGGGGACCCTGGCGGCCGTGCGGCGCGGCGGAGCGCTGGACTGGACCAGCCTGACGATCGCGCTCGTGGGGATCAGCGTGCCGAGCTTCGTCGTGGCGTCGGCGCTGCTGATGTTCGCGGCGGCGACCAAGTGGCTGCCCGTCGGGGGCTGGGGAACGTTCGGCCACCTCATCCTGCCGGGGTTCGCGCTTTCGCTTTGGCCGATGGCGTACATCGTACGCCTGACGCGCGTGTCGATGCTGGACACGCTGGGGGCGGACTTCGTCCGCACGGCGCGGGCCAAGGGCCTGGCGCGCGGCGTGGTGATCTGGAAGCACTGCCTGCGGAACTCGTTCCTGCCGGTGCTGTCGTACCTGGGCCCGGCGACGGCGTCGACGCTGGTCGGGTCGTTCGTGGTGGAAAAGGTGTTCAACATCCCGGGCCTGGGCCAGCACTTTGTCAACTCGGTGCTCAACCGCGACCGGACGCTGATCCTCGGCGTGGTCATGGTCGAGTCGGCGCTGATCCTGCTCTTCAACCTGCTGGTCGATATCGCGTACGCGTGGGTGGACCCGCGCATCGAGGTCGGAGCCAAGGCGGCGTGACGCGCCTGCGCACGAGGAGAAGTCTTGACGTATGACGACGACGGTGGAACCCATTCTCGACAGCGATCGACCTGCGGCACCGGTCCTGCGCGCCGAGCGCCCGCAGACGCTCTGGCGGCAGGTCCTGCGCAGCCGCCGGGTGGTGATCGGCGGCGGGATCCTCCTGGCGATCATGCTGCTCTGCTTCCTTACATTGCCGTGGACCACGCGCGAGGTCTCGCCCGCCGGCGTCCCCGTCCAAACGGGCAAGGGCGTCGCGTT
>DATBFY010000222.1:0-4436 GCA_036558265.1 Tepidisphaeraceae bacterium | reverse complement strand
AAGCGCCTCCTCCGCGGAACCGGCCGTGGTGACCTCAGCGCCATCCTCGGAGAGGATGTCGCGCACGACTTGCAGCACGTAGGGCGCGTCGTCGACGACCAGCACCCGGACGCCATCGAGACGAGAGCCCCCACTGAGTCGCACTGCGGGACTCGCCATGTCTCACCTCCGTCCGCCCCTATCGCGAGGAACTCTAGCCGGCGGCGACCCGCAAAGTCTGGTCAAAAGTGCTCATCTGCCGAGAGCCTGGAACCGGGGGGAGGGGCCGTCCGAGGTCGACAAGTCGCTCGCCTCGTTGACTCCGTCCGAACCCCTGAGCTAGATTCAAGCGGGGACGAGCAACAGGAGCTTGGCCTAATTCCCCGCTTACATTGGGGGCCGACCTATGGCAGCACGGAGAAAAGACCCACCACTCGATCTCAGGACGTACCTTGCGAAAGCCCGCGGCGGGACCACGACGGAGCATCGGAAGAAACAGGTCATCTTCTCGCAGGGCAGTCGCGCGGATTCGGTGTTCTACATTGAGAAGGGGAAGGTCAAGCTGACGGTCTTATCCGCCCGCGGGAAAGAAGCGGTCGTCGCCATCCTGGGGAGCGGTGATTTTTTTGGCGAAGGGAGCCTCGCGGGCCAGCCGCTTCGCATGGCCACGGCGATCGCGTTAACCGACTGCTCGGTCCTTCGAGTTCAAAAAGAAACAATGATACGGATGCTCCACAATGAGCCGGCATTGTCAGAGCTCTTCATGACGTACCTGTTGTCTCGCAATGTTCGAATCGAAGAGGACCTGGTCGATCAGCTCTTCAATTCCAGCGAGAAGCGGCTGGCGCGCATCTTGTTGTTGCTGACCCGCTTCGGTAAAGACGGGCAGCACGAAACTGTCGTGCCCAAGATAAGTCAGGAAACCCTGGCCGAAATGGTCGGGACCACGCGGTCCCGGGTGAGCTTCTTCATGAACAAGTTTCGGAAGCTGGGCTTCGTCGACTACAACGGAGGCCTGCAGGTTCACAGCTCACTTCTGAATGTCGTCCTCCACGACTGAGGGATCTGCAAGTGACGGGACTTGAACCCGCGACCTCTGGATCGACAGTTCTCATCCTCAATAACCTGCATCGTCAGCATTCTCAACGACTTGCTCGATCATCGGCAAACAGTCGACGTCGCGCCAAGTGGCTGCCAGTTGCCGTGATGTGGTCGTAACGGGATTCGAACCCGTGTTCGAGTCGCGATCTTCATCGCGGCGCTGGCGTCAACAAGGAACTCTTCACCTTCGCCGCCTACAACGCGGGCCCGGGTCGCGTCGCCCAGTTACGCAAGCTCGCCGCCCAGCGCGGTCTCAACCCCAACCTGTGGTTCAACAACGTCGAGCTGATGGCGGCGGAGAAGATCGGCCGCGAGACGGTGGCCAAGGTCCCATCCTCTCCGGCTCATCGTCAACTCCACGCTCTACGACAACGGGCGTCGACTCGCCATTACGCAGGCGACGTGGACGCTGGGTTACTTCGCCGGTACGAGCTTGTTCCGCACCAGCCGCACGAAGGTGTCGAGTGAGCAGCGTGTCGCATCGTCCGGCATGGCGCAGCCGGGGATGGCGAGCACCTGGCGGAACGCCGGATGCGCCGCGTCGAGCCGCGTGAGCTCGCGCATCTGCTGCAAGGTCTGCGATCGATAGACGACGCGCAGGTGGCGGGCACCGGCTCGGTCCGACAGGAGCTCGAAGCCCACGGCGCTGCCGGGCGGCGGGGTGTCGGCGGCATAGCCGGTCACCTGAAAATGGAAGTCGAGCAGACCGCTGAGATCGCCGATGTTGGTGTCGTGGCCCACGAGCACCGTGAGCTTCGGCCCCTCGGCGCGCTCGATCGCGTCGAGCATGCGCCGCGCCAACCGCGTGGCGCCGTGCGCCCCCAGCAGGCCGGGCCGCTGCAAGAGGTCGCCCTTCATGGCGTGCAAGGTACCGATCAGCTCCAGGTCCGCCGCGCTGACGCGCCCCCAGCCGACCTGCTTCTTGCCCTCGGCATACTCCAGCATCAGGGTCTGCGCCGCGCTCGGCGCGTAGTCGAACACGCCGGTGAGGTCGGGGCGTCCATCGCCCGGCTCGGGCGGCGCGATGTCACCCGGCAGCTCGGCCATGCGGCAGCCCGCGCGCAGGCCCGCAGCCTCGCAGACGGCGGGCGCGCAGCAGCCGAGCACCTGCTGCAGTTTGTCGAAGGCAGGGCCGTTGCGCTGGCGCAGGCGTTCCAGGCTTCCGATGTGCGCCAGGATGGCCGCGCGGGCGGCGGCCGGGTCGACGGCGACACCATCCTTGTATGGATTGAAGAGCGGATCCTTGGCGCCCTTGGGGAGATGGCCGTTGCGAAGCCCGCAGCCGGGGAACATCCCATTCAGCAGCGCATCGCCGGTGGCGATGGTGCGCTGATCGGTGTCCGACCACACCGCGACGGCGGCCGCCTGCGGGCACCCTTCGCGCGGCAAGAGCCCGCGTGCCGCCAGGCTTTCACGGTCGAAGCGCCCCAGCAGTCGAATTGCCTCCGCGCCATGCGCTGTCAGGTGCCCGTACGGCACATCCCATCGAGGCCAGGGCGCCGCGGTGACGCCCGGTGGCGTGACGGTCGCCTTGGTGGGCGGGCGGATTCCATGACGCATCAGCATCACGACTCGCTCGAGCTTGAGGCCTTCTCCAGCATCGGGGTTTGCCGCGCGCGCTGTCGACGGCGCAAACGCGAGCGCCAGTACCAATGCCAAGCCCAGCGCACGCGCCAGTCCCGGTGTGAATCGGCTACCCATGGTCCTTCTCCCGACCAACCAGTTCCTGGAGCCCGGTGTAGCGCCGCCAGGTCGCGTCGTCAAGGTCGGAGGGTATCTCGTCTCCCGCCGGACCTGAAGGCGCCTCCATCATGGGCGCTCCGTGTCTTCCACTGCGCGTAGCCGCGCAGTGGAAGGGCAGACCAGCACTATCAGAGAAAATCGCATCAACATCCGCGTCAACCGCCGACATTCGCTCGCGGCAGCTGTCGCTGGCTCGAACGTCCTACTTGAAGAGGCCGAAGGCACGGAGAATTACGATCAGGACGACGGCCCCGAGAAGCGAGACGATGAAGGCGCCAAGCGACCCCGTCGCCGCAATCCCAAGCGCTCCGGCGAGCCAGTGTCCCAGGAAGGCTCCGACCACACCAACGACGATGTTTGCGATGATGCCCATCTGCCCGTTTGCCTTCATGATCATGCTGGCGAGCCACCCAATGATGCCGCCGATGACAATAGCCACGATGAAGCCCATCGCTTGCGCCCTCCCGGGTTTTCGAGTTGTTCGGCGCTTGGCAGCCGCACCGGACCACAGCGGCCCGGCCACGGTCGTACGCCGTCTCTTATAACCCTCGAAAGGGGCCTTTCGGCCCGGACGAATGTCGAAGCAAACTGCCAGGATCACATCACTCCGCTGCCGTTAGTGGCGTATCCTCGGAGCTGCCGTTCCATCGAGGCCTGCGCGAGCTGGGCTGGATCGAGGGTCAGACCGTGACGATCGAGTATCGCTGGGCGGAAGGCAATTACGATCGGTACCAGGTCCTCGCCGCCGAGCTCGTCCAGGCCAAGGTCGATGTCATCGTAGTGGGCAGGGCCCCCGCGATCGGCGCGGCGCAGCGGGCGACCAGCACGATCCCCATCGTCTTTGTTCAACTGACCGACCCTGTCGCCAGCGGGCTGGTAAAGAGCTTGGCGCGCCCCGGCGCCAACACCACGGGATTGGCCTCGCAGTTCGAGGAGCTCATCTGCCCCCCGACACCGGAGCCTCGCGCGAGAAATGAACGACACCGACGCCCGCCTCTCGCATCCCTGGCATCAAGAGGAGGCGTCAGAGCATGCTCCCGCCGAGGAGGGGCTGATGGGGCTCTACCAACGACCGGACTCCGACGTCTACTGGATCTCGTACAACGGCTCTGACGGCCAGCGCGTGCGCGAGAGCACGCGGACGACCGACAAGGAAGCGGCGAAGCGCCTCCTGAAAGATCGGCGAGGGCCGCGCCGCGCGTGGGGAGGTCTTGCTGCCGCGCCTCGATCGGATTACCTACGACGAGGCGAGAGCCGATCTCATCGCCTAGTACAAGACGAGCGGCAACCGCGATCTCGGCGAGGCCGAAGCTCGTCTGAAGCACCTCGACACCTTCTTCTCGAAGCGGCGGCTGGTCACGATCACGCCCGACATCGTGACCCAGTACGCCGGGGAGCGGCAGGCCGACCAGACGGACGACGAGGGCGAGACGACCGTCGGCGGCTAGCCGGTGAGAAATCCTGCTGCGGAAGTCCTCAGAAATGTGGCGACCGCGTGCGTCCGTCACGTTTTCCGGTCACGTTGACGTCCGTCGCGGTCGGAGGTGTGCTGCAACTACTTGATTGAATGGCGGGCTCGACGGGACTTGAACCCGCGACCTCTGGATTGACAG
>DATBFY010000221.1:0-6126 GCA_036558265.1 Tepidisphaeraceae bacterium | reverse complement strand
CTTCATCACGTCCCACTCGGCGTCGGAAATCTGGGGCATCCTCGCCATCGCGATCACGCTTCCTCGACTACAAGTGTAAACGTACTCTAACTACACTTGTAGTCGTTCGTCAAGCGCGAAATTGCTCGCGCACTGGAAAATGTGCCCGCGTTGACCCGACCCGACCATCGTGCGTACGCTTGCCCGACCCCCCAGTGGCGCACACCCGATGAAACACGCCGTCACCCTCTTCACCCTCGTCGCCGCCATGTTCGTCGCCCTGGGCGCCAACCGCGCGATGGAGCAGCAGCGGGAGTTCGAACACGTGCGGCCGACACAGGGCACCGTCATCTCCGCCAGCGTGCGCCAGTTCAAACCGACGACCGGCCCGGGCGCGGGCCACTCCGGTACAACCTACGCCCCCGACGTCCGCTATCGTTACTCGCTCCTCGGCTCGGTCTTCGGCAGCAACCAGGTGTTCGTTCGCCGCGGGATGACCACGTCCAGGGCGCGGGCGGAGCAGATCGTCGCGCAGTTCCCCGCGGGCAAGGCCGTGATGATCTGGTACGACCCGGACAAGCCCGGCGAATCGTTCCTCGTGCGCGACTTCCGGTTCGAGCCGTACCTGATCATCCTCTACTCGATGATCCTGCTCGCGGTCGGGTTGGGCATCTGGGCGGCGCGGCCCTGGCAGCGGGCAAAAGTCTGGCCGCCCAAGCCGCCGCGCGAGGGCAACTGGCGCGAGTTGACCCCCCGTGTCACCCTGGCCGCCGCGCGGCACCCCTGGCGCGCGGTCTCGATGATCTGGTACGTGATGGGGGGCGTGGCGATCGCCCACTACTTCATGCACGCCGACCGCCCGTATCCGCTCGAGGCACTCATCGCCTCGCCGGTCTACCTGGCGCTGGGACTGATCCCGATCGCGCGCTGGCTCCGCCATCGGCGCCTGGCGCGGGTCGCGAACGACGCGCGGCTCTGGGTCAACACCGAAACGTTCCGTCCGGGCAAGACCTTTGACGTCCGCGTTGAACAATCGTTCCGCCGGCCGGTGACGATCCGCGCCGCGCGGGTCGGGCTCGTCTGCGGTTCAGCCAGGAACCCAAATCTCTTTGAGACCTGGCAGGAGCTGACCGCCGATCGCGGCGCCGACCGCGATCGGCCCGTGTCCGGCAAGACCAAGCTCACGCCGCCCGAGCAGATCTCCGATCCGATGCGCGCCGCGAGCTGGCGGGTCGTCGTCGAGACTCAGATCCGCGGTCGCCCGGATTACCGCGCCGAGTTTCCGATCGCACTCGAAGCCGACGCCGCTTGAGGGGGAACTTTCGGGTCGCGCCGGCGTCCATCTGCCCGGGTCTTCGCAGTCGGTCATCTCACACGGAGATCGTCAAATGCGATCGTCGCCTCGGCCATGGCGGTGGCTTGCCGCCATCGTTGCCTTCGTGCTCCTTTACTTCGTCACTCCCTCCCCCGCGCTGATCATGGTCGGCAAGGGCAACACGCCCGTGACCGACGCCGGCTGGCCCCTGGGCGCGGTGGATGTGGCCAACCTCAAGACCCGCGTCGGCTGGTACGAGGGCCCGCCGTTCGGTGGCGGGGAGTGGACGTTCCTCTACCGCGGCGACGCCGCCGCGCTCAACGAGGCCCTGAAGGCGCTGGGCGCCGTCCGCGCCCCGGCGGTCCAGGTCGTCCTCCACGACGGGCCGGCCAACTGCCAATTTCTAACCGATGACAAGGATCCGAAGTCGGACACGCACTATGACTGGTCGTTCACCGTCTGGGTGCCGGAGAGCTGGCACCGCCTCTACAACGACCCGCGGAGCACCTTTGCGGCCGACCAGCCCAACTTCCGCAACCCCGTCGCTCCGCCGCGCATGGATGTCTACCTGACCCCCAAGATCGACTGGAAGCAGGCCAAGGTGCCCGATGGGGTGCAGGTGATCGACCAGCGCGTCCCCGTGCCAGCGGCCGGGGCTGGTCAGAAGGCCAAGGGCGGTGCGATGCTGCGCGGTGACGTTTTTGACATGGCCAATGGTAAGCCGATCGACGGCGCGCAGGTTCGTGTCGAACGTCTCCAGAGGCCGCAAAACACCTATGAAAAGGTCGTCGCCGGCACGAGTGATAAACTGGGCCGTTTTGAGGTCGCCGGCATCGCTGATGGGCAGTATCGCCTGGTCGCCGCCGCCCCCGGCTATGCCCCCCGCATGCTCGGCTACGAGGAACTCAAGGACGGCTCCAGCCGAAAGCTAACGATCGAGCTTTGCAAGATTGTGACCTTCAGCGGCACGATGACCGACAGCCAAGGCAAGCCGGTCGCCGGCGTCAACATCCGCGCGAGCAACACGATGGGGATCGATGGCCGCGGCTATCCCCTGCCCGACGCGGCGGAAACCAAAACGGATGCCCAGGGACATTTCGCGCTCCCGAACGTCCCCGCCGGCTACCTCCAGATCTGGGGTTACACGCCCGGCTGGTTCCAGGTCGAGGGACTCAAGCTTCATGCCGTTCCCCAGCCGCGGCCGGTCGAGCTGAAGGTGGTCGCGACGGGCACGATTCGCGGCAAGGTGATCGGTAAGGCGGGCAAGCCCGCGGGCGGAGGGAATATCAACGTCGCGCCCCCGGGCGATCCGATCGGCAAGTGGGGCGGGTCGGCGAACGTGGGGGCGGACGGCACGTTCGAGTTCAAGGAAGTCCCGCCGGGCCCTTACACGGTCTCGACCAGGCCGCAGTTCCCCGAGGATCCCAAGGATCCCAACGCCGTGCAGATCGAGGTCGTTTCGGGAAAGGTGGCGGAGGTGACCGTCAAGAAGTGACTCGCGCTGGTGGAGTGCCCCGTTCAGGGCGATGGTCTGGCGCGTAACAGGCGGGTACAAGTTCGCGTCTTCCCCCGGTCAGACCCTTTGGAATTTCCCGAAACGTCCCGTGCTGTGGGTGGCACGGGACGTTCTCATTTTGCGCCAGATGAGAAGCGGATGAGATGTGCGAGTTTCGGTGATTGCCCGCACTGCTCCGCCCAGTGCATCATCGCCCCCGGAGTAAAGCACCCCCGTTCCTCTGCGAGTGCCCCGCGTGCCGCGCGCCTGTCGCGGTCGCGCGGGGCGCTTGGTTCACTCCTTTCGCGTGGGTGACTTGTCCGGTCGGGGCAGCGTGATGCTTAGCCTCGGGGTGAAGTCCGGTTTGGTCGCCGCGCCCACCTTTGCCAGCAATTCCCCGCGACTGGAAACCTCGAACCGCTGGTGCAGCGCCTTGACGTAGTTGTGAATGGTGTGCCGCGACAGCTCCAGGCGCGCGGCGATCTCCTTCTCGCTCTTGCCCGAGAGCAGCTCCGCCAGCGTCTGAGAGAGCCGCGGCGGCAGGTCGTGGGTGGGGTCCTTTGCCTCGCGCAGCACGTCCCGCTTCCAGAGCCGGCCCAGTTCCGTGTGAAATAAGCGCACCAGCCGGTGCTCGGCGGGGCTGAAGGGCGCGTCGCCGTACGCACGGTGCAAGCCGAGTTGGTCCACCGCCATGATGTGGGGCAGCGAGTACTGCGACAACACGAACGACTTGCCCCCATACACCGGCTTGATGGGGTGGACGGGCACCTCGACCGCGCCGGTCTGGTCCTCGGTGGGGGTGTGGGCGTGATCCTCGGGGACGTGCCCGGCGGCGATCCGCCACTCCTCCAGGTTCTCATCGTCGCGCTCGGTGTGGATGTCCCAGAGGTTGGCTTCGCTGTCGCATCCCCAGCCGATGTCGATCATCTTGAGCTTTCCGGGCACCTTGGTGGTCTGGGCGTGGACTTCGGAGGAGATCACGATCTCGGCGCCGAAAAGCTCGCGCAGGCGCTTGATCATGTGGGGGCGCCAGACCTTAGGGTCGGCGCCCAGCTCTCGAACTTCACCGATGAGACGAAAGACGTTTCGGATGTCGCGCAGTCGCAGGCGTTTGGGGGGGCGGGATTGCGGCATGGTGATCCACTTTACCCTAAGGAGCAGATGGCTCAAATTTGATTTTCGCGCAAAGTTCGGGAGAGGCGGGCATTGGGGCATTAAGGGGGGCTCCGGGTTTTCCGATTGTTCCGAATTTAAGGAGGCCCGACCGCTGAAGCGGCCTCGCCCGTGCGCCGACAAGTCCGATGGGAGGGTCGGATGGCACGAAAAGCAATGGCAGTGACAGTGCTGGAAAGCCTGGAATCCCGGCGACTGATGTCGTCGGTGTTTCTCGGGGGAGATTGCTCGCCGACGGGTCCGTCCGCGCCGCCACCCCCGGTCGATCAGCCGGGTCCCCCTCCCGCACCAGCCCCGGGCAAACATCACCATCACACTTCCCGGGACGATACGCCCGTGGGCCCGCCACTGCGCCGGATCGCGCCGACGCTGATCGGCACGTGGTCCGGGTCACACGCCTCGACCGATCCCGTCTACCAGGGCACGCTATCGCTAAAGGTCAGCGAGGCCAGGCATGGGGAGTTGTTCGCGGCGCTCGATTTTACGGGGAAACAAAGCTTTCAGGTAAGCGGCCAGCTCACCTACGACCAGCCGACCGGCCGGCTGTCGCTGCTGGTGCTGTCGCCGAAACTGGTGGTCAAGGTCACCATGACGCTGGGGGGGAAGAAGGGGCACGGGGCGGCGCTGGAGGGGGAGATCGAGTACTACACGCCGCAGACGTCATATAACGGGACGTTCGGGTTGAACACGTTGCCTTAATAATTCAAAGGCGAAAACCCAAAGGTCTGAAGCCGCCTCGCCGCGCAAGTCTCGCCGCGCCGCATTTGCAGCAAATCTATTCGTCCTGTACCTTAGCCGCGCGTACCGGGCAGTATTTTCGGACCTGTCGTCGCGTCGGCCGGAGTGTCGGCGTGGGTCCGGGAATGGGATTCTGGAAGAACGGCCCGGACACCCCAGGTCGCCCTTGGCGCGCGCGTTCGATCCCCCCCGACGCGCTGCCGCGGACGCGCCGGACGTGTCCGCCGCATCACGCGCAACGCACTCGCACCCGCGCGAAAGCCAATGTGCGCAAGGCGGCCGTCCACTTCTAGTGTAGCCCCTTCCGTTTGACGATAGTCCGGTCCAGAGCGTCGTGACAGACCGCGCCCGCGTCGCGCGGTGTTCGTTGGACCGGAGTTACGAGGAGCGCCACGTGATTTTCGATCGCCTGCTAGGCATGTTCAGCGTCGATATGGGCATCGACCTGGGGACCTGCAACACCCTGGTGTGCGTCAAGGGTGAGGGCATCGTCCTCAACGAGCCCAGCGTCGTCGCCGTCAAGAAGGGCACCAACCGCGTCCTCCAGAACGGCAACGCGGTCGGGTTGGTCGCCAAGGAAATGCTCGGCAAGACCCCGGGCAGCATCACGGCGATCCGCCCGCTCAAGGACGGCGTGATCAGCGACTTTGAGATCACCGAGGCGATGCTGAGCTACTTCATCCGGCGCGTTCACGGGCGAAAGCACTTCATCGGCCCGCGCGTCGTGATCGCGATCCCCAGCGGCATCACCGCCGTCGAGAAGCGCGCCGTCCTGGACAGCGCCGAGCGCGCCGGCGCCCGCCGCGTCTTCCTCGTCGAGGAGCCCATGGCCGCCGCCATCGGCGCGGGACTGCCGGTCACCGAACCGACCGCGAGCATGATCGTGGACATCGGCGGGGGGACGACCGAGGTCGCCATCATCTCGCTGGCGGACATTTCCGTCTGCCGCTCCGAGCGCGTCGCCGGCGACGACTTCGACGAGGCGATCATCGGGCACATGCGCAAGACCTACAACATGGCCATCGGCGAGCAGATGGCCGAACGGATCAAGATCGAGATCGGCAGCGCCGCCCCGTGGGGCGACGAGGAGCCGAGCATGGAAGTCCGCGGCCGCGACATGATCAGCGGCCTGCCGCGCAAGACGATCGTGACGGCCGAAGAAATCCGCGAGGCGCTGCAGGAGCCGGTGACGGCGATCGTGCAGGCGGTCACGCAGACCCTCGAACAGGCCGCCCCGGAACTGGCGGCGGACCTGGTGGACAACGGCATCACCATGGCGGGCGGGTCGAGCCTGCTCCGCGGGCTGACCACGGTGATCTCCAACGCGACGGGCCTGGACGTGCGGCTGGCGGAAGACCCGCTGACGTGCGTCGCCCGGGGCACCAGCGTGTACCTGGAGAACCTGGAGCTCTGGAAGGACACGATG
>DATBFY010000220.1:0-6607 GCA_036558265.1 Tepidisphaeraceae bacterium | reverse complement strand
CTGGACGCGGGGCCACGTCCTCGCGCCCCTGGCCCGCGGCGCCGATGCGCCCAAGCCCACGCCTGTCCCCTTCAAACAAATCCGCCCCATCCTCGCCCGGCACTGCATCGCCTGTCACGACGCCAGGCAGGCCGAGGGTGAGCTGGTCATGGAGACCTACACGCTGCTTATGAAAGGCGGTGAAGACGGTCCCGCCATCCTGCCCGGCAAGGCCGACCAGTCGCCGCTGATCCGCCAGGTCGAGCATAAAGATAAACCCTTCATGCCCCCACCCAAGAAGGGGGATAAGCTCTCACCCGACGAGATCGCGCTGCTCCGCCGCTGGATCGACGGCGGCGCGCCGGGACCGGCCGCCGGAGAGGACGCCACCATCGCCGTCGCCGCCAACACCGCCGCGCCGCTGCCCAAGGTCACCCTCAAAGCCGCCCCGCGCCGCGCCGTGCAGGCGATGGCCTACGAGCCCAAATCCAAGCTCCTCGCGCTCGCCGTCCTCAACCAGGTCGAGCTGCGCTCGGTCGAGAACCAGGCCGTCCTCGCGACGCTCGGCCCGCACGCGGGACACGTGAACGCCGTCGCCTTCAGTGCCGACGGCGCAAAGCTCATCGCCGCCGCCGGCGATCCGGGCGTCTCTGGCGAGGTGACGATCTGGAACGTCGCCGACGGCAAGCGCCTCCGCCGGTTCACCGGCCACAAGGACGCCCTCTACGCCGTCGCGATCTCGCCCGACGGCAAGACGCTGGCCACCGGTTCCTACGACCAGCGCATCATTCTCTGGGACCTGTCGCAGGACCCGCCCAAGCCCCTTCACACGCTCGAAGGCCACAACGGCGCGGTCTTCGACCTGGCGTTCCGCCCGGATGGCAAGGTGCTCGCCTCCGCCAGCGCCGACCGCACCGTCAAGCTCTGGGACGTCGCGGCCGGCAAGCGCCTCGACACGCGCAGCGAGCCGACGAAGGAACAGCAGACGCTGGCCTTCAGTCCCGACGGCCAGCGCCTCTACGCCGCCGGCGCCGACAACCGCGTGCGCGTCTGGCGGATCAGCCCCACCGCCGCCGAGGGCACCAACACGCTGCTGCTGGCGCAGTTCGCCCACGAGGGGTCGATCCTGCGCCTCGTGCTCTCGGCCGACGGCAAGACGCTCCTCACCAGCGCGGACGACAAGACCGTCAAGCTCTGGGACGCGAATAAGGTCGAGCTCAGGCGCGCCATCGACGCCCAGTCCGACTGGCCGACCGCGATCGCCCTCGCGCTCGATGCCCGCGTGGCGGTCGTCGGCCGGCTCGACGGCACCGTCGGCTACTACGAATCCACCACCGCCAGGCCGATCGCCCCGCCCAAGCCGGAACTGGCGAACCTTGAGCCGCGCGGCATGCGGCGCGGCACGAGCGCCGAGGTCAAGCTCACCGGCAAGGAGATCAATACGGCCACGTCAATCAAGGTCGCCGGCAATGACAAAATCAGCGCGGAACTTCTGCCGCCGGATCGGGCGAATCCCAACGCCCGGCGGGCCAGGATCACCACTGCCGCCGACGCGCCACTGGGCGCTGTCGATCTCGTCGCCATCGGCCCCGGCGGCCCAAGCGCCGCCGCCAAATTCATCCTCGACGACCTGCCCCAGGTCGAAGCGCTCGAGAAACCCGCCTCGACCACCCGCCCCGCGGCCGCGGCGCTGGCGACCACGCTCCCGGTCACCTTCGGTGGCAACCTGACCGCCCGCGGCCAGGCCGACGCCTTCGCCTTCGACGCCCGCGCCGGACAGACGATCGTCATCGACTGCGCCGCCAAACGCTTCGCCTCCAAAGCCGACCCGATCGTCACGCTGCTCGACCCGGCGGGCCATCCGCTGACCGTTTCGACCGATGATGCGACCGATCCCGACCCGCTGCTGGTGCAGGTGTTGCCGGCGGACGGGCGCTACACGCTCCGCGTCAACGATCTGCAGGGCGCCGCCTCGCCGCAGCACTATTTCCGCATGTCGGTCGGCACGTTCCCGTTCGTCACCGGCGCGTTCCCGCTGGCGGTCGCGCCCGACAGGGAATCCGAAGTCCGTTTGATCGGCTACAACCTACCCACCGACGCCAAAGTCAAGGTCAAAGCCCCCGCCGCCGGCGAGGCCGCGCTGCCGATCGACCGTGCCGCGCTCCGCACGCGCCGCGCGCTGTCGGTGCTCGTGGGTTATCCCGACGAGGCCACCGAGTGCGAGCCCGACGACACGCCCGACCGCGCCATGCGCCTGCCGTTGCCCGGCGGCGTCAGCGGCCGCTTCGACTCGCCGGGCGACGTCGATTGCTACCGCTTTGCCGCCAGGAAGGGCGAGCCGCTCATCCTCGAAACCCAGGCCGCCCAGCGCGGCTCGCCCGCCGACACCAGGGTCGAGGTGCTCTGGCCGGATGGCCGCCCGGTCGAGCGCGTGCAGCTCCAGGCCGTCCGCGATTCGCACATCACCTTCCGCGCCGTGGATGCCAGCGCCGTCGGCGCGCGGCTCTTCAACTGGGAGGAGATGGAGCTCAACCAGTACCTCTACCTGGGCGGCGAGGTCGTGCGGCTCGACCTCTACCCGCGCGGGCCCGACTCCGAATACAACTTCTACGCCGTGGGCGGGCGTCGCCGCACCTTCTTCGACACCAGCGCCGCCGCCCACGCCTACGAGGAAAAATGCTACATCGTCGAGCCGCACCCGCCGGGCGAAAAGCTCGCGGAGAACGGCCTGCCCGTCTTCACGCTCCACTACGCCAACGACGACGACCAGCTCCGCCAGCTCGGCGCCGACTCGCGCCTGTCGTTCACGCCCCCCGCCGACGGCGACTACCTCGTGCGCGTGTCCGACAGCCGGGGCTTCGGCGGAGCGCGCTTCGTCTACCGCCTGGTCGTCCGCCCGGCCAGGCCGGATTTCACCGCGTCGGTCGAAGGGTTCAACCCCGGCGTCCCCGCCGGCGGCGGGCGGCCGTTCATCGTGCGCGTCAACCGCATCGACAACTTCGACGGGCCCGTCACCGTGCGCTTCGCCGGCGTCCCCTCATCGGTGCGCATGACCAACCCGATCACGGTCGAGGCCGGACGGCTTGACGCCCAGGGGACGATCTATGCCCCCGCCGATGCACCGGCCACTCAACCCGCCTCCACCGCCCCCGCCTCGCCCGCGGTCATCAAGGTCACCGCCACCGCGACGATCGGTGGCAAGCCGGTGACCCGGCCGCTGCCCGACCTGCCGAAGGTGACGGTCACCGGCCGGCCGCAGTTCACGGTGGCGCTGGACCCGATCGACCCGAAGCAGGACTTCATCACCGTCCACCCGGGCCAGCGCACGCCCGCGTGGCTGCGCCTCAAGCGCGGCGCCCTCAAGGGCCCCGTGAGCTTTGAGGTGGAGAACCTGCCGCACGGCGTGATCGTCTCGGACATCGGCCTGAGCGGCGTGTTGATCCCCGACGGCCAGGCGGAGCGGCAGATCTTCATCCAGTGCGCCCCCTGGGTCGCGGCGCAGGCGCGGCCGTGCCACGCGCGGGCGTTGTCGGGCGAGAACCCGACCTCGCCGCCGGTGATGCTGAGGGTGGTGGCGCCGTGACGAGGTGACCGCGTTTCACGTCTTCACCTTACCGCCGTTTGAAAAGCTCCAAGGGCCAAGCTCCAAAACTCAAACGAATTCGAATGACCGATGAGGCAATGACCCAAACGACACCGGGCGCAGCGCCGCCGTTTGGGTCATTGGTATTTCGCGAAACTGACCGTCCGTTTGAAATTTGATGCTCGGACCTTGATGCTTGGCGCAAGCGCACCATGTGAAATGCGATCATGATCGAAGACACGTTCCCTCTGACCTATGGCCGGGCCATCCGGCGTGCCTCTTATATTCGAGACGTCGAACGTATTGCGTCCTCCTTTCGATTAACGAAGGTCCGCGAACGCACGCGGCGTCAGAACTTCCCATGCCGAGCGCAGGCCCTCAAGTCGCTTGCGAAACGGGTCCTCCCAGTGGCGCGGTACGATGTCGCGAAGGAGCAGGGCAGGCTAGGACTGTCACCCTCCGCCCGCCAGCGCCTCAGCGTCGCGGTCGAGATAACGACCTACGAGTACTCAAATTCCACAGGCAAATTGAAGATATCTAGACCTCGCGAAGGGGAATGATATCCCGGTCATTTGTGCGGACTTGTGGTTGCGAAGGAGCATACCCGTGTTTGCAGGATTCATTACCGTAAGCGCGACCGACCGCCATGAGTTTCGTGAACTCTGGTCTACCCTCAGGAAGTCGCTTGGAGTGGCGCAGCCGAAATGGCGCTAATTGGCCTGGACACCCGCGGGCTCGCCAGTCGTCGCGTCACGGGTCGGCCGCTCAATCACACTCGCGGCACTCGCGGCCGTTTGGGTCATTGGTATTTCGAATTTGACCGTTCGTTTGAGATTTGATGCTTGGATCTTGGTGCTTGCCCCGCCGGGAGGCTGGACGGCTGCGGGCTTCGCGGGACGCCTGTAGGCCGGGGCTTGGGGTGCCAACCCCAATGGGCCGGAATTCGACGCTTGGATCAGCCGGATGGAGGCCCAGGCGAGCGGCGGATCGTGCCGGTCACCTCGAAGCGTCAGGCACGGTGCCGCATTCCGGGCAGCGATCCGGCGTGGCGCGGAGGTCGTAGCCACATGCAGAGCATCGACCTCGGGTCAACCGGTATCTTCGCCGTACGACCCTTGTCGCCCGGCGCGAGATTAGAAGGACCAGCGCACCGATAGCCATGAGCACAATCCAGCAGGGCAGCCATACGCGCCGCAAATCTCGCAGGACGAGAGGACCGTGAATCAGGTCGACCCAATACTCGCCCGTCCGTTCCTCCCGCCCGCGCTCAACACGGTGCATCGTTCCGAATCCGAGTGTTCCCCAGAGTGACTTACCCGCGCCAGGGATCAGGTCGGGCATGTCACGCGACGAGGGCGGACCCGACGTCATCGCGAACCCCGAACTTGGGAACTCGAATCCTCCCGGGGAGTCTTCGACTGCCGTACGTTCGATGTCGAAAAAGATATGGTTGCCGACGGTACCCACGCGAATCGTCGTTTGGGAGGGCTGATTGCTCGGCTTCAATAGCAGCGCGCACCGGCTAAATCCGGGATGTCCGTAGAACCAGAGGATTGCTATCGCTCCGCAGAGCACAAGAGACAGGACCGCCCCCAGGTTCAGCAGGATGCGGAGTTGTCGTCTCATCGCCGGCGCGCCATTTTAACGCTCCCGCGACCGCTTGGCCCTCCATCCGGCGGAGACAAGTTGGAATTCCGGCCCATTGGGACTCCGACCCAAACCCCGCCTGCACCGTCCCGGCAACCGCGCAGCCGTCGACCCTCCGCGGGGGACGCGGGACCGAGCGCCGCCCCGCCTCCGCGCGCAAACATTCCGACGTTTTGTTGCGCTCCCGTGACGCGCGCGGCGCCACCCCCTCCATCCGAAAAATAAAAAAGATTTCACCCGAAAACCCCAGCAAATCCCCACCTCCGGCAACGTTGATGGCGCCCGAAGCGTCACCGGCGCGCAACCCCACGCCTTCTTGTAGACGCGCTCATTGACAACCGAATACGCCTGCACCGACAGCCGCAAAGCGGCGACAGAACATAGCCCACGGCGTAAGCCGTGTCTATTAAATGCAACCAACGATTCAGCCCCGTAGCGTAGGGGCGACAGGAGCGCACCCCAGGGCCAAGGCAGGGCCAACGCCGGGCGATCCCGGGGCCACAAACCGTCGCCCAGGGGGCCGCTTTGGGGTCGGTTTTTTCACCCGAGATTCTCGCAACCCCTTTTACCATCCCCACTTCCGATTCCCACCCGCGCGCAACACGTTTTATTCTCGCAGTTCGCCAGTTCACGCTTCAGCGTGTCTTCAATTAACGCACGCTAAAGCGTGAACTCCAAACCCCATCCGGCTCAAGCCAAGTTGGAATTCCGGCCCATTGGGGGCTGCCAGGCGCTGCCCCAAACCCCGCCTACATCTTTCGAAGCCCGCACCCGTCCACCCTCCGCGGGATCGTTGTTGCAGATTTGCGTCGCACGGCGAGCGGCATGCTATCCTGCGCCGGCGCAATACAATCGGAGCTATTGGGCACGAGGCGACTCGATGAATGAAGGTCAACGATGCGAACGTTGCGAAGCGGAGGCAAAGGTCTCCATCACGGACGGCCACGGCGGTTCTACTCACCACTATTGCGCGCAGCACGTTCCCGGCGACTTGAACGAGATCATCGAGACGGAGAATCGTCGACAGCAGGCCCGCAAGCAGAAGTTGACAGAGAGGGCGCAAGAGCTTCGTTCGAAATGGGAAGAGAAGGAAATGGAACCCGAGTTGAAAGCAGAATTGCTCGGCCTGCTCGACTTCCTTCTTCGGCTTGGCCAGCGGTAGCAGTCGGCCGAGCGCTGCCCGCAGTCCTGCGCCCGGTCGTTTTCACGATTGGTGTCGTCACTGCCCGCGTCGATCCTTATCCGAAAGTGCGCGCTTCTTCTCGAAGAGGGCATGAAGCGCCTCTCGAAGCCGCTCGGGGATGATCGTTTGCGGCAGCCCATCCGGCCGCCGCGCGAAGAGCAGAACGTGAACGTTCCGCGCGATCCTCGCGTATTTCTCATCTGCCTGCGGTTCCG
>DATBFY010000219.1:0-3450 GCA_036558265.1 Tepidisphaeraceae bacterium | reverse complement strand
GACGGAGAAGTACCCCTGCCCCCAGTAGTCGATGCCGTACACGCGTGCCGAATCGGCGGGTGTCCACTTGCCCGGCGGGGCGGCTTCAACGAGCCCATTCCCGGACGAGGTGGGCGCGCCATTGCTCTTCGGCGGGATTTGCCCGTGAACCACGGGGGCGTTGGGGGGGGCGGCGGCAGGAGACGTCGCGCTGTTCGAGGCGACCGAGATGTCCGTGCTCATCGAGTTATTCCCTCTTGGGCGCCCGCGGCGCCCGGGTATTGGAAAGCGGGATAATACTACGCCGTCTATCGGCCGTGCGTTAGTTTTTCCGAAGGTTTGAGACAAAATTAATTCCACCGCGCGCGCTCGGGCGGATCAGAACCTTGGCTGCTGCTGGGTCAGGCAGTGGATCGCCCCCAGGCCCCAGATCAGCTCCACGCAGTCAATCCCGATCACCCGGCGTCCGGGCAGCGCCTTGGAAAGGATCCCCAATGCCCGCCGGTCATTTTTCCGCTGCCCGTATGTCGGTACCAGCAGGGCCCCGTTGACGAAATAGAAGTTCACGTACGTCGCCGGCAGTCGCTGGCCGTCGTGCTCGACCACACCGGGCATGGGGATTTCCACCACGTCGAAGGGCCGACCGTCCTGATCCTTCAGGAGCCGCACCCGCCGACGGTTTTCATGCAGAATCCTGTAGTTCTCGTCCTTCAAATCCTCCTCGACGCCGATTACGATCGTCCCGGGGTCGATGAAGCGCGCCAGGTCGTCCACGTGGCCGTCGGTGTCGTCGCCGACGATCCCGTCGCCCAGCCAGCAGACGTGCCGCTGGCCGTAATAATCCTTCAGATACCGCTCGATCCGCTTCCTGGACAGTTTCGGGTTGCGGTTCTTGTTGAGCAGGCAGGACTCAGTGGTCAGCACCGTCCCCGCGCCGTTGAAATCGACGGCGCCGCCCTCCATGACGATTCCGGGATAGAAGACGGGCAGCTTGAACTCCTCGGCGATCCGGGTCGGCACGGCGTCGTCATCGTCGTAGGGGGGGTATTTCCCGCCCCAGGCGTTGAAGCCCCAATCCACGACCGCCGCTTGCGGCTTAGCGGATCTCCCGCTCTTTAAGACGAACGCCGGCCCATGATCCCGGCACCAACTCTCGTTCGTCTTAATCTGGTGAAAGAACACGTTCCGCAGCGGACACCCGTGCTCCTTCAACTGATCGGACGCGATCCGGACGTAGTTCCCGTTGGGCACATTGATGTGCACCTCTTCCCGCGGCGCGATCTCCTTAATGATTCGGGCGAGGTTCTCCGGCACAGTGTGATACTTGTCGGGGAACGAGATCCCCTCGGGCCGTGGCCAGGAGAACCACGTGCCACGGTGCGGATGCCACTCCGCCGGAAACGAGTAACCCAACGCTGCCGGTGTCTTGTCGAGAACTTTGACCTTTGCCATTCGAGTGTTCTTTTCTATCGGCGTCACCGCAATGCGGCCAAAGCGACCACGTATCCCGCGCACAGCATGAGGCTGATTACCGCAAACGTCCGGCTGGTTCGCGCCTCCTCGAAGAAGCTGGCGAGCGCCAGCACGAACGATATTGCCAGCAGCGCGACGCTGGCACAGAAGGATAGGCCGGGGGCGCCCAGCGCCCATCCGAACCCCGAAATCGCCCAGCAGAGCAGCGCAAAGAGCAACGCGGAGGAGGCGAGAAACGTATCCTCACCGCTGTTCAGACGCCGCAGCCAACCCGACCTCCTGCGCGAACCGCGTGGGATCGGCGACTCATAGTCCAACAGCCGAGGCTCGTCCCGCTCATTGTTCAACGGAATCCCACCCAGTGATCCTCTCACGGCCTCAAACCGCATCCACAAACCGCTTTGTGATATCCCCGTACGCGTCGATCCGCCGGTCCCTCAAGAACGGCCAGTGCGTCCGGCTGAACTCCACCTTCTCCAGGTCGCACGGCACCACCACGACCTCCTCCCGGTCCTCCGACGCCCGGTGTACCACCTGCCCGTTGGGCGCCGCCACGAACGACTGGCCCCAGAACTGGATCCCGTCCTCGCTCACCAGCTTGCCGTCCGCCCCCGGAATGTGCTCCACCCCGATGCGGTTGGGCGCGCACACGTAACACCCGTTTGCCACCGCGTGCGACCGCTGGATCAGCTCCCACGAGTCATGCTGCGCCTCGCCGTATTCCGCCTTCTCGCCGGGGTGCCACCCGATCGCCGTCGGATAAAAAATGATCTCCGCCCCTTGAAGGGCCGTCAGCCGCGCCCCTTCCGGGTACCACTGATCCCAACAGACCAGCACGCCGATCTTGCCGTAGCTCGTATCCCACGCGCGGAACCCCGTATCGCCAGGCGTGAAGTAGAACTTCTCGTAATAGAGCGGGTCGTCCGGGATGTGCATCTTCCGGTAGATCCCCTTGATCGACCCGTCCGTCTCGATCACCACCGCCGTGTTGTGATACAGCCCCGAGGCGCGCTTCTCGAACAGAGACGCGATGATCACCACGCCGTGCTGCCTGGCGACCTTCGACAGTGCCTCGGTGCTCGGCCCTGGGATCGTCTCGGCGAGTTGGAAGAACCGATGATCCTCACACTGGCAGAAGTACTGCGAGCGGAACAGCTCCTGCGTGCAGATGATCTTCGCCCCGCGACGCGCCGCCTCCTCCACCAGCCGCACCTGGTTGCGGAGGTTCTGCTCCGGGTCTGCCGTGCAGGCCATCTGGGTCAGACCGACGGGTACGACGCGCGATTTGCTTCCAGGAGGTCGTTGTTCCATTTCACTCATCAAGACGTTCCGGTCCGGGTGATGTTCGTGACGGACCGATAAATTTTCTATCGCACTCGTCGCCGCGGCGCCGAATCTTACGTGGTGGTGTTCGCGGTACAAGCGCGCGCGTGCATCTCGCCGACGCCGCGCGCGGATCGCAGGCGGCGCGCGCCGCAATTGCCCTGTAAAGGGCAGCGTGATCCGCCTGCTCGCGTGACGGAGAAAAGTTGCTTTCGCGCCGCTCGCTCGGTTAGCATTTCCTGTTGAGGCGGCACCCATCCGCGGGGCCGCGCGGACCCAATGCCCCTTCACGTCCAACTGCTACCCACGTCCCGGGGAGACTGCTCCCAGACCCAGTCCCTCACCACGTTCCTCATCAACGGCACGATCGCCATCGACGCCGGCTCGCTCGGCTTCTCACTCACCGGCGATCAGCTCGCACGTGTCGGACACGTGATCCTCACCCACTCACACCTCGACCACGTCGCCAGCCTGCCGATCGCCATCGCCGAGGTCTTCCCGCGCCTTCGGCGTCCCATGCGCATCTACGGCACCGACGTCGTCCTCCAGGCCGTCCGGGACCACCTGCTCAACGGCGTGATCTGGCCCGACTTCGCCCGCATCCGGATGCTCGACTCCCACCAGATGGCGATGGAATTCGTGCCGGTGCGACACCAGGAGCCGTTCGAGATCGAG
>DATBFY010000218.1:0-4558 GCA_036558265.1 Tepidisphaeraceae bacterium | reverse complement strand
GGCACGAGGACCCGGCCGATCGCGAGCTACTGCGTGCGATCGGGTGCTGTACGTTCCAATCGCAACCGCATGTGGATCGTGCGGGAGAACCGGGTGCAGTTCTCCGGTTTTCGAGGCCACGGGGATCCGGGCTGCGTCTTCGTTCCAGTTGCGGCACCCTCAACCCGGCCGAGAACTCTCACCACGGGTGGACCAGTTTTCTGGGGGGCACGGCAAACGGGCGGCTGAAGATCTCACCCGACAAGGCTGATTCCCTGATGCCGGCGCTTGCTGTTGCTCCGAAGCCTGAGTCGGTGGGACGAGCTTAATCTGCTGACTGTTTCTGCCGCCGCTTCCTCGGCTTGACCCCCATCAGGCCGAGAACGCGAAGTCGAAGTCCCTCCTCAAGGGCTGAGGCAATTCCTGTAGCGGCCCCGCAGAGAATGATTCCCGCCGGCACCGTGACAAGCATAAGCGGAGTACCGCCTCCGGCCAGCAGGCCAACCGTCGCTCCGATGCCCGCACCGCCACTCGCTTTGACGATCTGGACGATCGACTCCATCGAGATGGGAGATCGCTCAAAGGGGACCACGCGAGAATTCGTCACGTAGGTCGCGAACGCGTCGACTTGTGGATCGCAGTACGACGGGACATCGCTCGGCGAGCTCACCACGTGCGTCCAATCGAAGTCTTCGGTAGTGCTCGCACTGTAATCGGCCGCCAAGACGGCAGACATGGCGGCGGTTACGGACCTCGCATCGAGCGGCACGACCTTGTGAGGATTGAGTTCGAGCGCGTTTGCGATGGTGTTGAGCGGGCTTGGTTGTGTGAGCATCTCGGGCTTCTCAAGCGCCCAAGCCGGCACCACAATGAACCCGCATGTCAACCCGGTCTGTTCGTCCGCGACCGTGGTTTGATAGAGCTGCACCGGCATGGCCAATCTCCTCACGCGGCTTCTTGGCGAGACGAGACATCAACCTCAGTACGTGACCCTCCCAAGGCGTGATCTCCATCGCTTTGGCACTCCCATATCATCGCGTGGAGCTGTGAAATCCGCGTCGTGAAAACGAACGACAAGCTCGCCGGGAGCAATGGAGCATCTCGCCAGACAAAGCCGATACGTTGATTTTGGCGCTTGCTGGGGTGGTCTGAGCCCGAAAGACTGGTCCACCTCGGGGGTTTGGATGGACGCATCTTACCTTTTTCCTGCCAACCGAGCCGATGGAGCCGGCGTCTCTCTAAGGTACTCGTTCGCGATCACAGATACCTTGGCAAACATATATTTGTCGCGAAACACCGCCATGACCGCGTCACCGCCATAGCGACGAAGTCGCCGCACACCGGGCAGGAATGGCCAACTTCGGCATCGAGTATCGGCTGGCCCAAGTATTTGACCAGGCGACTCGGGACGATGGTTACGGTCCAACCCGCCCGGTTCTGCTACGCTGGAATGCAGGAGGAACACCGCTGTCGATCCATTGCCCCCACGATATTGAGATCAGCATTCGCCGAAGAGTTCAGCGTAGGCAGTTCCCCGACGAGGGCGAGGTGGTGTGCGCAGCGGTCCACCGTCTCGACGAGCGCGAGTCCCAACTTGAGACACTCCGGGCCAAGAGCCGGGTCGGGCTCGACCAGCTCGACCGCGGCGAAAGGATCGACATGACCCCGGAGGCGTAGGACGAGTTCGACCGCGAAGGCGACGAGCGTCACCGCCACGCCGACCGGCCCACCGCGGATGTCTGCCCGCAAACGGTTCTCGCTACCAGCGCACCTCTTGCTACCTATCCTGCGGGAGGCTTGCTAGGATAGGAGGAGGAGTGACACGATGGGCATCACCCTGAGCCCCCAGACCGAGCAACGCATCCGGCAATGGATCGACAACAGCCGTTATCCCGACGCCGAGACCGTCATCGACCAGGCACTTCAGGCGCTGGAGGATCGAGAGCACGCGAAGTTCCTTAAAGCGCGCGAACTCGTCCTGGCCGGGCACAACAGCGGCCCAGGCGTCGAATTGACGGACGGGCTATGGGAAGAGACGGAGCGCGAAGTCGGCGACGCCTATCAGCGCGGCGACGAACCCCCTCCGCAAGTCTGCCCATAAGCGCCGCCTGATCATCACGCCCGCGGCGCGGGAGGACCTCAACGGCATTCGCCTCTCCGCCCCAAAGCGCTTCGGTGTTGAGCAGCGTCGGCGCTGTGGCGCCCAACTCCGCCGGGGGGGTGCCCTCTGGGCGTCGCCGGTTGAGCGAGTGGGCGCTCCTTGGGCGATATGGGCCTGCGCACGACCCCGCAAACGGGCGGCGCCTCAGCGCCTCGAAGGCGCTCATCGCCGGAACTTCGAAGATATCGACAAAAAGGATCAAATGATCTATACCCTTCCCCAAGCGGCACACGCGGCACGGCGTGCGGGCCTGGGCAGGGCGTATCCTGCCCCGATTGGCCCCGGTCATCATGGCCCGGATTGTTCCGCCCGTCCCCACCGCCCTCCCCCGAGGCGCCCGCAGAGAGACGCCGAGGCCCACGAACACCGTCCCCTCCCCGCCCGCGCGGGTCGAGTGGCCCGCCGGGCGGAGGCATTGCGGGACGACCCGTCCCCTCCCCGCCCGCGCGGGTCGAGTTCGGGGGAGGAGGGCCACACCGGTGGGATCGCACGCACGGTTCCCGTCGGCGCGCACCGCGCCGAGTCAGACACCACCCACACCACCCACACCGCCACACTCGCACCGCCCTCCGTCGATCGTGGGCAGATGTTCGCTATGATGTTCGACGCGCCGTCCACGGTGGCGGCGCCGTTCATCGGTCGGCAACGGCAGTCTCCTCGCGGCCTTCAGGGCGGCTCTCGTCGAAAGGGATGGTGGGATGGGTTCGCCCAAGATCGCGTTCATCGGCGCCGGCAGCACGGTCTTCGCCCGTGCGTTGCTGTGGGACCTCTTCACGTTCCCCGAGCTCCACGGCGCCGAGATCGCCTTGATGGACATCGACCCGGAGCGGCTGCGCGACTCCGAGATGGTCGCCAACCGCGTGGCCGAACGCGCCGGCGCCAAACCGACGATCCAGGCAACGACCGACAGGCGGCAAGCACTCGACGACGCCGACTACGTCGTCAACATGATCCAGGTCGGGGGGTATCAGCCGGCGACCTGGATCGACTTCGAGGTGCCGAAACGCTACGGTCTGCGGCAGACGATCGGCGACACCCTCGGCATCGGCGGCATCATGCGGGCGCTGCGGACGATCCCGGTCATGCTCGACATCGCCCGCGACATGACCGAACTCTGCCCGGACGCCCTGTTCATCAACTACACCAACCCGATGGCGATGCTGACCTGGGCGATGACGCGGGCGACGCCGATCAAGACCGTCGGTCTCTGCCACAGCGTCCAGGGCACGGCGCGCGAGATCGCGAGTTGGCTAGGCCTGCCGGAAGACGAGATCGATTACCGCTGCGCCGGCATCAACCACATGGCGTTCTACCTCCGCCTGGAGCGCCACGGGCAGGATCTCTACCCCGATCTCCAGCGCATCGCCGCCGAGGGTCGAGAGCCCGCCTACGAGCGCGTCCGGTTCGAGGTCTTGCGGCGACTCGGTTACTTCGTCACCGAATCGAGCGAGCACTTCAGCGAGTACGTCCCCTGGTTCATCCATCGCGACCGGCCGGACTTGATCGACCACTACAACATCCCGCTCGACGAGTATCCCGCCCGCTGCGAGAACCAGATCGCCGAATGGGGCGAGATGCGGGCGGCGCTGACCTCGGCCGATCCCGCGGTCTTGTCGACGTACGAGGCGGGTCGGTCCGGCAAACTGAGCGGGATGTGGGAACGCCGGCTCGACAAGATCGCCCGCGAGGACCCGCGGCGGGCCGACGACCTCCGCCGCGAACTGCTCGATGGACGAAAGAAACGCCTATCCGGTCACTCCGGCGAGTACGGAACGTTGATCATCCACAGCATGGAGACCGGTCAGCCGCGGGTGATCTACGGGAACGTCGCCAACCACGGGCTGATCGACAACCTTCCCGCTGGCTGCTGCGTCGAGGTGCCCTGCTTGATCGACAAGAACGGCGTCCAGCCGACCCACATCGGCGCCCTGCCGCCGCACCTTGCCGCGCTGATGCAGACGAACGTCAACGTCCAATCGCTGACCGTCGAGGCGGCGCTGACGGGGAAGCGCGACCACGTCTACCACGCGGCGATGCTCGATCCGCACACGGCGGCCGAACTCGACGTCGAGCAGATCCGGGCGCTGGTGGACGACCTGATCCTGGCGCACGAGGACTGGGTGCCGCCGTTCGATGACTCAGCACCACCTGCGCGCACGGTCGGCGTCGGCGGGACGCCGGTCTCTACAGCGGCGGTTCCGCCAGTTTGAGGTAGCGGCGGACGCTGTCGCGGTTGCGGGGGTCGTCGGCGAGGCCGAGGAGGGCGAGGAGTTGCTGTTCGTCGGCGCCGTCTTTGGCGCGGTCGACGGCGAAGGTGTGACGGAGGGTCTCGGGCGTCACCTTCTTGGTGATGCCGGCCGCCTCGCGGACGCGGTTGACCATGCCGTTGACGGCCTGAAAGCCGACGGGGAAAAGGAG
>DATBFY010000217.1:0-4383 GCA_036558265.1 Tepidisphaeraceae bacterium | reverse complement strand
AGAACGTGGTCGGCCCAGCCGCCGGATCCGGGGGAGAGATCGCGACAATCTGCGGCCGGTGGGTCTCGCGCAGCGGCTCGCTCGCCACCACCGGCTGTCCGTCGACCATGCCCCCGGCCAGGTGCAACCGGAGCCAGCGGGCGAGATCGCGCAGGTTGGCGCTGACGCCACCCGCCGGCGCCGCCGCATCATCATCCGTCAGGTCGCCGGGCGCCCAGACCCCGTCGGCCGTGCGGTAGTGCGGCGCGGCCCGGTTCTCCCAGCGCCCGTAATCGGCGAAGCGGTAACTGGTGCTGGTCATCCCCAGCGGTGCGAACAACCGCGCCTGGGCCAGGTCTTCCCACGATTGATTCGCCGCCCGCGCCGCCGCGTAGGCGCCAGCGCTGAACCCCAGATTGGAGTACGCCCAGGTGGTGCGAAAGGGGGCGGCCAGGGCGTAGGAGCGGAGCCGTCGCAGGCACTCGTCGCGATCGTCGCGAAAATAGGCGACCAGCGGATCACCGCTGTAGGCCGGCAAGCCCGAGCGATGGCAGAGCAGGTCGCGGATGGCGACTTGCTCGCTCACCCACGGGTCGGAGAGCGCGAAGCCGGGATCGAGGCTGCCGATCGTGGCATCCCAGGTCGTCATGCCGTCGCCGACGACGGCGGCGACCAGGGTGGAGGAGAGCGCCTTCGACAACGAGGCAATCTGGAAGACCGTCTCCGGCGTGATCGGCTCCGGTTGGCCCAGCTCGCGCACGCCGAAGCCGCGTTCGTAGACCACCTGGTCGTCATAGACCACTGCCACGGCCGTGCCGGGAACGCCGGTCTGGGTCATGCCCTCCTCGATCAGGCTATCGAGCCGGGCCAGCGCCGCATCTACCTGGGCGGCGGTGATGGCCGCCTCGGCGGGAACCGGCGTCGCCTGGTAGGCCGCCGCCCGGGAACGGGGCATTGTGGCCGCGGCGGCGGTCACGAGTGCCATTTGCGTGACGCGACGACGTGAGGTGTGGAGCATCATCGGGGCATTCCTCTGTCTGTTTCCAGGACAGTCATGAGCCCGTTTTCCCCCGTGGGTTTACAGGCGACCGGCGGGCGAGGACGCGATCCATGCGGTTCTCATCGCTGGGAACGAGTCCACACGTCCGACGGTCATGGCGCCGCAAGCGATTGTCGCAGACAAGAGAACCCCGTTGTGCCAAGCTCAGCCGGAGGGGGGGCCCCTGGTGTCGTTGCTGGGACCGACCGCGGCACGGAGGCGATCCATCGTGCGGCGATCGCTTGGCCAATGCTGGACACGTTGCTCGTTGCTGGACCCGGAACTGATGATCGGTCCGCCTTTTTCAACAGTTGCTGATGGCCGTCCCGGCCACGACTGCAGGATGAAAATGGGGTTGGCGTGGCGTTAGGCTGGTCCGCGGACGGCGCGAGCGCCGTGAGGTCGGCTTAGCCTGGCGCTACGAGCCCGTTCAACGGCAGGAGGAAGCAGACATGGACGTCGTCTCTCCCCGCTGTTGTGGGTTGGACGTGCATAAGCGCGAGGTCGTCGCGTGCTTGCTCATCACCGGACCCGAAGGGGCCCCCACCAAGGCGGTCCGGACCTTCGGGACGATGACCGCGGACATTCTGGACCTGGCGGACTGGCTTACGCACAACGAGGTGAGTCACGTCGCGATGGAGAGCACCGGGGTCTCCTGGAAGCCGATCTGGCGTTTACTGGAGGGACGGGTCGACCTGGTGCTCGTCAACGCCCGGCATGTCAAGGCCGTGCCCGGGCGCAAGACCGATGTCCGGGACTGCGAATGGTTGGCTGACCTGCTGCGGCACGGGCTGCTCAGCGGAAGTTTCGTCCCAAACCGACCGCAACGTGAACTCCGTGAGCTCACGCGCTACCGAGCGAGCTTGGTGGGCGAGCGGACCGCGGAGGCCAATCGTCTCCAGAAGACCCTCGAAGGCGCCAACATCAAACTGGCCGCCGTCGCCACCGATATCTTGGGCAAGCCGGGGCGCGAGATGCTGGCCGCGTTAGTGGCTGGGGAGACGGATGGAGCCGAACTCGCGCAACTCGCCCGGGGCCGACTGCGCGAGAAACTGCCGCAGTTGGAGCGGGCGCTGGTTGGCTGCGTCGGACCGCATCAGCGGTTCCTGATTGCCCAGCAACTGGCTCATATTGACTTCCTCGACCAAACCATCGCCCGAGTGAGCGATGAGATTGCCGAGCGGGTGCGTCCTGACGAGGCGGCGATCGCTCGGCTGGACACGATCCCCGGCGTCGGTCGCGCCCTGGCCGAGGCGCTCATGGCCGAGATCGGCGCCAATCTCACGCGTTTTCCCACGGCTAAGCACCTGGCTTCGTGGGCCGGGTTATGCCCCGGCAACGACGAGAGCGCGGGCAAGCGCCGCAGCGGCAAGACGCGCAAAGGCAGTCCTTGGCTCCGGGCAGGTCTGGTCCAGGCGGCACACGCAGCCGCCCGCACGAAGGGAACCTACCTGGCGGCGCCGTATCGACGGTCGGCGGCCCGTCGTGGCCGGGCGAAGGCCGCCGTGGCGGTCGCCCACTCGATCCTGATCATCGCCTACCACCTCCTGACGGAGGAGACGGTCTACCACGATCTGGGCGGCAACTACTTCGATGAGCGGGATCGCCAGGGGGTCGCACAACGGCTTGTCCATCGTCTGCATCACCTCGGCTTCGCGGTGACGCTCGTCCCCCCCAGAGCGACCTGACTCCTGCCCGCCTATTTTCAGACCAGTTTTCCCCCCGGTGCACCGCGACCGTCGCCGGATGAAAAGGGGCGGCGCGGCACCGCCACAGGCCGCCGCGCGGAGCGCGGACGCGTGCGGTCGGGCCTGTGTGGCGCTCCGAGCCCGCCGACCAGTTTGACCGGGGTGTCGCGCGGCGCCATCGCCGGTGACTCCCAGCCGGGAAGCACGCAACCGAGCGTCAGGACATCGCCACACCTGCGTCCGCATCGCGACCGGTCCGAAAGGGGGGCGACGATGGAGGTTCTGTACGCATGCGGCGGCGGCCTGGATGGGCCCAAGAAGACGGTCGTGGCCTGTCTGTTGCGCGCGGGCGCCGGCGGCCAGCACAGCCGAGAGATGCGGAGCTTCGCGACGATGACCGATGACCTGCTCGCCCTGGCCGACTGGCTCCGTGCGGCCGGTTGCACCCAGGTCGCCATGGAGCGCACCGGCGTTTACTGGAAGCCCGTGTACAACATCCTCGAAGGCCAGTTGGACGTGATGGTCGTCAACGCCGCGCCCATCAAGGCGGTGCCGGGGCGCAAGACCGACCGTCACGACGCCGAGTGGATCGCCGATCTGCTCCAGCACGGATTGGCGCGCCCGAGCTTCATTCCCGACCGGCCGCCGCGCGAACTCCGGGACTTGACCCGCACGCGCACGACCCGCAGCGACGAGCGCGCGGCGGCCGTCAATCGGCTGCAGAAGGTGCTCGAAGACGCCAATCGCAAGGTGGCTCGCGTCGCCACTGACATCATGGGCGGGTCGGGGCGAGCGATGGTGACGGCCATGCGCCAAGGCACGACCGACCCGGCCACGCTGGCGGAACTGGCCAAAGGCCGGTTGCGGACGAAGCGGACCGAGTTGGAGCGGGCGCTGGCCGGGCGGGTCAGCGCCCATCACCGCTTGTTGCTGACGACGCATCTGGCCCACATTGACTTCCTCGACGAGGAGATCGCGCGACTCAGCGCGGCGATCGCGGAGCGCCTGCTCCCGGTTGCGGACGCGATACAGCGGCTGGACACGATGCCCGGGGTGGACCGCCAGACGGCCGAGGTGCTCTTGGCGGAGCTCGGGACGGAGTTGGCGCGGTTCCCCACCCCGGCCCATTTGGCCTCGGGGGCGGGGATGTGCCCCGGGAACCACGAGAGCGCCGGCAAGCGCCGGGGCGGCCGGACCCGCACGGGCAGCAAGTGGCTGCGGCGCGCCCTGATCGAGGCGGCGGGCGGCGCGGTGCGGACCAAACAGGCCGGGCGCACCGGCCTGGCCAACCACGACCGGCGGCTGGGGGCCCGCCGCGGTCGGCAGCAGGCCCTCGTCGCCGTCGGCCACCGCCTGCTGCTCATCGTCTCCCACGTGCGGCGCTCTGGCCAGCGCGACCAGGAGCCGACCCCGACCGACCGCGACCAGCGCCGTCGCCGCCGGGCGCGCGATCGCGCCATCGACCAACGGCGCCAACTCGGCGACGACGTCACCATCACGCCGGTGCCGGCCGTAGCGTGACCGACGCATTTTCAACCTAGTGGAGCGTCAAGGCTGAAGCGCCGGTGGCAAGGCAACTGCGGGACGCCGGACGATGACTCGCTCGCCCCCAGGAGTCCCGCCATGGCCTACCCGTATCGCGTCGTCTTGACGGAGGAGCAGCGCGCCCATCTCCGA
>DATBFY010000216.1:0-9375 GCA_036558265.1 Tepidisphaeraceae bacterium | reverse complement strand
AAAACGATCGACCAGGGGGACGAAAGCATCCTGCGATACTGCCGGTGCAAAGACTGCGGGGAGCCGGTCAAAGTCGTCTATGAACCCAGCGGGGAGTCGGAATGAAAATTTTAGTTCAAATGCCGAGAATTGGAAAAGCCACCAATCGACCGCGTTCTAATGTTCATATGGCCGCGACGACGACGCACTACCGCACAATCGCCCGTTTGGTGGTGGACTTCCAAGTCCCGTTCCACCGCCTCCGCCAACTCATCGACGCGCAGAACATCGCCCCATCGATGGTCATCAACGGCGTCGGGCACTTCGACGGCAACGCCGTGGACAAGATCCACGCCGCGCTGGTGCGCAACAAGTTGGTCCGCGATGGGGCGGATGAAGAGCGCGGCGAGCAGCGGCGGAGCTTCCGAAATGCGATTGTGACTAAGGGAAGTAAATGACCGTGCGTTTTCCTGTTCCCCGTCCGCCCGGCGCGCCGTGTCCCCCTCAGCAGCGGCGCGTCGGGACGGGGGGGAAAGGCAACGAGCAAAGTGAACCCCTAACCGCCCCCGACGGGGCAAGGAACGAAAGTGCAGAACGCAATCGAATCGTGGATTGAGCAGGACGCCGCCGAACGGCAGGACGCGCGCGATACCCGCGCCGCCGACGAGCGGGAATTTGCGGACCTCATCATCAGGCTCGCCAGCAGCGAGTTGAACGCGAAGGCGACGGCGCGACTGGTGGCGCTCGGAAAGAAGTTGGGCCGCACGCCTGCCGAGGCGAAGGGGATGGTGGAGGCCACGACGACCTACAAACTCGCCCAGGTCGTCGCCGTCACCGCCGACGCGTGCGCCGCCGCCTGCTCCGACATGGAACTGGCGAACGCGCAGCACCAGCAGGAAACCGCGGCACACGTGGCCTCGATGCGCCTGACCCTGAAGCACCGGGTCAACTCGTCCGGGGCGTGCATCGCCGACATCGACGCCGCCAACTCGGAAATCGCCCGGTACGAATCGGATCGCCGCGTGGATCTGGAGAAACGCAACGGCGAGGCCCTGCGTCTCCGCGCCGAACTGGACGCCGCCCGCACCGCGGCGGAGACGTGCAAGTCCATCGCGTCCAACTACCCGACGCTGGCCGAGCGGATCAACGCTGCCAACGAGTCCCGCGAACTCCAACCCGCCTGAATCCACATGAACCAACGCGACGTTTGTTATCACGAGGCGAGTCACGCCCTGGCCGCGCGGCTCTTGGGTGTCACGGTCAAGAGCGTGTCGGTGAACGCCAACCTGCCGGACGGGCTGATGGCGCACGGCGAATGCACGCCCGACCAGAACACCGTCATCGCATTGGCTGGCATGATCGGCGCCACGATTGCCGACTGCGGGCCGGACGTGAAGCGGCTGAGTCCGGGGGACCGACGCGGGCTGACCTTGCCGACGGATCGGACGGACGCCGATCGGTACATTGACCGGATGAGCGCGCTCACCATCAAGCTGCTCCAGCGCAACTGGTCCGATGTGGAACGGCTCGCCGATGCCCTCGCGGAGCGCGGACGAATGACGGGTCACGAGGTGAACGCGCTGCTTGCGAAGACGCCGACGCATCGGAAGGGTGTGACGGCGGACGTCACGTTGTCGCCGGATGATCGGCGCACGGTCGTGGCGGTCGTGAACACGCCCACCGTCGATCGGGACGGCGAGGTCGTGGAGCCGGGCGGCGCGAACGTTGATGAGTACCGGGTTAATCCCGTCCTGCTTTATCAGCACGATTACCAGACGCTGCCCGTCGGTCGATGCGTGGCGCTGGACGTGACCGACGACCGCATGACGGCGAAGTTTCAGTTTGCCGAGCGGCCGGACGATTACCCGGCAGATCAGGAGTGGTTGCCGGACACGCTGCTCGCGCTCTACCGGCAGCGCATCATGAGAAGCTTCAGCATCGGGTTCATCCCGGTCACGACGCGAGCGGCGACTGCCAACGACATGCGCCGCTACGGCGCCGACTGCCGACGGGTGATTGAAGAGTGGACCTTGCTTGAGATCAGCGCGGTTTCGATCCCCTCAAACCCCGACGCCGTCGCCATTGCTACGAGCAAGCATGTGAAGCGGGTGTTCAGAACCGTGAACCTCCCCAGCCGCAAGGCGCGGGTGAAACACGTTCACCGGATCATGGCCGCTGCGGAATGGGGTGGCTGATGCTATTTATCCATCAACCATTGTGCATGGGTGGGGGTGGGGTAGGTAGAAATACCTGTGACATTCTGTCCAAGACCGCGGCGTGGCCGAACGTGTGCAATATCAAGTTGGTTCCATGAGAAATTCTACCACCCCTGTTAAACGCCCCGAAAAGGCGGTTCCCCGCAAGCCAGAGGCACCGGAGGGCATACCCGCACCGTCGGGGCTGTCGGCTGAGTCTGTCGCGTGGTGGGAGCGGCTGGTTGCCGAGTTCAACTTTGGGGATGAGTCCCTGCTGCTCCTGCAACAAGCCCTTATGTGCCTGGATCGGGTGAGGGAGGCGCAGGCGATCATCGCCGCCGAAGGCGTCGTCGTGAAGGATCGCTTCAACCAACCCAAACAGCACCCCGCGACGGTCGTGGAGGCCGGCGCCCATGCGGGGCTGGTGAGGTACTTCCGGGCGCTGAACCTCGACATTGAGCCGTTGCACGACGGACCTGGTCGTCCGTCGGGGACTTGAGCACCATGCCCACCTACCGAAGACATCGTCGTATTGAGCGCCGCCGCGGCGAGGGAACGCGGGAGCAGTGCTTCAAGGTCCTGTTCGACGGCGTCGATTGGTTCGACGCCTTGCGCGCCGAGGGGTTCGTGTACTCGTCCTTCGGCGCCGAGCCGTCGGATGAGGACATGGAGGTGAGGCGCGACTACTGGGAACAGCACCGCGACGAGGTGCTGGCGGAATGGGTCGCGCAACATCCCGGCACGCGGCCCTGGAGTTGGTGGCACTTCGCGATGTCCGAGCCGCGGCGGGTCATCGCGGGGCACGAGGCGCCGCAGAACGGTTTTGCCCCCTGGCGGTTCATGCCGGGCAAGTCGCTGGAACAAATCGAGGCGGAATGGCCCGCCATGTTCGCCCGGTTGTGGGATGAGCACCTGAAGGGGAACAGCCAGCGCGAATACTGGTATGGCTGTCCGAGTCCGGTCCAGTCGTTCGCGACCTATGAAAGTGAATTCGATTATCTCGACCGCCTCAACCTGCTGCTGCCCGGCGAGCGCGAAGCTTACGAGGCGAAGCAGGCGAAACGTGCGGCCGCGCAGGAACGCCAACGGATCGCGGCCGAGGAAAGCGCAGAGCGGATACGCCGCTACCTGGAGGGCAAAGACGATGAGTGACGACGGCACCGACGACATCATCCGCACCGTGGAGGACGACATCCGCGCTCGCCTCACCGCCGCGGCGGAGTACCACGTCGCCACGGTTCAGCAGGAGGCGCCCAGGCGGAGCGGGAAGATGGCTTCCACCATCCACTACCGGTTGCTTCCCGATGGGCTGGGCTATAAGGTCATCGTCCCCGAGTTTTACAGTGCGTTCATTGAGTTCGGCACAAAACACCAACCCGCCAACCCGTTCCTGCGCCGCGGGTCCGAAAAGGCGCTGCCGGGGGTAATGGATATTCTGGACGGAAGGAAAGCATGATCGACTTCAAGTTATTCCAGCAGACGCTGATCAGCACCACCACCGGGTGGGCGAAAACCAACCTCGACAAGCTCAACGACTTCGCGAAGCGGCTAGAGGCATCGACGCCCGGGACCGTCGCCGAAACCAGCGAATATGAAGCTACGGCCGCGCTGCTCGTGGCCCATGCGACGGCACTGCAGGACCTGATGAACGCCGCCGACAACGTCGCGATGCTCCTGCGGGCGAAGCGGATGGAAGCGATGGAGAATAAGGACAACAACTGACAGCGGCGCGACGGTCGCGCCCGTGAACTGATGCGCGTGGGAGCGCGCGGCATGCATAGGAGACAGGCCATGAAGAATGGCCATCACGATCACCGAAGATTTAGTTGAAGGGCACCGCTACTTCGAGGACGACAAAGGGGCGGACCTGACGCGCGTCTTTCGCGTGGACGGTCTGGACTCCACGACCCGCATTGATACCGATGCGATTTACGCATCGGACAGCACCACCGGCAAGGGGCTTCCCAGGCCCGGTGACCCACACCCCACGCAACCCGATTTCGTCATGCGGCAAGTGGACCTCGCGCCGCCGGAAAAAGCCCGCAACGCGCTATGGGTCAGGGTGAGGTATGTGAAGGTGCGGCGCCGCCTGCTGGACGTTCGCATTAACGGGGTGAGTTCGGTTCAGGATTCTTTCGTGGACAAGACGGGCCGGCGGATGCGCGTGGGATACAAGGGGCCGATCACCGATTCCAGCAACCAACTTCAGTCGATAGCCCAAGACAAGCCCTACCCCGATCCGCCGCTGAACGATCGCGGCGCCAGCGGCTACGAGTATTCCCTCGCCGCCTTCCCGAAGCTCGTCCCCGAATCGACGCTGGATATCGTCTATTTGGAGAAATCGTCACCGTTCAAGAAGAATGTCAAGTATGGCCGCAAGCTCAACTCCAAGCCCTGGCAGGGCGGTGAGGCGCGGGAGTGGCTGTGTGAAAGCATCAGCGGCTTCATCGACTCGCCCATCCCGCGCAACCTTGGGCAACTCGGCAGTCCTGAGGTTGTCACCGGCGCCGCGCAATTCGATTGGATCGTTACCTACGCCTTCCGCTGGAAGCCAAAGCCCAAGCGCAATGGCAGCATCGTGACCGACGGCGAGGGTTGGGATCCCGTCGAGCTGTTCGTGGACGCCGCCACGGGGATCACGCCCACCGACATCGATCCGGTGCTCGGCAACTACCCGAACAACAAGAAGGGCAATGGCTGGGCCGAATTTTCCATTTACGACGAAATCGACTTCGATGAATTGAAGCTCGTTTCCGCGATCGAGGTGGACCCCAATGACCCGACCACGCCCCGATAGCTATAGCGTCCGCCACGCCGACGCCGCACGCATCGCCGCGGATGGCTTGTGCCGCCGCGCTGCGCAGACGGAATACTTCCGCCGGTTCGTCCTGCCCCGACTGATGGGCCGCGACGAACCTGAAACCCAGGACGACGGCACCACGCCCAACCCCAACCCCCAACCCAACCCCGAAGGATAACCATGGTCGCACCCCTCTCATCCGCCCGCGTCGGAAGCGGCGGCATCACCTACACCGTCAGCGGCGACACGTCCGAGCTTAAGCAGGCGCTGGCCAGCGTCGCGAAGCTCGCGAAAGACACCAAAGTCCAACCGCAAATCGACTTCGAGCAGACGCAGATTGTCCGAAGCCTCGACGCGATCCGGCGCCGCATCCAGCGCGAGTCGGTCAAGCTGCAAGTCGTGGCTGAGCTGGACCAGCGGGGGCTGGCCGATGCGGCACGGAAGGCGGGGGCGATCACCCAGGCCCAGCTAAACGAAGTGCGCGCCCGCGCTGCCGCCGGCGGGTTTGGGACGGGTCCCCTGGCGGACCTGGCCGCGGCCGTGCGTGCCCCGTCCCGATCGCGCATGGTGGCGAGCGGCAACCCGTTGCTGGAAGCCTTTGCCGGGTTGAGCATCGCCCGCGCCGGTTTCAGCACCGCCGCGCAGTTTGGCATGTCGGGCGCGCAGTATGAGTCCGCGACGCGCCTCTCCGGTTCGTCCGATGCCTTGGCGGCACTCAACGGGCAGATGGGAAAAGTCCAGGCGACGCAGTCGATCCCCGTGCTGGGGACGATGAACAAGATCGCCGACGAGTTCCTTGGCCTCACCCGATCCCTCCGCGCCCGCGTCGATGCGGAGGTGGGGATGAGGGCGCACCCCCTGGCCATGGCGGAGATCGAGGGCAACCCCTTGAAGATCCAGCAGGCCGCGAGCGCCAAGCGGATTCAGGAGGTGCGTTCCGGCTACGCACAGAAGGGGCTGGAACTGGACTACGCCAATCCCTTCGATTCGCTCGACCAACGCCACTATGCCTTTGCCGATGCGCAGAAGCATCTGGACGCCGTCAAAGAAGAGGAACGGCTCAAGATGGAGCGGGTAAAGCTGGAAGCGGGTGAGCGGCAGAAGATGGTGATGGCGGAGCAGGAGACGAGCCGGTTGCGCACGGCGCGGACGCCGTTCGCCGCGGAGCGATATGCCCTGGCGACGCGGCTTCAGAGCGAAGCGCGGCTGGCGGAGTTCAACAACCCGCAGGATCGTTTCTTCCTCGCCGCCCGCAACGCCCAACTCCTGAAAGAATTTGACACCAACGCCGCGCGGGAGCGGGAGCGAAACCAGTTCAGCCTCGATACCCAGACCGGCGCGGGCGAGGCGGTCGCGCACTTCCGGGGGCTTCACGCCACCGCGGACACGTTCACCCGGTTGCGCGAGATGCAGGCGGACATCGAGGGCACGCCCAACGAGTTCGGGCAGCGGAACGCGAAGATCGTGGCCGCGATCGCCCAGGCGCGGGGCATGTCGGCGGAGCTGGGAATCCAGGGCGGCGGACACGCCCAACGCATCAACGTCGGCTTGGGTCAGGCGCCGGACGCGCTGGTACATCGGCCGATCCTTGAGGACCGGGCGATGGCGCGTCGGGCCATCCGCAGTTTCATCCGTGGCCAGGGCGTGGTGGGCGACGGGCTGGCCAGCGCCGAGTCCCTGATGGGCGGGGGCACCACGAAGACGATGAACACCACGGACAAACTCTTACAGGACATCCTGAAGGCGATCATCAAGCTGTCGGACAACCCGCACGGCGCCGCGCTCGATCTGCGGATGAAAGCACCCCTGCCCTACGGAGGATTCTAAACGTGACACGGGAACAACTACACGCCGCCCTGGCTGGCCTCGCCAGCGTGATTGATGGTCTGTCGCCGGAACTGCTCGCGCTGATCCGCGACGTTGGGGATGACCCGCGGCTGAGCATGGACGTGGCGGATGGGGACGCCAGCACGATCGACGCCATCGGTCAGGTTCGCGTGAACATGGCCGGACTCGACAAGGGGCTGGAAATGCTCGCCCAGGAACTGCTGCGCCGCCGCACCCGCATCAACGTGGCGATCGGCACCGTCGCGGACGGGTTGAACTAAGGCGCGCCCGGACGCCACTGCCGCGAGCGGCCAACGCCGAAGGTCTGGACGCTGGTGATAACCCCGTCGGTCGCGATGACCTCATAGATTTCGCTGCCCGCGTTGCGCAGCACCGACACGCGAAGGTGGCGCGTATGCCCGTCGTCTGGCGGCGCGTCGTCCATGTCCCTGATGCTGGCGAAGGTGGTGAGTTGGGCGAGGCTCATCCCCCGGACGGGGGTGTGGGTCTTCATCGCGTACTGGACGCGCTGCTCCTGCGCCACCGGCGCGTCGATGCCCGCCGCGTGCTGGAGTTGCTCGACCTGTAGCTTGAGGTTGGCGATCTCGGCCCGCAGCGCGGAGTTCTCCGCCTTGAGCCGGGCGATTTCATCCGGGCGGGTCGTCGCCTTCGCCGCCAGTCGCGCCGTGGCTTCCTTGAACACGTCAGGATCGATCGGAGGGACGACGGGCTTGTCGTCCGCCGCACCTGCCATTGCCGCCGTCAGCACCAGACCCAGGATCACCCACCAACGCATAGGACCTCCCGATTAAAAGGTTGCGCGGAGGATGATACCACCCGCCCCGTCCCCGCCATTATAAAAACCCCGTCAAAAGCAAACGCCCCGAACCGAAGTCCGGGGCGCTGCGTTGTGTTTCTAAATCCGGTTTCCGCCCGCGTTCAGAAAGGCTATCAGCACCGGAAGGCGAGTCCGGATTATTTCGGCGTGTTCTGGATGTTCCCACCGATACACGGCGGTCGCCCCTTCGAGCATTTTTACAAAGTCGGCATTGGGGTTCGCGTGATTCATGAAGCCCGCCAAAAGCAGGATCTCGCTGAAAACCTTTCGCTCGTCCAGCGTGAAGTCGTGCGGGAAGAGATCGTCGGTCAATGCTGGCTCCATCGTCGTCCCTTACTTCAGTAGGTCCCTTGCCTTCACTCCCAACGCCGCGGCGATCTTTTCGAGGGTGTCGATGCGGGGGATGCGGCGCCCCGATTCGATGTTGTTCCACGCCTGCCGCGACTTCAACTTTGCTTCCTGCGCGGCCTCTTCCTGCGACCATCCCCGCCTTTCGCGAAGCGATTTAATCTTCTGCGTGTCCACAGGCATATTGTAACCCGCGCGCGATTTTTCTGTCAACGGCATGTTGACATGTGACAACCAGCGGTTTACAAGGGTCATCGGTCGCATCGACTGCATTTCTTCACTAAACCCCCGCCGCCGGTCGGATGCTGGCGGCATCAACAAAGGAGGCCCGCGAAGCCGTCATGTACCTTGGCGGGAACGGACGGCAACGCAGGCCCGGAAAGGTCCCATGTTACACCCGTCACAAGTGGACGGCAACGCGGTAGTTGAAGTGGATTCTGCGGAGATGGTCATGGACGACGACGATGGAACTGGCCACGAGGAGTTTCATCCCGATTTTGAATGCATCGAACTGCCCGACGGCGAGGGCGGCACGGTGATAGCGCGACTGCCGAAGGCGCGCGTCCCCGTCTATGCCCGCCCAGGCATGGCCGTGCGGCTGGCGATGGACAACGATGACGCGGGCGTGATCATCGCGGTGCATTCGGACTATGCCGTAGTCCGCACATGCAAAGGGCGACTCATCGTCCAGGCGTGGGGGATGCTGGACCTCATAGATGTCCAGCCCGACCCCGCCTTCATTGACAACGCCACGAGCAATACCGCCGCGCCCGGCGACCGGGGGCTGAAATACCACGGCGAGCTTCGCCAGTGGATCACGCCCCTTAAGCCGATCGCCCCGCGGACGTTTGCCGTCCACGAGCTGGTCGGCGACTTCGGGATGGGTGTGCGCATCGCCACCATTACCGTTGACGATGGTATCGACCCCGAGTCGGCGGCGCGGTTGGCGAACCTGATGACGGCGGCGCCGGAACTGTGGCGGGAGCTGCGCGAGACGGCTCGCTGGTATCTCGTGAAGGACACCGAGCAGTTGGACGAATTCGCCCGATTGACTGAGGTGCTTTGGGACGCTGCGGGACGCCGCCCCTTCGAGGTTGCCGAGGCCGACCAAGCGGACGAGCCGATGTGGACGCGGGTCAACGACGAAACCGTCAACGCCCTGGCGGAGCGGCAGGGGAAATAAATCCTTCCACCGTGGAAGGATTACGACGTGGACGGGGCGGGTTGGCTGACGCTGATCCGCCCCGTTTGCTGCGCGGCGGTAGCGAAGGCGGGGCGGGTAGCGCCGAGCAGGATTCTGGCACGGGTTCGAGGTGGGATGGTTGAGCCGGTAGCACCCGGGTAGCACCGGACAATTCCAAGCATCCCTCGCCTTCTGCCGGCGCATC
>DATBFY010000215.1:0-3925 GCA_036558265.1 Tepidisphaeraceae bacterium | reverse complement strand
GCCGTCCGGCGGCTGCTCTTGCAGCCTGGACGGGCGAGCCGCGGACCGCGGCAGCCTCGCGCTCGCCGTGATGCCGCTGCTGCTCTTGGGCTTCGTTCGGCGCAAGCGATCGCGAGCGTCCAGGGCGCGACAAACGGGCGCTGCGTGAAATGACAAGCTCGGACCGCTCGCGACAATAGAAGCTGGCGCAGTCGTCTCTCGGCTGGCCCATGAAGCGCAAGCCCTGGAGATCGTCCATGACGCGTTCACGCTCCGTCCTCCATCTCGCAATCCTGTCCACGGCCGCGGCGCTCTCGTTCGCCGGGTGCTCGTCTGGCCCGGGCACGACGGCCGTCGACCCTCACACGGGTACCGGCGGCAGCAGCACCGGGTCGGGCGGCTCCGGCACCGCCGGAACATCCGGGTCCGCCGGCAGCACGGCGGGCAGTAGCGGCTCAACCGCCGGGAGCGGTGGTCGGGGCGGTAGCGGCGGCGGCGCCGCCACGGCGGGCTCCGACGCCGGCGCGACGGGCGGCACGGGAACAGGTGGAGCGGGCGGCGCAGGCGGCGCCGGTGGTTCCGGGACACCCGGCATGTCCGCCGGCTGCGGCAGGACGCCGATGATCGCCAGCAGCCAATACAATAACGGAAAGCCGATCTCGATTTCGGCCGCCAACATGCAGCGCAGGTACATCCTCAGCGTGCCAACCAACTACGACAACAAGCACGCGTACAAGCTCGTCATCTCGTTCCACCAGCGCGACGGAAACGACATCCAGAACTACAGCTGGCAGTATTACGGCCTCCTTCCCGTCTCGAACAACACGACAATCTTCGTGGCGCCCAATGGACAGCTGAACGGCGCGCCATGTGCCGGTACTGGAAACGGCGAATCGGGCTGCGGATGGCCCAACCCGAACAATTCGGACCTGGCGCTCGCCGACGCCGTCGTGGCCCAGATCGAAGAGAACTTCTGCGTCGACACGAACCGGATCTTTGCCACGGGTTGGAGCTTCGGCGGCGCCATGTCCTACGAGACCGCGTGCGCGCGACCGCTGGGCGCGGCGAACGGATACCTCCGCGCCGTTGCCGTTTACTCCGGCTCTGCTCAAATCACCGCCGGCCCCTGCCCTCCCCACAGCGCGGTCGCTTACTACGCGTCGCACGGAACCAATGACACCGTCCTCCCCTACTCCGGAGGCGTGTCGATGGCCCAGAACTTCGCCACGGCGAACGGTTGCACGTGGGCCACTCCTGCCCAGGCGACCGGCAGTCACGTCTGCACCAGCATCGCGGGGTGCACGTCGGGGTACCCCGTCGAGTTCTGTTCCTTCGTCGGTGGCCACACTCCGTTCCCGGACACCGGGCAGAACCCGGGGAGCTGGGGGCCCGGCGAAGCCTGGAGGTTCCTCAATCAGTTCTGATAGGGCTCTCGTGCAACGCCGCTCACGAACCGCGCTCGCCGTCGTGCTCCCCATCCTCGCGCTGGCTTGCGGGACGAGCTCGACCAAGAACGGGAACGGCACCGGGGGCAACGGCAACGGGCCCGGTCCGGGGTCCGGCTCCGGCGGTACGGGCGGTGGCGCCGGCGGCGGAGGGGGCGCCCCTGCGAGCGGTTCCGGCGGCGGAGGCGGAGCGGGGGGAACCGCCGGCGGCGCAGGGGGTGCCGGCGGCTCCGCGGGCGCCCCCGGCGGCGGGGGCAGCGGGGGTGCCGTCACCAACGCCTGCGCCCAGGCCGGTGCCGGCGGGGGCGCCCCGAACACGCTCACCGTCGACGTCGACGCGGCCCAGACCGTGATCAGCCCCGGGATCTTCGGCCTGTTGATGGAGAGGCTGGGAAGGAACTGGAACGGCGGCGCATATGTGGGCACGAGCTCCGCCATCCCGAACACGAACGGCATGCGCAACGACGTCATCGCCGGGTTCAAGGAGGCGGGCGTGGGCGCCATCGAATGGCCCGGCGGCTGCGCGGCCGGCGGCTACAACTGGATGCCTCCCAATCCCGCCAACGACGTGGGGACCGATCGCTACATGCAGCTCTGCTCGCTGCTGGGGATCGATCCCGTCATCGCCGGTCCGGGCACGTCCGCCGGCGCCAGCAGCAACCTGCAATGGGTCACCTACATCAACAACAACGCAACCCACCCCGACTGGAACCTCAAGTACTTCAAGGTCGGCAACGAGGTGTGGGGCTGCGGCGGAAACCAGACCGAGCCCGCCTACGAGGGAAACTACAACGCGAACTACACGGTGCTGTCGCCGCCCGTCAACGGGAAGAAGGTGAACCTCATCGCCAGCACCGGCCTGATCGGGAACATGACCTGGCTGAACGACGAGGTGAGGAACATCGGCAGCAAGATCGACGGCATCGAGATCCACGACTACCTCTATCACCCGAGCAGCTCGGGCTCGCCCATCCCGTGCGTCGGATTCACCGACGCCCAGTACTACGGCATCGTCAACGACGCCAATCAGCGTCAGATCGGCAAGCGCCTCAACGACATCATCGCCATCCTCGATCAGTACGACACCGCCAAGCACATCAAGATCTACGAAGACGAGTGGGGAGATTGGCTGCTCCCCTTCAACAGCGCGCAGGACAGCTGGCTGCAGCAGGTCACCGTCATGGACGCGATCTCGACGGCGGAGCAGCTGCACCTGTTCATGCGTCACGCCGACCGGGTTCAGATGACCGGAATGGCCCAGGGGGTGAACGTCATCCACTCGATCATGTTGACCAGGTCCAGCGACGCCGCCCTGGTGAAGACGCCGGCGTTCTACGTGCTCAAGATGCTCATCCCTCACCACAGCGCGGGCGCGAAATCGGCGCCCAGTACCCTGGTGAGCGAGAACATCACCGGGGGCGGCGCCACCTTCCCGGTGCTATCGGCCGGCGCGAGCGTGGACGCCCAGGGGCGCGTCAACATCAGCCTGGCCAACGTGGACCTGGTGAACACCCGGACGATTCAGATCACCCTGAACGGCAGCCGCGCGTCGTACGTCGCGTCGACGGCCCAGGTCATCACCGGCCCCGCCAAGGACTCCTACAACGACTTTGGCCAGGCGGAGGCGGTGAACATCCAGTCCCTGGCCGCGTCCAGCTGCTCGGTGTCCGGGAGGACGGTCCGGGTCACGTTGCCCTCGAAGAGCGTCGTCATGCTCGTGCTCACGCCACAGTAGGGTCACGTGGCGCGGCGCTCGACGCCTACCCGCCATCGTCCTCGTCGCCGTAGTTCCCGCTGTCGCCTCGGTCGCTGTCGATCTTGCTGAGAACCGTTCGCATCGATTTCGCGTAGCGCGTGCGCGGGTGCTGCGCGACGATCTGGCGAAAGAGAGCGACCGCGTCCTGCGACGCGCGATCGTTCGGGTCGAGCTCCGCCGTGTGCAAGAGGAGGGCGCAGGCGGCGCAGGTCTTGATGCGGTCCCACACGACCATGTCTTCCCCCGCAGGCGCTGCGACCTGGATCGGCACGGTGGCCTCCACCGGCTGGTCGGGGCAGCTCGAACGGTCGTCGTAGCGGACGCGCGCCACGAACCGACCGGCGGCGCCGAACGCGAACGGCGTGCTGATCTCCTTCGGATCGGGTCTCGCGGCGCGGGGCACGCCGTTGGAGAGCACGCGAAGGTTGAGCCGCAGCGATCCGCCTTTCTTGAGCCGCACCGGCGGTCGGCGGGCGTCCTTGGTCCCCCACTCCGGCCCGTTGTAAGGGCGGAACGCCGGTGGGTTCGCATCCTCGGCAATCGAAAGCCGCACGTTGCCGGTCTTTTCGCTGGGCGCTGGAAGCTCGATCGCGCCGGCGGCCGTGTTCCTGAGGACGAGCGTGAGGTCGATCGGTTCGCCCAGCACCACGTTGGGATGTCGCGCGCTGACCTGTGCTGCGATCGGGCAGGTAGCCGCTTCGACGCTCCCGCCCGCCGCCGCCGCCGCGGCAACGCACAGGATCTG
>DATBFY010000214.1:0-19764 GCA_036558265.1 Tepidisphaeraceae bacterium | reverse complement strand
CACGATCAGGATGTCGATGCCGCGGGTCTTGGCGGCCTCGCAGGCGTCGTACGCGACGGCGGCCGGGTCCGCGTTCTGCTTGTGCTTGACGATATCGATGCCCAGGCGGTCCGCCCAGATCGAAAGCTGATGCACGGCGCCGGCCCGGAACGTGTCGGCGGCGGCGACCATGACCTTCTTCCCAAGCTCATTCTTGAAATAGTGGCCGAGCTTGGCGATGGAGGTGGTCTTGCCCGCGCCGTTGACGCCGGCGACCAGGATCACGGTCGGGTGGCCGGGCGGGGCGAAACGGACCTCGCGGTCGAGGCCTTCCCAGCCGGAAAGCATCTCGTCGCGGATCACGTCGAGGCACTGGTCGCGATTTTTGATTTTCCCCATGCGCCAGCGGTCGCGCATCTCGGTGACGATCTTCTCGGCGTTGTAGACGCCGACGTCGGCGGCGAGGAGTCTTTCCTCGACCTCGGTCAGAAAGCTCTCGTCGATCTGGCGTCCGGGGACGAAGAGCGTGCGGACATCGGTATTCAGGACCTGGGCAGTGCGCTTGAGGCCGCGCTTGAAGAGGTCAAATGTTTTGGAGAGGAAAGCCATGGGGAAAGTAGTCAGTAGATAGAGACAGTAGCCAGTAGATGGTGGAGGGATCTTCTAGTGGCTATTGACTAACTGTCTACTGGCTTCTCGATCGCCTTCTCAGCAGTCAGTTTCTCGTGCTCCCTCAGCACGCTATCGAGCACGCCGTTGACGAACGCGCCGCTGTTCTCGGTGGAGTATTGCTTGGCCAGCTCGATGGCCTCGTCGATGACGACCTTGGGTGGCGTCACCGTGTTGGTCAGCTCCCAGACCGCCAGGCGCAGGAGGTTGCGATCGACCGCGGGCTGGCGGCGCGGGGGCCACTGCGGGGCGAGCCGCTCGACCCAGCGATCGATCGATTCCCGCTGCTCCCAGGTGCCGGTCGCCATCTCCATCGCCTGGCGGCGGGTCTCGGGGTCCTCATCGGGCTCGGTGGAGACGGTCCGGGCCAGTTCTTCGCTGCGCTGGTTCTGGGTGTCCCAGAGGAAGAGGATCTGCATGGCCAGCTCGCGGATTTTTCGACGTTTTAACATCAGATGGAGGAGTATAGGGCGGGAGCGGGGATTTGGAATTGGTCATCGGCAGTCGGGGCATCGGGATTCCAGCCTCATCGGCAGCGGGTCGCGAGGGCGCAAGGTGATGGTGGGGTGGAGGCGCACCGGGTCGTCGGAGGCGCGACGAAGCCGCCACCGCTGGGCAAGGGTCGCCAGGAGCAGGATGGCCTCGAGCCAGGCGAACGGCTCGCCGATGCACTGGCGCGACCCGCCGCCGAAGGGGAAGTAGGCGTAGCGGGGACGATTGGAATGCAGATGAGGGGATGAGGAGGTGAGGGGATGAGGGGAGGAAGGTTGCGGGCGGTTGTTCCCCTCATCTCCCCATCGCCTCATCTCCTCATCTTTTCTTTCCTCCACCCACCGCTCGGGCCTGAAGGCGTCGGGCTCCGGCCACCACCTCGGGTCGCGGTGGACGATCCACTGGGGCATGAGGATGACGCCGCCGGTTGGGATGACGAAGCCGGTGTCGGCGATCGCGTGGGCGGCCTTGGCCTGGCGGGCGACGATCCAGGCTGGGGGGTAGAGGCGCATCGATTCGGCGATCACGGCTCGGGTGTACGCGAGCTGCGGGACGTCGGCGTGGGTGGGCAGGCGCCCGCCGAGGACGCGGTCGAGCTCTTTGTGAAGCTCGGTCTCGGCGGTGGCGTTCTGCGAGAGGAGCAGCCACGTCCAGACCATGGCGTTGGCGGTGGTCTCGTGTCCGGCGGAGAAGAGGGTCATGGCCTCGAAGCGGACCTGCTCGTCGGTCATGCCCTGCTGGTCGCCTTCGGTGTCGCGGGCGCGGAGGAGGATCGAAAGAAAGTCATTCTTATTCGGGCGTTGACCGCGGCGGTTATCGATCATGCGATCGATGGTGGTGAAGACACGATCGCGGGCGCGGAGGAAGCGGTAGTTGCTCGGAAGCGGCAAGAGGTTCAGCAGTCGCGCCAGGGGGCTGCGCGAGCGGTCGAACATCGTCACCGTCGTATCCATCGCCTCGCCGATCTCGCGGACCTCGGATTCCAGGTCCGCATCGAAGAGCGTCTTGGCGACGATCTCGAGCGTGAGCTGGGTCATGGCGGCGCGGACGTCGAGAACCTGGCCATCGGTCCAGCGGTCGCGCGTGCGGCTTGCGAAGCGGACGAAGGTGTCGGCGTACTCGGCGACCCGCTGGGCGTGGAACGCGGGCTGCATCATCCGGCGCTGCCGGCGGTGGAAGTCGCCCTCGCTGGTGAGCAGGCCTTCGCCAAGGGTGACCTTGGCCATGCGCAATGCCGGGCCCTTGGTGAAGTTCTCGTCGCGGCTCACGAGGACCTGCCGGATGTGCTCGGGATGCGTGAGGAGGAAGAGCCGCCGCCGGCCGATGCGGAAGTGGGAGACATCGCCGTAGTTCTGCTGGACGGCGGTGAGGAAGCCCACGATGTCGCGGCTCATCCGGTAGAGGATGCGGCCGGGCAGGATGGCGCGCGGGCCGGGGGGAACACGGGACGGGGTCGTGGGTGCTGGGGCGTTCACGCGCAGGATTGTAATCAATCAAGGACGAGGAGGTCGATCGTGTCGAGTTTGGGAAGCGTGACGGAATACTTGCCGGGTTCGACGGTCCGAAGTTTGAGTTCGCCCGAGTTAGAGGATCGAACGTGACGAATGTCGCCCAGGCCACGGAGTTCAACCCTGACATCCCGTGCGGGGATGAGCGTTTCATCGCCGCGCGCGGTATCGCGGCGATAGGCCCAGTTCATGAGGGCGATCGAGCGATGTCCGTCCTTAACGAGCGCGACCGCCTCGACCGTGGGCACGGAGGTGATGGCGGGACTGGACACGTGACCCGGCTCCATGACGGGAAGGGTGACCAGCCTGCGGGCCTTTCGCGGGTCAAAATCACGGGACATGTCGAAATCAGGACGGCGGACGTCAGCGGAATAGGTCAGGCCCGCCCAGACGCCCAGGACCCACACCTGTCCGCGGCCGACGAGGTTGACCACGCCGGCGGGGTGGCCGTCGGTGAATTGGGCGATCGGATCTTTCGCCCGGGCCGGGTCGATCAACTCGCGCCCGACGGCCGGCTGCCATGTGATGCCCGACGAGGCGACGAACGCAGTGCCCTGCGGAACGTCATGGGCGGTGATGGGCTTCAATTCGGTCGCTTTATAGGGTTCGACTGTTCCCCAGGTCTGAAGCTCGCGATTGTTCAGACCCGTGAGGTCTTCGTAAGCCGGTTGGTTCGCCTCGTCGCGCGACAGGCCCATGGCGTCGGTCCAGAGCGTGCCGCCCGCCTCAACCCATTTCTTGAGCTGCTCGGCAGCGTCGCGGCGAACGTTGGGCCCGACGACGTAGATGACCTTGTACGGGTCGAGCTGGCCCTCGGCCAGTTGCTGTTCACTGAGCACGTCCACGGGGACATTGGCGTGGCGGAGGGCGATGTAGACCCACTTGGCGTCTTCGAAGGCGGTGACCCCCAGGTCCGTGGCCTTTCCCCAGATCTCGCTGGAGCGCGGCGAGCAGAACGCGACCTTGACCGGGACGGCGGGTTTGGCGCGATAGAGGTACTGCTCGTTGGCGGCGAGGAAGCGGGCGGCGGTGGCGACGTGCTGGAGCAGCTCGGGAGATTGGGAGAAGCTGTCGCCCTTGGCGTAGTCAGGGCCGTAGGTGTACCACTCGATCACGCTGGCGCCGCGCGCGGCGAGGGCGAGCATCCGCTGCTCGACCGCGCCGCGGTGGGGCTTGACCAGTACGCCAAGGGGAAGATCGTGGCGTTGGCAGATCCCGCGGGCGATGTCAGCCAGGTACGACTCGAACTGCCAGGCGCGAGGATCGCGGTTGGAGGTCTCGAAGACCATCGCCGTGTTGCCGCCGGCGTCGTAGAACTCGTGCCAGTCGAGGCTGTGCCCGGCCCAGCTCGGCGTGGGGCCCTGCATCGCATACAGCAGAATGTCGGCGGCTTTGAACTGTTTCGCGGGCTCGACGAAGAGCTGCGCGGTGGCGTGGGTCATGAAGCGGAAGGTGTAGTAGTAACGCAGGGCGTCGCCGGGGTCGGGCGGCGCGGGGGCGAGGCGGCTGGTCTTCTCGTCCTGCCAGATCGGAAAGGGTTTGACCTCGTCCCACGACTTGGCGCCCAGCGCCGCCGGATCCACCTTCTGCGACTCGAGGTATTCGACGAACTTCTCGCGGCAGCGGGGGCAGGTCTGGAGGTGGGTCTTGGCGGCGACGCCGATCTCGTCCCACCACAGGGCCCAGGATTGGTCGGCGCCGACGCGGCGGTACTCGGGAATCGTCGCGGCGACGCGCTGGGCCATCTGGGCGGCCAGGGCAGGGTCAAAGGGGCAGGCGTCCTCCGGGTCGGCGGCGCGCTTCTTGAGCATACCCATGGGCGAGCCCGAGCCCGGGCCGCCCCAGTAGACGTGGCGGAACAACTTGCCCGCGCCCGCCGCATCAGCGAGTTGAATCGAGCGGTCGCTCACCAGGCCGTTCACGCCGAGCAGTCGAAGCGTGTCGCATTCCTCCTTGACGATCGCGGGATTGCAGTGGCGGATGCCGTACCCCGAGCCCTCGCCGTAGCCGGCGAGGTGACCGATCACGCCAAAGAGTCGTGGCGGGTCGAACGCCCGGGGGAAGAGGGCGGCCAGGCGCTGGTGGCGTCGGCGGGCGTGCTCGGAGAGCCCGACCAGATCGGCGAGGAAGCTCTGGCGGTCGGCGGCTGCGCCGGGCAGCGCGAAACTGACGGTCGCGCCGTCCGGGGCGGTCTCGGTGAAGGACTTGAGGACATGACCGGCGGCATCGGCGAACTCGAAATCGACGGAAATGTTGGTCAGAGGTGTCGCCTTGCGACCGCCGGGGGCGGAGACGACGAGAGTTGGGAATTGCCAGGCGGCCTTGTTTCCGGCGATTTCCGTGAGGGGGAGCGGCTTGGTCCACTCCTGGAGGTTGAGAGTAGGCTGGCCGTTCGAACCGGTGAAGGCGCCGCGCGTGACCTCGCCGCCCAAACCTTCACCGCCGCGACGCCAGGCGATGGCGAGGGTGTTCGGCTGGGGCGTCGCTTGGGTGATGCGGACACGGAGGGCGATGTTGGCGAGGTTGAGTGGGCCGGTGGCGGTCGCGTCGGGCTTATCGACCTGTTCCTGTGCGATTGCCGCACATGACACGAGGAGGAGCACCGGCAGGGTGATGGATCGGCGGATCATCGGGCCTTTCCTTTCGCCTTCTTTTTCCCGCCGCGGTCGATCTGGTCGAGGACGCCGATCATTTCGACCGCGGCCTCGGCGGCGCGTTCGCCGGCGTGCCCGTGCGGGCTGCCGGCGTCGATCCGCTGCATGGCCTGCTCGTGGGTGTTGGTGGTGAGCACGCCGAAGATGACCGGGAGGTTTTCCCAGACGCCGACGTCCTGGATGCCGCGCGCGGTCTCGCCGGCGACGTAGTCGAAGTGGGGCGTCTCGCCGCGCACGACGGCGCCGAGGCAGATGACCGCGTCGAAGCGGCCGGTGCGCGCGAACGCCTTGGCGGCCACGGGCAGCTCGAACGCGCCGGGCACGCGGACGACCTCGACGTGATTGTCGGCGACGCCAAGTTCCGCCAGGCGGCGCACGCATCCGGCCAGAAGCTCGTCAACGATGTCTGCGTTGAAGCGTGCGGCAGCGATCGCGATGCGGGTCTTTTTGGTGATGCGGGTGAGGAGGGACCGGGGGGCCTGGGTGCTCATTACGGCGAGTGTCCGTGGTACGTGGTCGATTGTCCACGGTTGGAGGGGACGCCCCGTTGCCGGGGCGCCCAAACGGGGCATGGGTACGATGGACAATTGACGATGGACAACCGACACTGCGCGGATCGTGTCTCGACCGCTGCTGACCACGATCTCGTATCGCCTGTTGCCCGTGCTGCAACTCACGCGCATGGCGCTGGTGTTCACGGCGATCGCGGATTCGACGTGCGGCCTGTTGCTCCGCGCGGCCAGTGACCGGGCGATGTACAGGGGGCGCCTGATCGAGCACATCGACACGTATCGGCTCATCGCGACGGCGGTCATTTCGGTCGGGCTTTACGGGTTCGGGATGAGCCTGAACGACATCATCGACCGGCGGCGCGACAGCACCACGGCGGCGCATCGGCCGCTGCCGTCGGGACGGATCGGGGTGGTCACGGCGCATGTGATCTGCTTCCTGCTGGCGTTCTCGGCGCTCCTGGGCGGGATCTACTTCGTGTACAGCCACGACGCCACCGGGTGGGCGACGCTGGTGCTGGTGGTCGCGACGGGGCTCTTGATCACGTTTTACGACATGGCTGGGAAATACCTGGTAGCGCCCGGTCTGATCAGCCTGGGGTTGATCCGGTTCTTTCACTCGATCATCCCGGCGCCGGAGTTGCCGCTGCTGTGGCAGCCGCTGCTCCTATTGAACCACGTGACGATCCTCTCGACGGTGGCGTATTTGTGGGAGCAGAAGCGGCCGACGCTGACGCCCCTCCACTGGTGGACGGTGCTGGGGATGCTGGGGTTCGTAGACGCGGCGTGCGTGCTCTTGACGTGGTGGCTGCGGCCGTCGTCGCTGTGGATCCAGCCGGGGCTGATGCTGCCCGGCGCGGCGGCGATCCTGTTCGTCGCGGTGGCGTTCGTGATCCACCGGCGGATGAACGGGCGGCGCGAGGCCGGGCAGACGTTGATGCTCTACGGCCTGTTGTGGCTGATCGTTTACGACGCGGCCTTCGCGGGGGCTTACGTCGGCCCGCTGGCGGCGATCCTGCTGCTGTTGCTGCTGCCGGCGGCGTACCTGTGCGTGCAGGTGATGCGGTGGTGGAGCAAGCTGCTGATCGCCAGCCAGCGGCCGGAGTACAAGCGCGCGGGGGTGTGACGCGGGGACTATCCCAACGCCTCGACGATCTTCATCAGGCTCGGCAGATGCACCGGTTTCTGGAACATCTCCAACTCCATCTGAAGCTCCGACAGGCGCGGGTAGAAAGGGGCCAGCGATTCGCTGATCGCGACGATCCTGCGCGGGCGGCGGTTGGTCGGGAGCACGGCAACGTGGCGGAGCAACTCGATCCCATCCACCGGCTCGAGGTTGAGATCGACGATCAACAGGTCGTAGGGTGTCGCCGAATCGAGCAGGAGCGCGGCGGCCTGGGCGGCGCCGATCGCGGTGTGGGCGTCGAGACCCTTGAGGCGCAGGACGCGCGCCAGCAGTTCCCGGCTGGTCAGGTCGTTCTCGACCACCAGCGCCCGGGCGGCGACGTCGTCGCGGGGCAGGCGGCCTGATGTGATGTCCGGCGTCATGCGTGGCGCCCATCTTCCGCGCCGGTGGCTTATAATCCAGACATGGCCAGCAGACAGATTGCCGTCCTGGGCGCCGGACCGATCGGCATCGAGGCGGCGCTTTACGCCCGCTCGCTCGGGCACGGCGTGACGCTCTATGACAAGGGCGCGGTGGCGGCCAATGTGGCCGACTGGGGTCACGTGCATTTGTTTACGCCATGGAAGATGAACGTCACGCCGCTGGGGGTCGAGACGCTCCGCCGGGCAAACCGCTGGCCGGAGTTCCCGGACGACGTGTGTCCGAGTGGCCAGGAGCTGCGGGAGAATTACCTCGCCCCGCTGACCGAGTGCGGCCCCCTCAAGGATTGCGTGCAATCCGAGACGACGGTGCTCCGCATCGGCCGCGAGGTGCACCACAAGTCGGAAGCGGTCGGAAAGCCAGGCGAACGGTCGCGCGGGGGCTTCCGCCTGCTGGTACAGGACGCCGCGGGCTCGCAACGGATCGACCGCGCCGACACGGTGCTCGACTGCACCGGCACCTACGGCCACCACCGCTGGGCGGGTCGCGGCGGGATCCCGGCAGCCGGCGAACTCAACCTGGAAGACCGGATCTTCTACAACCTGCCCGACCCGCTCGGCCGCGACCGGCACCAGTTCGTGGACCGGCACACGCTGCTGCTGGGGTGCGGGTTCTCGGCGGCGACGTTTCTCAAGGACGTTGAACAACTCAACCGAGCGCATCCGGCGACGAAGGTGACCTGGGCGATCCGCCGGCCGGGGCAGGCGCTCAAGGCGATCCACGGGGACCCCCTGCCGGCGCGGCGTCACCTGGTGGAGGCATCGCTGCGCCTCGCGCAGGAGCCACCGCATTGGCTGACCTTTCTCGGCAGCGTCGCGGTGGAATCGATCGACCTTGCCGCCGGCACGTACACCACGCAACTGACGCAGTTGGAGGGTGTCGGCAGTGCCGCCCATCCGGTCGTCCGCGCCGACAAGGTGGTCGCGCTGGTCGGGTATTCGCCGGACACGGGGCTTTACGAACAGCTTCAGGTTCACTCATGCTATGCGACGGCGGGGCCGATGAAGCTGGCCGCCGCGCTGTTGATGGAGTCGGCGGAGGACTGCCTGACGGCCGGACAGGTGTTGAGCTCGGATGCGCTCAGGAATCCCGAGCCTGATTTTTACATCCTTGGCGCCAAATCGTACGGGACGAATTCGAATTTCCTGATGCAGGTCGGACATCAGCAGATCCGGGATGTATTCGGGCTGATCGGGCCGGGCGCTGCGGTCAACCTCTACGCCACCGCGGATTGAACCGTTTCCGATTCGATCGGTGTGAACTCGTGCCGGTTGTGCCGGTTCCGGTGCTGCATCACCGGGCCGGCGCGAAAAAAGTCCAGATTATCTCCCACCTGGCGTGGCGAGGCGCGGGCATTCCGCCGACCCAATGCATAGCCCCCGCCGGCGTGGCGGGGGTGGGATTTGGGAGAGATGTCCGGCATTCGGCGAGCGGGAAGCGGTCCCAGCCATGAAGAAAACTCCTGAAATTTGCGCAAAAGGGGTTTTCTTCACCGTCGCCGTCCGGTAAAAGGCCTGCGTCAGGTGGTTCCCATGCCGCCTGCACGGGCGACCGTCAATCGCCAACCGGCGACCCAGTAGCGGGCCGTCACGTCAGACACACAACGCGGGGCTGTTCCCGAGTCTCTCCCGCATCCATCAAGCCGCGTCGCGAATCGGCGCCAGCGCGAGTTCGTCATCGCCTGCGCTCGCCGGTTTCGCGAAATCGCCTGGACCGGAGAGCTCGTAATGTTCCGTTCGATTCTGTACTGCGTCGTCTGCTGCCTGATCCTCGGCCCGCTCGCCCGCGCCGGAAAGATCGAGACCAACGTCACCCTCTCTTCCTATTGGGTGAGTAACTACAAGTACTTCCACTCCAACAGCTACGTGAATCTTGAAGGCGTGACGGGCACCGCCTGGCCCGACACCAAGTTCCGCGGCAAGTTCCGCGCCGACTTTATCGGCCCGATGACCGTCACCGTCGATTGGAACCACGTAACCAAGCGGCAACTGATGAGCGTCCGCGGGATGTCGTGGGGGATGGTGGACTTCGGGGACGGGCGGGGCGGGCCCAACAAGTACTGGGCCGAGATCCTGGACAAGAAGACCAACAAGTGGAACCCCGTCAAAGGGGTCTGGTACCTCTACGTCGATCGCGACATCCGGCCGGGGTCTTATCCGAAGATCCAGCTCATGCCGCAGACGCGGCCCGCCAACTGGTATCGCGGGTACAAGCGTTCGTACTATCAGGTTCCGTTCCCGCAGATGGCCGCCGACCACGCCAACACGAAGATCGTCGCCAACAACGGCGATTTCATCCCGATGGGGGCGGTCTTCAAGATCACCAAGCTGGGCACGAACCTGCACAATGTGCCGTACATGAACGCGTTCCTGACCGGCAACAAGTTCGAGGTGCTGGACATGGGCGTGTCGGGGCGCGGGATGGACGTGCATCAGGGTCTGCAATACTTCGAGGCCGAAGACCTGGACAAATATTCGCTCTTCATGCCGGGCAGCACGTGTCACGACACGCGCGGCGCGACGATCGAGATCCTGGGCGTGCAGGCATCCAACGGCGTGTTCACGGCGTGGGACAAGAACGGCAAGCCGATCGGCACTGCGCCGATGCCAAAGTAGCGACTTTTTCCGAACGACCACCATCACTGCTGTGAGAAAAGACCCCTGCCCTCTCGGTGGGGGTCTCTTCTTGCGCGCCCAAGCGCTGCCCCCGGCGCGGTACAATTCCCAACGGGAGGCTCCGATGTCCCGATCACTGCGCTGGATTGCCGCGTTCGTTTCCGCCTGGACCATCATGACCGGGTCATTTGGCGCCAGCGCCCACGCCGCCGCCCCGCCGGCGCCGGTGCGCGTCATCGTGCAGCCGGGCAGGGTGCGGCAGGAGTTCCAGGGGATGGGGTGCGGGGTCATTTTCTACGAAGGCCACGTCACCAGCCTGGCCGCCCGGCACAAGGACGCCCGGCAGAAGGAACTTTACGACGACATGTTCGCCAAGGTGCCCACGCGCTACCTGCAACTGATGATCCGCCCCGACCACGAGCCGCAGAACGACAACGCCGACCCGTGGACGCCCGCCTTCGAACCGGCGAACTTCAAGTACTGCGAACACACGTTGGCCATCGCCAAGGCGGCGCGGGAGCGGAACAAGGACACCGAGTTTTTCGCCACGCTTATGACTCCGCCAGCGTGGATGAAGACCAACGACGCCGTCGGCGGGGGCGGCAAGGCCAAGGCGACGCTGAAACCGGGACTCGAGCTGGAATTCGCCGAATACGTCTGGGCCTTCCTGGCGCACATGGCCCGCAACGGCGTGGCGGTCAAGTATCTCTCGATCGCCAATGAGTGCGACTGGCCGCATGACCAGCCCGGCTGCTTTTTCACACCCGATGCCTACGCGCGGCTCTTCAAAACCGTCGGCGACTATCTGGAGAAGATGGCGGCTAAGTTCCCCGACGTGCCCCGGCCGACGCTCGTCGGGCCCAACACGCTCAGCGCCCCCGGCGCCGTGCGCGCGTACATCCCCGCGATGATGCGTGCGGCCGGCAAGTACGTCGAGGTGCTGGCGGCCCACGACTACGACCCGCGCGGCGACCGCTGGGGGGACATGCGCCGACTCGCCGGTAAGCGGCCGGTCTGGATGACCGAGTGGTGCGCCCGCGATGCCGATGAGTCGCCCGGGCAGATCAATTCGGCGACCGAATACGGCCGGGCGATGCACGAGGCGTTCGCGGGGGGCGCGAACGTGTGGATGGCGTACGACTGGGTCTACCCGCCGCGCAAGGGCGGGGAGGCGCTGATCCACGTGGATTGGGGGAACGACTACACGCTGACGAAGCCCTATTGGCTCTTCCGCCAGTGGGCCGTGCCGCTGATGCCGGGGATGCACGTGGTCGAAGCCAACGCCCTTGGGCAGGGCGGCGCCGGCGTGAAGCCGACGGCGTTTCTTTCGGCTGATGGGCGGTCACTGGTCGTTCACGTGGTGAACGTCAGCGACGTCGAAACGCGTATCGTCCTGAGCGTTATGGGCGTCGGCGGCGCGGGTCGGCCCGCGCCGGCCACACGCCATCGGACCAGCGCCACCGAGGACATGGCGGAACTCGCGCCGCTGCCGCCCGCCGGGGGCGGCTACGCAGACGTCCTGCCCGCGCGGTCGATGACGAGTTATCAGTTCGCGATCAAGTGACGGCGATGGCGGTACGATCCCGCGATGTGATTGCTTCCCGCCGGCAACTGACCCATCACGCGGAGGTAACCTGCCCGCATTCCGGACATCGCGCAGGCGTCGCCCGAAGGTCGTATCCACAGTTCGCGCATAGCCCGCGCGCCCGACGATTGCGGCAGCGCCGCCGGTCGGTCCACCGCCACAATTGCCAACCCGGCAGGGTCGCCAGAAGAGCCACCAAGGTCCAAATTGGCGCGGCCCCGTATCGCGCCTCGGTGAAGATCGTCGAAGTGTCCGCCCAGGCAAAACCGAATCGATCGAACACCAGGCGATTTTCGCCTACCCGTCGAGCCGGTTCGATCGTGGTCGGCCCTCCCGAATAGTGCTCGATCCGAGCGGGTGCGAGCGGCCAGAGGCGCTTCTCAGGCCAGAACCAGTAGCGATATTCGAATTCGAACCGCCCGCGAGAGCAGTGAATCATGATTGATGGATCACCGCCCCGCCAGACGCGGTCAAAGTGCGCATAGCTCCGGGCCCACAGTCCCAGCGCGATCAGGCACAGCAGAAGAGATAGCCCTGTTGCCCCTCGGAGCAGGATCCGACCCCATCGTCTCATAACACACATCTTATTGTCGTTGGCGGTGCGTCAATTTTCGCTCTCGCGCTCGGTATCCGCACCCGCAGGCCCGATGATACAATCCCATCGCAGACGACCGATAGATAGTATCAGACAGACCCGCGACCTCAGGAATTCTTAGTTCCCATGATCCACCCCTGGCACGACGTCACCCCCGGCGAGAACATCCCGAACGAGTATTACACGATCATCGAGATCCCCTTCGGGTCGAGCGTCAAGTACGAGCTGGACAAGAATTCGGGCCTGATCAAGCTCGATCGCGTGCTCTACTCGGCGGTTTACTACCCGGCCAATTACGGCTTCATCCCGCAGACGCTGGCGGAGGACGATGACCCGCTTGACGTGCTGGTGCTCTGCCAGGAAACGGTGGTGCCGCTGACGATCATCCACGCGCGGACGATTGGATTGATGACGATGATCGACGCCGGCAAGAAGGACCACAAGATCATCGCGGTGGCGACGCAGGACCCAGAGTTCAACAGCTACCGCGAGGCCGGCGAGATGCCCCCGCACCGCCTGACGATGCTCCGCCGGTTTTTCCAGGATTACAAGCTCCTGGAGGGCAAGGCGGTGGAGGTGGACGAGATCCAGCCGGCCAAGGCGGCGTTTCCGATCATCGAGGATGCGCTGGCGCGGTACAGCCGGCAGCGGCGGCGGGGGTTTAAGGGGGCGTGATCGCCCGGCGCCATACGCGCTAACCGGTGCGCCGCGCACGCCTCCACTGCGCCCACACCATCGCCAGCATGATGAGGGTCCAGAGGACGATCCACCCGCCCATCGCGGCATATGCAACCAGGCCTTCTGACCAGTCCTCTCCATCGCACCGCCCCAGCACGGCGGCGGGCGCGATGATGAAGAACGCGATCGGCGAAACGAGCATCATGGACGAACCGCCCAGGACCGAAACCCCTAGCGCCACGCCCGCAAGGATCAATTTAGCCCGCGGCCGGCGCGCGACGACAAAGCCGACGAGCGCGCCGACAGCGAATGGGATGAACCACACCTTGACGGACGTATACGGGTCCGCCACCAACTTCCACGGCGGCACCTTGATCACTTCCCTCACCGCCGTTGGCAATCCGATGGTCTTCGTGTAATCGAACGCGAACCACGACATCGCCGGCACCAGGCCCAGATAATAGAGGCAAAGCACCAGCGCACCCCCGATCAACGCCACGGCGTTTAATCGCCGGCCGCCCCGCTGGCGCGTCGCGGCGGCGTAGGGGAGGACCTCGATGGCGGGCTCGTCTGGCATGACGGTAAGTCTAGACTACCGCGCGTCAAAGCGAGCGCGGCAAGGTCGAACCGAAAACTCTCTCGACCCAGTCACGCCAGCATGGCACGACCTCCGCGCCACTCCCGACCGCTGCCCGGAGAACCGATTCACTCCGGCCCGCCACTTCGTTGATCCGAGGTGATCTCAACCAACCGCCAGGACACGCCCGGACTCGTGCGTTCTCGAACCGGTGCCCGCCACGCCCCTCCCGGACCGCCGCCACGCCGGCCCCGGACGCCGACGAGGGACATTTCCGGTTCGGTCCAGGTCAGCACTTCTCGCTTCGCAAACGCCCTGCCGTCACCGGGCTCGAAGCGCGAATCGGCGAACGACAGCGGCAGCCCATCCGAATCCGGCACGATCGCAAACACCCGCCGATGCTCATTGAGCGCTTTGGCCGTCAACTCGCGCAGCAACCCGGCCAGATCCCGATCGGACTTGTCCTTCAGCAGCCTGTAAAGCGCCGCCGCCCGCTCGGGTTGCAGGGCGCTGGGCTCGTCCGGATCGACGCGTTCGAGCGATCGGATGTACCGGCGGTCGAACTCCTCGGTGGAGTACAGCCGGTCGTTCGCGACGAACTGCAAATGGTGGAGCATCTCGCGCGGTCCGAAGAGGACCGAGCCGGCGGGCACATTGGCCTGGGTCATGACCTTCTCGGCCGCCTCGGCGACGGCAAGGCTTCGGTGCCGGTCGTTTTCCAGCGTCGGCAACGCCGCCCAGACGTTGTAGGCCCCTGCTCCCAAAACCAGCACGAGCGCGGCCAAGGGCCCGACCAGCCAGCGGAGCGTCCAGGGCGGCGCCGCGGCCACGAAAGCCAGCCGCGTGAGGCACCACGCCGCGCCCAGCGCCAGTGGGGGAAAGACGCTCAACAGGAACCGCATGTATCCGATGCCCAGGTTGTCCGGGGCCCAGTAGTAGGACGTGTAAAGCAGGACGCCGGGCAGGATCCAGGCCCACAAGACCAAGGCCAGCTTCCAGTTGCGTGCAAATAGCTGGATCAGCCCCAGGAGGCTCAGCGGCAGCGTGAAAAAAAGGGCGGTGCCGGCCAGTTGCCGCACCATTGGCTCCCAGTTGCGGGCAAAGTATCGGGCGTCGAAGCCGGTGCTCTCGTTGGTCGCGTCGTAGCCGGTCCAGGTTCCGATCGAGATGCGATTGGCGGTCAGGAGAACCAGGATGGGCATCATCCAGCATCCCAGCAGCGTGGCCACCTGCGCCCAGGATCGCCCGCGACGCCAGTGGAGGTTAAAGAGCAACACTGCCAGGAGCGGAAGCCCCAGCAGGGCCTCGCTGTATCGGATCGTTGCCGCGCAACCGAGGAACAGCCCGGCCAGCGCCGCCCGCCAGAAGGTGGGGCGTTGCCACCAGCCCAGCAGCAGGTACATCCCCCAGGCGACGAAACAGAGTGTGGCGGCGTGACTGTTCGGATTGTTGGTCAGCCCGAGGGTCACCGGGCTTGTTGCGACGATGGCGGTACCCAAAAGTCCCGCAAACGACCCCGCGACCAGGCGAACGGTCAGGAACACCGCCAGCAGCGCCAGGATCATGCAAATGGGACTGATGAAGTAGACGGCGGTCGGTCCGACCGCCTTGAAGACAACTGCGACCAGGACCGGCAGGCCGAGGGGGTATTTCGGAAAGTAACGTCCGTCCGGCGCGGCGATCCACATCCGCCCGACGAACGTGTACGGGTCTTCGGGCTTGAAACCGGCGGATCCGAAATTGGCGATCATCCGCCCGCCAACCAGGTAGCCATTCTGGTCTGTGCCGGCGTGGGCGGGGACCCAGAACTGCTGCGTGAACGCGCCGAATCCCGTGAGGAGCGCAAAAAGGATCGCGCCCATTGCCAGGCGCGCGCTCCAGTGTTCCGGATCGCTCAGTCGCGGCAACGTTCCTGCGAGGCGCGAATCGCTCGTGCGCACCAATGCGGCATCCAACGGCGCGCTCTCACCCGCGGACGCCGCGGGCGGCGTGGGCTGTGGCGCGGGCTGTTCGGTGGCGAGTTGAATGGCGATTCCCGATTAAGTTGGCCTCATACTCTATCGGATCAAACCCCTTGGCCCAATTCGTGTTGCACCGTCGCCGCCATGCGGCAACGCTCGACGGAAAAGCACCTTGTATGGATGACCTTGGAGGCTCACACGGACGCACATTTTCTCATCAGTGAACCACCCAACATGCGAAAAAATTAAGCGGGTTCCGGAAAAACGGGATTGACAAGATTGGTGGTCCCCATAGGATGAGCCCTCGATGTGACCGCCGAAGCCGGCTTGTACAGCGGCACGGGAGACCCATTTCCTGGGGCGCAGATCCGGTTGATCGACACGGGCGAATCAGATTGTTCGCTCTGCGGCTTGAGAGGAATCCAAGTCGCAATCGGTTGGCCCAAGATCAGGCCACTTTTCAGGCCTAGCCCGTCGTGGATCACATCTTTCTTCGTGGGTGAGATCGTGACATTCGTCACGAACGAACTCTCCGAAGATCGATGTGTGAGACGGCCCATGCGGTACCTGTTCCGAAGGGATCGGAGCCTTGTCTCCGGCGTCGGAATTGGCCGCGTGCGACAGCTAATCCCGTAGGCACGGTTACCTTGTTCGTCTGTTCCCATGGTCCCGGAGACGTAGGGGCCTGAATCGCTCTGAAAAGGATTCAAGCAGGCGAGTGCGAGGTGACCAGAGAAGTCGTTGACGCTCTGATTTGGCGCCTGGCGGCTTCTCGAAGAAAAGGGCACGACGCCGGAACCCGGCGGCGGAGCTCGGATACCGGCAGGAATCGGGCGTGACACCCCGAGGACTGTCCCCCTCTTCCGAGCTTCACCACCCCGACGCCTGTGCATGACGGAGGACCTCGGACGCCACTGCTCGCCGGTGGCGTGTTGACCGCAGTCCGCGGTGGCAACCGTTGATCGTGGTTGACCGTCCTCCCGGTGACGCTGCTCCCCGCAACCGTCACCGCGTGTGGTCGTATTGTGTTTTTCGGCCGGTTTGAGGTTGAGAACTCGGGCTTAACCTCAAGTTTGTCCCGACCGTGACAAGTCGGGACTCCGCGGAGCCTTGTCTCCGTGCGGGCCACCCCCAGGCTGATCCACGGGCCCAGGCGCCCTGCCTCAGCCAACCACGCGAGTCAGACCGTCTTACTTGGAACGCCTCGGCCAGGATGGTCGAGGCGTTTCTGCTTTTTCTGACCGCAAGATGTTATCTGCAACTCCCTCCCAATCCTGTACGCCAAAGCCCGGCTGACGCGCGCAAACTTTGTACGACCCGGAAACGCATCGACGATTCGGATTGCGTCCTCCTGCGCCAAATGCTGATCCGGTCGGGCGAGTTCGAATCATAAATCCGAATACTTCTTCGCGCTCCCCTTCGCCTTCTCCACCGGATATCGCTCGCCGATCTTCTCCAGCTTGTCGAGGAATGCCCGCCCCAGCTCGATCTTCAGTTCGTCCGCCAGCAGCAGCACCGAGAAGAGCACGTCCGCCAGCTCATCGCGGATGTGATCGTGCTTCTCGCGGATCACGCGCTCCAGCTCGGCCCCCTTGTGCCACTGCATGAGCTGGATCAGCTCGGCCGACTCGACCGCCAGCGAGATCGCCAGCTCCTTGGGATTGTGAAACTGCGCCCAGTCGCGCTGGTCGCGGAAGGCGACGGCGGCGCGGATCAGGTCGTTCAGGGAATCAGCGTTCATCGACGGCCTCGCGCAATCGCCCGCCCGCCCGCTCCAACAGCCGCCGGCCCTCGTCGGCCGGCACGTTCCGCTTGTGCATGACCACCGCCAGCTTCACGTGCCCGTCAGCGGCGCGGAGCAGCTCCATCGCCCGCTCGCGCGAAAGGCCCGTCAGCGTCGCCACGATCCGCGCCCCACGCTCCCACAGCTTGCTGTTGCTGGCGCGCAGGTCCACCATCAGGTTCTCGTAGCACTTGCCCAGGTGCACCATCGCGATCGTCGTGATGCTGTTGAGCACCAGCTTGGTGGCGGTGCCGGCCTTAAGGCGCGTCGAGCCGGTGAGCACCTCCGGGCCGACGATCGGGCGGATCGTCACGTCCACGTCCGGCTCGCCGGGCACGGGCTGGACACAGGTGAGGAAGACGGTCTTGGCGCCCCGCTCTTGGGCGCGGCGGAGCACGCCATGCACGAACGGCGTCGTCCCACCGGCGGCGATGCCGACGACCACGTCCCTGGGGCCGACTTGTCTCTCGTCCACGGCCGCGGCGCCGCCCTCGGGGCTGTCCTCGGCCCCCTCCTTGGCGCGGAACATGGCGTCGGGGCCCCCCGCGATCACGCCCTGCACCATCTCCGGGTCGGCGCGGAACGTCGGGGGACATTCGGAGGCGTCGAGCACCCCCAGACGTCCGCTGGTGCCCGCGCCGAAGTAGATCAGCCGCCCCCCCTGCCGGAACGCGGCGACGACGAGCTCAACCGTGCGGGTGACCTCCGGGCGGACCTTGCCGACCGCTTCCAACGCCTTGAGGTCCTGCTGGTTCATCAGGGCGACGGCATCGTCGATGCTCATCGCGTCCAGGCGCATCGACTCGGGGAGGCGCAGCTCGGTGATCAGGTGGGAACGGTCGTTCATCGGGGGCCGATTGTAGGGCGTTGGGCAGGTGTGATCGAGCCCAGGATAACGCGATGCTTTGCGCCGGTGCAGGATGGGACGTTGGACGGGACGCCGTCCAGCGTTGCGGCGCCGAGCAAGGCGAAGGCGATCGCCTCCTTTGCCTGCGACGCAATCCCAAACGCGTCCAGCGGCCACAGCCTTTCAAGCATGAGCTGATGTGCAGTGATCCGTTTCGACAGCAAGTCGCGGAGCGTCACGTTCCGAGCGCCACCGCCGCTGAAAATCAGATCCGACAATCCCCGCGACCACCGGGCCAGCGCCCCGGCGATGCTCTCGGCCGCGATCCAGCACGCGGTGTACAGCAGGTCGGGCGTTGCGTGCCTGGCGCCAATCTGGCATGCGGTCGTGACGCCCGATTCGAACAATTCGATCATCTGCGGCACATCCAGGCTCTTGGGCGGGGGCTGGTCGAAGTACGGGGACGAGAGCACGGCATCTGAGACGGCCTCGACCAGGCAACCCTCGGACGCCAGCGCGCCCTGAGCGTCGTAGCCCGGTCCGTCCGGCACGCGGGTCCGCATGACATGGTCCGATAGACAGTTGGCAGGCCCGGTGTCGAAGGCAATCACCTGGTCCAACGATGCACCGGCGGGGATGGAAGTGATGTTGGCGATACCGCCCAGGTTGAGCAGCACCCGGTGATGGCGCGCGTCGCGAAGCAGCACGTAATCCGCAAACGGCACCAGCGGCGCCCCCTGGCCGCCGGCGGCGCAGTCGGCCCGGCGGAAGTCGCTCACCACCGCGCATCCCACCTCCGCCGCCAGGAGCGCGGGATCGAGCCACTGAATCGTGTCCGGCGGCTGGTGATAAAGCGTCTGCCCGTGCGCCGCAACGGCGGACAGGTCGTCGGCCTTCAGATTCGCGACGACCAGGGCCTCGTTCACGCAGGCGGCGTAGGCGAGCGAGATCTCGCGACCGACGCGCGCCAGCTCCGGCAGGCCCACCCTCTGGCCGCTCCCCCGGATCGCAAAAATCGCCTCCTTCAACCTCGCGTCATACGGCCGATGGTGGTGCCGCACGAGCTGGGCGCGCATGTCCAGGCTCGTGCCGTCGATGCGCGTGATCGCCACGTCCACGCCGTCGGCGCTGGTGCCGCTCATCGCGCCGGCGATCAATCGGGTGCTGGCAGCCATCCCATCGAGTCTATCGGCACCCCCGGCCCGGGCGCAACACGCCCAAGTCAAAGTCCCGTACATCCGCCAAATACCCACTGGCCGGAGTTTTGCTTGCCGGGGTATAATGTCGATAGCAGAACAGGACTCAGGAGGCGTCGGTTATGAGTGATCAGGACAAGTCCGTCCCGCAGCCCCCCGCCGGGGCCGCGACCAAGTCCAAGAAGAAGCCCAAACAGGCTCCGCAGAAGCAGCCCCCCAAACACCTGCCGCAGTGGAAAGTGCTGCTTCACAACGACGACGTCAACACCCACCAGCACGTGGTCAAGAGCATCGTCGAGCTGACGCACCTGTCGGAACAGGACGCCACGCTCCGCACCGAAGAGGCGGACAAGACCGGCGTCGCCCTCCTCTTGGTCACCCACAAGGAGCGCGCCGAACTCTACCGCGACCAGTTCCAGTCCAAGAGCCTGACCGTGACGATCGAACCGGCGGAGTGACGGATGCGCGATTGGCGCGCGCGGGGTCCCCCATGGACATGCCGGCTATTGT
>DATBFY010000213.1:0-11753 GCA_036558265.1 Tepidisphaeraceae bacterium | reverse complement strand
TGTCCGAGCGCGACCGCCGCCCGGTGCTGCTGGTTGGTCCATCAAAGGTCGGTAAGACGGCGATCGTCCACGAGGCCGTTTTCCGCCGCGTCGCCAGTCGCACCAGCCCCCACGCCCGCCAGCGCAACGTCTGGCTGCTCTCGCCGGCGCGCCTCATCTCCGGCATGTCCTACGTGGGCCAATGGGAAGGGCGGTTGCTCGCCATCCTGCGCTACGCCGCCAAGCGCGAGCACGTGCTCTACTTCGACGACGTGCTGGGTCTGTACCACGCCGGTCAGTCCGCCGATTCCGATTTGAGCGTCGCCGCCGTCATGCGCCCGTGGGTCGAGCGTCGCGACTTCCGCCTGCTCGCCGAGATGACGCCGGAGGGGTTCTCCGTGCTTCGCGAGCAGGACCGCGCGATGGCCGACCTCTTCCACGTCCTTCCCGTGCGCGAACCGCCCGAGCCGCAGACCCGCCGCACGCTGATCCACGTCCTCCGCGCGCAGGAAGACCGGCACAACGCCCGCTTCGATCTCGACGCATTGCCAACCGTGATGGATCTGCAGCGGCGGTACGTCCGCGACCAGTCGATGCCCGGCAAAGCCTCCGGCTTCCTCGCCCAGCTCGCGCTCAAGTACCGCGGCGGCCGCGACGTGACCCGCGCCACCGTGCTGGCCGAGTTCGCGTCGCGCTCGGGCCTGTCCGTCTCCTTCCTCGACGCCGCCGCCCGTCTCGAACGATGCCAGGTCATCCAGAGCCTCGCCCGCGACATCATCGGCCAGGACGCCGCGCTGGGCGCCATGGCCGACATCGTCACGATCGCCAAGGCCCGCCTCAACGACCCGGGCCGCCCCCTCGGCACGCTCCTATTCCTGGGTCCCACCGGCGTGGGCAAGACCGCTGCCGCCAAGGCTCTCGCGAAATATCTCTACGGCGACGAGTCGCGCCTCCTGCGCTTCGACATGAACGAGTACGTGGACGCCGCCTCGGTCGCGCGCCTCATCGGAACCTTCGCCCGCCCCGAGGGCCTCCTTGCTTCCGCCGTCCGCCGCCAGCCCTACTGTGTCCTGCTCCTCGATGAGATCGAGAAGGCGCATCCCGCGGTCTTTGATCTGCTCCTCCAGGTCCTGGGCGAAGGACGCCTGACCGACGCTCTCGGCCGCACGTCCGACGTCACCAGTGGGGTCGTCATTATGACCTCGAATCTGGGCACGCGCGAGGCCGCCGCGTCGTTCGGACTGCGCCCCGCGACGACGTCCCGCCACAAAGCCTTCATCGACGCCGCCCAGTCCTTCTTCCGCCCCGAGTTCTTCAACCGCATCGACCGGATCGTGCCGTTCGAGCCGCTCGGGCGCGAGCAGGTCGCTGCCATCGCCAACAGGTTGATCGCGGACCTCTTCCGCCGCGAGGGCCTGGTCCACCGCCGCTGCGTGCTGGACGTCGATCCGGCCGCCATGGACCGCATCGTCGCCGAGGGCTACCACCCGCACCTGGGCGCCCGCGCCCTCAAGCGCGCCATCGAGCGCCGCCTCACCACGCCGATCGCGGCGAAACTCACCACCCTTTCCCCCGAGACGCCCACGGTCGTCTCGATCTTCACGAGCGGCGACACGATCGCCCCGCACGTGCAATCGCTGGTCAACGTCGCGCCTCTTCCGCCGCTGAAGATCGACGAACGCGACATCGATGCGACCCTCGCCCGCGTCGAGGAATTCGTCAACCAGATCGAGGCCGCCAACGCCGCCGCCGAGCAACGCGGCGCCGCAATCCGCCTCTCGGCGGATGCGCTCTCCGCCGCCCACTTCCGCTATTTCGCCATCCGCGAGCAGATCCAGCGCATCGACCGCATGATCCAGCAGATCGACCATGCGATCGCACAGCAATCCAACCCCACCCGCCGAACCCCGCGCGTCAAACCCCAGCGGCGTCTGCGAACCCTCGCCGCACGCGAGAATGGCCTGGCGGAACTCCTCGCCACCGGCGACGTCCACCGGCGGCTGGCGGAGTTGGCCGGCCGCGCCGCGATCGTCGGCGAATCCCCGCGCGAGCGCCTGACCGAACTCCTCCAGGAGTGCGCCCAACTCCAAGTCATGGCCGCCACCCCGCCGGGCGCCGACCGCGTGCTTCTGCATATCCATCCGATCACTGCTGATGACAACTCCAAGGCGCTTACTTCCTTCCGCGACGCCTACCGCCACCTCTTCGCGCGCCAGCACGGCTTCTCCGCCACCATACTCGACCTCCCCGATTCGCCCGGCCAATTCATCCTCCTCGAAATGCCCGCCATCGCCCGCCTGATCGCCGGCGAGGCCGGCACCCACCTCCTCCACGCCACGGGTGAAACTGTCACGCCCGTCCAGCTCATGATCCTCCCGCTGTCGCCGGAACAAGACCCCCAGGCCGCCGCCCGCCAGCACCTCGCCGCCCGCCGGCAATGGCGCCACCAGCTCGCCACCGGCCGATCCTCCCCCGACGACGACCCTTGGCCCCTCGGCCCCGTCATCCGTATCGCCGACCCCGCCCTTGCCACGCTCGACCTCCGCAGCGGCTTGCTCTGCGACGGCCTCCCGCGCGGCGACGACCTCCGCCGCTTCGCCCTGGCTTCACTTCCCATTCCCGAAACGCTTCTCTCACGCTGACGCATGCCCGCCTACCGTTTCCCCATCCTCTTGATCCGCGACGCCGCCGGCTTCTTTACCGCCCTGCCGGTCGAGGACCACGCCGACACCGCCGCCGCCTTCGCCGCCACCCCCGCCGACGCCCGCCAGCAGGTCCGCGATTGTCTCGAACGTCTCTACCGCGATTCCCCCTGGCGCCCCGAGCCGGACTTCGCCGACCCCTCCCTCTCCCTCCATCGCGTGGACGTCCGCCCCGAGTACCAGGACGACGACCGCGTCTATCCCTGCGGCGAGACGATCCCCCTGCGCCTGCCCGTCGTGACCGGCCACACCGAGGCCGGCCTGCGCGTCGCCGCCCTGCCCACCCTGGGCATCCGCTTCTCCTACTACGCCGATGATGACGTCAAGCCCCTGGTCATCCAATACGTCCACCAGCACTTCAAGGGCCAGACCCCCGCCCAACTCGCCCGCTTCCTCGCCCCCGCGCATGCCGAGCTCGACGACGTCGTCATCCAGATCCCGCGCGAGCTCCGCCCCAAAACCACCGACACCCCCGAGATCGCCGAGCTCGCCGCCGTCGCCGATCCTCTCGCCTCCCGCGAGCTCCGCAACCGCTACGCCCGCGCCTGGGAACGCGAAGACCTGGTCGCGCGCCTCGTCGAATCCCTGCGCAAGGAAACCGCCCCCATCCTCCTCCTGGGCCCCGGCGGCATCGGCAAGACCTCCATCCTCGCCGACGCCGCCCGCCGCATCGAACGCGACGGCGAGCCGATCGCCGCCATCTCCGACCACGCTCCCCCTACCCGCCGCACCCACCGCTTCTGGCTCACCTCCGCCCCGCGCCTCATTGCCGGCATGCAGTACCTCGGAATGTGGCAGGAACGCATCGAGACGCTGATCGCCCAGACCGCCTCGATCGCCGCCGTCCTCTGCGCCGAAAACCTCCTCGACCTGGTGCGCACCGGCGGCCGCACCCCCACCGACTCGATCGGCGCCTTCCTCGTCCCCTACCTCCAGCGCGCCGAGCTTCGACTCGTCACCGAGGCCACGCCCACCGAGTTCGACGCCGTCCGCCGCCTTCTGCCGGCATTGGCCGACCTCTTCCAGGTCATCACCGTCCCGCCCCTGTCTCGTGACCGTGCCATCGCCTGCCTCGACCACGTCGCCGCGGCCCACCGCCAGACTTCGCGGATCGACGCGGAATCCGGCGTGACGCAAACCGTCCACCGCCTCTTCGCCCGCTTCATGCCCTACGAGCCGTTCCCCGGCAAATCCGCTCTCTTCCTCGCCGACCTCTTCGACCGCGCCGCCCGCGACCACCGCCCCCGCGTCACCGCGGCCGACGCGCTCGACCTCTTCATCCACCGCACCGGCCTGCCCGAACTCTTCCTCCGCGACGACACCCCCCTCGACCCCGAGCGCGTCGTCCAGACCCTCCACCAGGACGTCATCGGCCAACCCCGCGCCTGCCGCGCCGCCGTCAACGTCGTCACCACCTTCAAAGCCGGCCTCAACGACCCCACGCGCCCCCTGGGCGTCCTCCTCTTCGCCGGGCCCACCGGTGTCGGCAAGACCCAGCTCGCATTGTCCCTCGCCCAATTCCTCTTCGGCGCCGCAGGACCGAAAACGAGGATGGAAGATGGAGGATGGAAGACGGAAGCAGGTCACGGCGATCCATCCTCCATCCTCCATCCTCCATCTTCGTCTTCCCGCTTGATTCGTCTGGACCTATCGGAATACGCCACCCCCGGCCACGCCGCCGAGCGCTTTCTCGGCTCGGCCGACACCGCCCCCGCCGACTGGATCCAGAAGATCCGCCAGCAGCCCTTCACGGTCCTACTCCTCGACGAGATCGAGAAGGCCGCCCCCGAGATCTTCGACGTGCTCCTGGGCGTCTTCGACGAGGGCCGCCTGACCGACCCCTGGGGCCGCCTGACCCACTTCAACAGCGCCGTGATCATCATGACGACGAACCTCGGCGCCGCCACCGGCGAGCCCTTTGGCCTCTCTCCCTCCGCCCAGCCCGCCCAATCCGCCTACGACGCCGAGATCGCCAACGTCTTCCGCCCCGAGTTCGTCAACCGGATCGACGCGATCGTCCCGTTCGATCCCTTAACCCCCGAGAGCATCCAGGCCATCGCGGAAAAGGAATTGCGGGACCTCTCCACCCGTGAAGGCCTCGCCAAATCCAACCTCCGGCTCGAATGGACTCCCGCCGTCATCGACCTGCTCGCCGCCACGGGCTTCGACCCCCGCTACGGCGCCCGCCCGCTCCAGCGCGCCCTGGAAACCCTGATCGTCACCCCGCTGGCGAAGTACCTCGTCTCCCACCCCAAAACCGCCGGCCGCCTGCGCCTCGACGTGGACGCCGCCGGCCAGATCCTCATCGCCTGATCCGGTCCCCTCCCCCGGACGCGATCTCGGGCGCTCATCTTGCGACAGACTCAACGCGTCTGGGAGAGGGATAGGGTGAGGGCAAGATCGGATGTCATTCCGCGTCCGACATCCATCCCTACGGCGTCTTTCCCTGATCCGTCGTCCCCTGCGTCGTCGGCCGCGCCACCTTCACCCCCATCCCCATCAGATGCCGCAGCAACCCGTACTCGCCGTCGTACACTTTGAGCAACTCCTCGTTCGGCTCAACATCCCCCGTCACCCCCATGTTCGCATCGCTGAACCGCGACCCGAATCCCACCGCCGTGACGCTCCCCTTCCCGAACCGCACCGTCGCCGCCACGGGTCTGCCCATCATCGTCGCCAGCGTTTCGTCGCCCCCGGTCACCTCGTACGCCACCCCCGCCCCGGGCACGCCCGGCAGTCCGATCGTCCACGCCACTTCCCCCGTCAGGTCCGTCATCGGCCGCCGCAGGTTCAATCCAAACGGCCGCAACAAACTGTTCGCCGTCGATCCCGCGTGCTCGGGCGTGTCGATCACCAGCACCCTGCCCCCCTGCTTCACGTAATCCACCACCTGCTGCCGGAACGCGTCGCTCACATCCTTGCCCGGCAAAAGGAACACCACCAGGTCATTCCCGCGATCCAGCAGTTCCCGCCCGTTTTCCCGATCCGTAAACCACCCCAACCGCAGAATCCATCGCTCGAAGATCGCGTATCCATCATTCCGCCCACCGATGAAACCTCCCTTCGACACATAGCCCTGGCTGATCGTCCGATCGATCCCCACGTTCACCATCCGCCGCCCGGGCACGCGCTGCGGCGCCGGCATCGCGGCAAGGTCGTGCGCCCGAACCCCGATCACCGCCACCGCAAACCCCAACAATCCCGCCGCCACCAGCACGAGACCGATTCCCGCGCCTCCTCCCACACCGGGAGGGCGAGGCTCCGTCCGAGCCTTCTCCCCTCCGGGAGGGCGGGGCTCCGTCCGAGCCTTTTCCCCTCCGGGAGGGCGAGGCTCCGTCCGAGCCTTTTCCCCCTCTCCCGGTACTCCGGGAGAGGGCCGGGGTGAGGGTCTCCCGCCCAAGACCACCAGCCCCACCGCCACCCCAAACAACACGATCCCCACCACCCCCCAAAGCCCCCGCGGGTTTCCCATCCCGGTGTCCCGCCGGTTCAACCACTCGATCATCCCCAGCCACGACTGTGGCTTCCCCGGCTCGAACGCGCTGAAGTTCGACCACTGCGTCGAATCGCAGTGCGCCACCACCCGCCCTTTTCCGTACTTGGTCGCCCACGCCACCACCCACGCGCCATACCTCGAATCCGCCCGATCCTCCGGCGGCGGCATGAAGTTGCTCGCGTAATAGTGCGCCGGCTCGTCCCGCTGACCCAGCGCCGTCATCACCGCTCGACCCGGCCCCCACAAGTGCCCCGTCGGCGCCAGGGTGCACGGCCCCTCGAAGTCCAGCGGCGGCATCCGCTGCACGATCGGGTGCGGCACCAGCGGCTTCTCGTACAGGTAATCGAACGGGTGCTCCTCATCGATGTTGAAGAGCATGTCGTAGCGAAACTGGAATCCGAACGGCCGTGCCACATCGTTCAGGTTCGTCCCCAGCCCGAAGACGTCCGTGTGCTCACCCACCAGCAGCAGCCCCCCGCCGTTCTCGACAAATTTCCTCAGCCGCTCCACCTCCTCCACCTGCAACCGCGACGTCGGACACTTGAGGATGAACACGTCACACTTCGCCAGCGCCGCATCGTCGATCGGGCCGGTCAGTCGCGACATGTCATAGAAGCGGGACGAATAATCGTAAATCGCCGCGTAGTTGTACCCCGAATCATGCCCGTACCAGGTCGTGTCGAAGGGGCGCGTCGTCGGCTCCCACTTCGAGTGATACTCGTCCACCACCACCCGCCCCGCCTTGCGCACGCCGACCGGGTCATACACCACCGCGATCGTCAGCAATGCCACCGCCAGTGCCACGGTCGCCGGCGCGACCAACCGCAGCACGCGCCCAGTGCCCTCTCCGTGTGCCATGGGCAAACGTGTTTGCCCCTGGTCTTCACCTTCAACCCTGACAAATCTCCACCCCATCGCCGCCAATGGCAGCACCAGGATCAACAACACCCACGTACTGACAAACGCATCCATCACCCGCAGCGGCGCATCGAAATCCGTCCGCAGCGCCCGGTGCATGACCACCGCCATCAAGATCCCCACACGCACCGGCACCCAAACCAGCACACACGCCAACAACACCCCCAGCGACCACCCCTTGCAAGAACCTCCACACATAGCCCCCGACTCGTCGGGGGTCTTCCTCCCCCGCGCCAAAACGATCATCACACCCGCCCCCGCCACAAAACACACCGTCACCGGATCGAGCAGCAGATCCCACGTCGCCCCGAGTCGATGCGCCTTGCGCATCGTCCGCAGCGCGATCTCCACCCCGCCCCCGCCCGCCGGCGTGTTGGCCGCCACCGCCGCGTCGATCCCGATCATCCGCCCCACCCACCCCACGAACCGCGCCAAAAACATCGGCAACTCGTGCGACCGCGCCGTTACCGCCTCATACCCCAGCATCGCCACCCCCTGCGCGATCATCACCATCCCAGCGAGCATCATGCCGCCCGCCAGACCCCGCGCCCACCGCCGCGGCGGCGACAGCGCCAACCCCACCGCCCCCAGCACCATCAGCACAGGCCCCGCCTTGTACGCGACCGGCGCGATCCAGATCATCGGCAGTGAAAGCAACAGCGCGACCGCGGCCACAACGATGCCCGGCGGGCGCACCGCCACCCCGCTCAGCATCAGCGTCCCCACGACCACGAGGATCCACCACGCCGCGCCGCTCGCCGGTTGGTACAGCCCCGTCCCCGGCAACCACGCCGCCGCCAGCAGCGCCATCCCGATCCACGCGAGCAAACCCACGCGCTCGTCCAGCGGCTCGATCACGACGACCTGCTTCGCCATCGCCATCACTTCCCCTCCAGTTCAAACCCATCGCCCTTCGTGCCGGCCGGCTTGGTCGCCGCCGCCGGATTGGGTGGTCGCCAGGCGCCTGGTCCCGCCCCCTCGCCGCGCACGTAATACTGGATGATCCACCGCCAGAAATCCGCGTTCTCGCGCATCCCCTCGAACGCCTCGCCCCCCTCATGCTCCAGGTTCTGATTGGTCGCGAATTCCGAATCGCCGATCAGGAACACCTTCCCCTTCCCCTCGTGCCGCCACAGGATCACCGGCAGGTCCACCTCGCCCCCGCCATAGTACGTCACCACGTTCACCATCGGGTCGCTCGATCGCACCGGCCAGCCCGACTGGAACCGCACGTAAGACCGGTACGTCCCGAAATCCACGTACGGCGCCTTAAAGTGCCCGAGCGGCGCCGGCGGCAGATCCCCCCATTCGAGCATCGACTGGTTGAACTCTGCGACCGACAGCGAGCGCTGCGCGACCACTTCCAGGTCCACCGGGTGGACCAGCAACTCGACCGCGTCGTTTCCATGCGTTACGACGAAGACGTAATACCCATAATCCTTCTTCCCCGCCGACGCCGTCTCCACTCCGGGCCGATCCCGTTTATCGACGCCCGCCGCGACGACCTCGTATCCGGGCCTCGCGCGCCGCACCGCGTCGATCGCCTCCGCCGGAAACGCATCCAGCGGGATCTTCCCGATGTGGAACTTGAAATCCGCCAGCAACGCCCGACTGGGCTCGTACCGATCCCACCCTACGGTCAGCACCAGCGTCCCCCCGGCATCCACCCACTCCTTCAGATCCTTCCGCTCTTTCGCCGTAAACGCCCTCGTCGGCGCCGGCACCGCCAGGAACGATGCCCCCGCCAGCCGCTCCTTGTCCAGGTCCGGCGCCATGAACGTCAGGTATCCGTTGCGCATCAGGTTCATCGCCAGCCCCATCGTCCCCTCCACGCGCCACGACTCCTCGCTGAAAAACCCCTCGTGCGCGTTGTCGATGTACGCCACCTGCGAGTAGTTGGGCTGGGTCTTCCCCGGCTCCAGGTAGATCTCCGAGCTCGGCAGCTTACGACCATCCGGATACATCTCCGCCGCCTCCCCCACCCGCCATTGCCAGAACCAGAGCGACAGCGCCATCAGCAGCACGATGCCGCCGACCGCGAGCACCCCCGCGCCCTCCCCCGGAACTTCGGGAGGGCGAGGCTCCGTCCGAGCCTTTCCTCCCTCTCCCGGTACTCCGGGAGAGGGCCGGGGTGAGGGTCCTTTCGAGACCGCAAAGACACTTCTCCTCGCGATAAACGCGATCAACACCCCCGCCAGAATCACCCCGACGATCTCCCGCCACGGCGCCTGCGGCGTATCCCCCGCCCCGTCCTTCGACCACCGGTGCGTCAAGTACGAGTAAAGCCGCGCGTTGAACGCGTGCGCCCCGATCGTGATCCCGTTGGTCAGGTTCGACGGATCCCCAAACGCCACCAGCCGCCCTTTCCCGTAATCCTGCTCCGCGATCAGGCACAGGTCCCCCAATCGCTCCCCCGCGTCATAATGGTGATTCCCCATCATCGCCGCCGAAGAGCCCTCGTCCCCCGGATCGGCAAAGCCCCACCGACCCACCAGCACCGGGCGCGCCGGCCACCGCACGTCCAATGACGCACCGATCACCACCCCGAACTGGTTGCGGCTGTCTTCGATCCCATCCGTGATCGGGTGCGACAGCGCCTGGTACGACTGCAACCACCCCCCCACGTCGAACGTCGCCGCGTCGAAGTTCACCCGGATCTTACTGGGCGCCAGCACCTGGTTCACATAGCTCCGCGCCGGCAGCGGCACGTGCTCGTCCGACAGCGTGTGCTCCCCCATCACCAGCAGCGTCCCGCCCTTTTCAACATATTTCCAGATCCGATCGATCTGGACCTGCTGCACGAACGCGCTCGCCTCAAACCCCAGGAACTCGTCCCCGAACCGCAGCCACGCATCGATCCGCTCATCGAGGAACGGTTTGTTGGGGTAGATCAGGATCAGCGCGTCCGCGCCCGCCAAATCCTGTTCCGACAGGTTCGAAGAGACGACCGCCTTGCCGCCCAGGCTTTCGATGAACGGCTGCAGGCTCCCGTACATCCCGATCGAGAGATGCCCGTAATCCCCGTGCTGCGGCTTGAGGAAGTTGCCGAACAACTTGTCGCAGATAACGATCTTCTTGCCTTCCAGCGACCGCGCCGGCGTGCAGTACGTCGTCAGAAGAGGCAACCCCAGCGCCGCGATACACGCCGTGAGAGGAAACAGCATTCCCCGCGCCTTGGGCGAACCCGCCGGCGAGCCCGCTTCAGCGGGCGGGCTCCACCGCAGGATCCCGGCGATCACCAGGGCGTGAAACAATGCCGCGAACAACGGCAGATTGTCGGGAACCAACTGCCTGATCGCCACTGCATCCAGATCCACCTTCGCGTTCAAAAACCCCGGCAGCGCAATCGTCCAGATCGGGTTGGGTTGCTGCGGCGTCGGCGCCGGCACGTTTGACAAGAACGCCGGCGCAAAGGAAAGCAGCGAAAGATAGGCCAAATGGGCCAACACGATCGCCGCCACTCCATACACCACGCGACGCCATCTCGGGGCCGGCGCTCGCGCCACCCACAACCCGTAGAACGCCACCGACAGCACCAGGAAATCAACCCCGCCAAACGTCGCCCCCACCCACAGCGGCTGACGGGTAATGAGTCCCGCAACGCGCCCGAGGAACTCACCCACGCGGTCCGAGATCATCCAGACCGCCGGAATCGCCTGAACCGCCAGGCGATAGACGGAAAAGATCGCGACGGCCCCGGTTGCCGCGCGAAGCGGCGCAGCGGACGCGCCCTCCGCCAGCCACGCCACGACCGCCAGCACCACCAGCACCCCCGCGACATTCACCGCCGGCTGGATCGCGGACGTCAGCAACAGCAGCAGGATCACCGCCGGCACGAGGGTAACGCCCAGCAGCCTCGATCCACTGCGCGGCCACGCCGCGACCACGCACGCGCCGGTGAACACCCACGTCAACACGTGCCGTAGCGAGTGACCGAGCAACCCGGTCGAACCCGCCGCCACCCACGCCGCGATCAGCGCGCAGGCAACGGCCACAACGGTCGAGGCCGGCAGGACGGACGATTCAGACTCGATTCGTACGGGGGTAGCGGTGCGCGTCATGGTTCAACAAATCCGAAGGAACGAAGAAGGCGGTCATTGTCCATGACCGCCTTCTTCAATTCCATACGTCACGACAGATCGTCATGGCGCCTTAGTTGACGCGGGCGACGGGGCCCGGCGTCAGCGTCGGAGCAAGGGAGATCTGCAATGGCGCTTTGGCATTCACGACCGGACACGGACGCTCGGCGGCACTGGCGCTGGGTCCCGGGCCGCCACCGCCACCGTCACCGCTCTGGATGCACACCGTCCCCGTGGGAGGCGGCGGGCAGGCGGTCAGGATGGCCGGACAGGCCGTGATCGTCACCGGGCACCGCGTCGCCACCGGCGACGCCGAGCACGACGTCTCGATCGCCGGGCAGTTCGTCTGCGTCGGCGGGCACTTGGTCTCCGTCGTCGGGCAGAACGTCTCCCGGGCCGGGCACTTGGTCAGCGTGACCGGGCATTTGGTGTCCGCGGTCGGGCACCGCGTCTCCGCCGGCGGGCATGACGTCTCGGTCGGCGGGCAGCGTGTCGCCACCGGACCGGTCGTCGAGCACGCCGTCTCCTGAGCCGGACATTGTGTCGCGACCACCGGGCATTGCGTGTCCTTCGCGGGGC
>DATBFY010000212.1:0-18694 GCA_036558265.1 Tepidisphaeraceae bacterium | reverse complement strand
GAGGGATGGGATTCGGATCCGCGGCAGAACAGGACAGAACTGCCGAAGGCGTTTGCGAACGTTGGGATCTGCTTCCGCGTTCGCTTCGAACCGCAAAGCTCTTTTGTCGCGCGCACCGCGCGATGAGGTGTATCCGGAGATGGGTTGTATGACCGCTTGATGTCCAACGGCGACACGACGCATTAGATCTATGACGCACTGAATCGGCTGGATGTCGAGACGGTCACGAGGGCGGACAGCACGCTGCTCGCGAGTTACGATTACCACGTGCGCGGCGACGGCCTGCGAGATTCGGTGCTGGAGATGCGCCTGAGCGACGCGAATCGGCGGCGTCAACCACTACTCGACCGTGCGGATCACGTGGGACTACGACGCCCTGAGTCGGCTCAAGCAAGAGCAGCGGGACGCGGGCGACGACCAGAACCAGGCCGGCGATGATTACACGGCCGTCTACTCTTACGACCTGGCGGGCAACCGCACGAGCGAAGCGATCGACCGGGCCGGCACGCAGAACGATGAGACGATCACCTATGATTACACCGACTCGCTCCTGAACTACAACGCGGATGACCGACTGCGGACGGTCACCGACGTCAAAGGGGCGGGATCGACGCAGGTCACGACCACGACGGCCTACCAGTACGACCCGAACGGCTCGACTATCGAGAAGACGGTCAGCAGCACGCCCAACGGCGGCACGACGTCCATCACCCAGCACGCGAAGTACGTCTACGACGTCCGCAACCGCCTGGTGCGGCTCGACGCCAAAGGTGACACGACCTACGACGCCTCGGGCATGCCGCTGTCGGCCGCGGCGGACGACGTCACCTACGCCTACGACGACGACGGCGACCGCATCTCAGAGACCAGCGGCGGCCAGACCACGAGCGACCTGGTCGATAAAGAGAACCCGACCGGCTACAGCCAGGTGATCGAGGAGAAGCTCGGGGCGTCCACGACGCCGGCCGTCTCCTACGTCATCGGCAATGACGTCATCGGCCAGGTGAAGCAATCGGTCGGCGCGGCGCCCATCCTCCAATACCTGCTCTACGACGGCCACGGCAGCACGCGGGAGGTGCTCGGGGCGGACGGCAACCCGCTGCTCGATCAGGCCACGAACAAGTACGTCTTCTTCGACTACGACGCATTCGGGAATCAAGTCGGATTCGACATGGGAGCGGCGGCCACCAATCGCTGTACTCGGGCGAGCAGTACGACAGCGAGTTGGGCGAGCAGTACCTCCGGGCACGTTATTACGACCAAAATATCGGTCGGTTTGCGAGTTTCGATACTTTCGAAGGAGATACGGCCGATCCTTCCACGCTCCACAAGTTTGTTTACACTGAAGAGAATCCACTCGCTAAATTAGTTATCTGCCCAGTTCACCGGCAATTATGTCGAACCTGATCCTTGCACACGTCGTGACCGGACTGGCGGGCATCGCGTCCGGCCTGGTCGTTGTGGCAGGAAGCATGGTTGGACGTCGCTTTCGCCGCCTGCGGGACCGGATTTGTCTTCCTGCCGACCGATGGCGTGACCAGCGCGCAGCTTGTCGCCTTTTTTCATTACGTTCCTCCTGTTGATCGCGGCGTGTGCACTTTACGTGGGGCGGTTGGAGGGAAGCTGGGATCAGATCTACACGTGCAAAAAAGTTTGCGTGGTCGTAATGAGGATGTTCAGAAACAGCGCACCGACCACGGTCAGCGCACACTGGATCGGGCCGGCGGTATAGTTTCGGTCGGTCGAGCGCGGCTCGGCGCCGGCCCTGCCGGTGATCGGCCCTACGTTATCCGGCAGAAGCCCTCGCATGACGATCGGTCTTCAAGCAATTCATGTCACCCTTCGCGGCGGCGGTGGTCCCGACTCGACGGGCGATGCGTTTTTTCGGTTGCTTGGAATCGCTGACAGGCCTGGCATCCATCTGCGCGCGAGCGATTCCGCTTGGAGATGGGCGACCGCGCAGTTGTTCGCTCTCAGCATGAACGATGTGAAAGACGCTGAGGAGCCGACCGAGGCATTCGCCGAACGCGTGCAGGAAGGATTCGATCGTGCGGCTTTGCTACTGGCGGGTTGTGATCGGTGAGCAATTCGACTTGAAGATCCCTGCAGACTTTCTTGTGCAGTGTGCGCGGCTTGAACTGTCGGTGAGCATTTGCACGAACGACTGATGGCCACGCGGCTGCCGGATAACCCGGCCCCGCGTTGATCGTTCTGGTAAAGGTGAAAGTCGGTCGGCGCGGTGCCGGCCATTGAAGGTTGGTCCGTTATTTGGCGGGAGGAACGTGGCCCGGTGCGCGGTGAATGCCGCAAACGTTGTCTCTGCCGCAGAACGCTTAGCGACGGCAACGCAGGAGGCGTTCGAACGTCGCAGTAGCGACTATTGGGGTGAGTATTGCTTGTTCCGCGCTTTTCTCAATGCGACCGATCTGCGCGTTTTCTCAAATGCCGATCCGATGTATCGCCCGCACGTCGATCCGCCAGAGGACAAGGTTTTCGAGTCGCAGTTTGGTCCGGAGCAAGTGTTGATTGACGACGAGCGCGGAGGCGGCGAGCGTATTGAAGCAGTGATACGTAAAGTGTTTCCCGGCGCGGTAAGGATCGGCGACGCGGCCGCCGAATAGCCACGCACTGGACCGGCCGGGCGAAACGGCCCTTGTGAATCTTGAAACGGTCGAGCGCCCGGCCGGCCGTTCAATGCTGATCCGTTATCCGGCAGAAGCAAACGATGCCCGCGAGACGACTACTGACCGACGCCGACCGCGTGTGGAATCGCGCCTGTTACCGCGAAGGGACGAACCGTCGTGAAGGTGATCTTGCATTGGGCGCATTGCTGCTCGTAGATGGCTATATCCAAAACGGCGGCGTAACTCACGCCTTCGATCTCACCCCGGAAGAATTGGCCGAAGGCATCATTGGGTATGAGTTCTTCGGGCTCCACGAGATGGCCGCGGTCATCAAGCCGCATCGCGGTGAACAGGAGGCCGAGTTCAACAAGCGCTACCATGCGTTTACACGGGGCGACAATCTGATAATAAAGAAGTTCCAACAGATGTTCAGGGAGCATCCGGAGCGGTTTGCACCTGTGGGCGACGCGGCTGCCGGATAACCTGGCACTGGAACGGACCGGCCGGGCCGAACAGTCCCTGTAGTACGAACGCGCCTCGTCGCCCCGCCGGCCGTTGAATGCTGGTCCGTTATGTGGCGGAAGCGGCGGAAGCTCACGATCCTCGTAGCCGGCGGCTCGCTGTTGCTGTGCGCGGCGGCGTGTGCGTTTTGGCTGCGGAGCGAACACCGGTCGGACTATGTCTCGGTCGCGCCCGCCTGGCGTCACTTCGCGTGCATGACGTTCCCCGGCGGTCTCAAGGTCTCGACTTGGCCCGACCCGGTCGAGCCGGGCGGCTTGAAGTTCGCCAGCTACGAATACGGCGTGCGTAACGCGTACGGGGCGTGGATGGATAGGCCGGTGGTGTCGTGGGGCAAGCTGGGCTTCGACGCCCGCCCGCTCAAGTTCAGCAACCAAGCAAAGCCCGCGCGCGGGGCTTTCGAGTTGTTCGTCCCGTTCTGGTTCGTGGTGGGGGTGTTCCTCGTGGCGCCGCTGTGGATGCTTTGGCGCGTTGCTCGGGTCCGGCAGCGGACATGTCGGGGCCGCTGCGTGCGGTGCGGCTACGACTTCCGTGGCACGATTGATCATTTTCCGGAGTGCGGAATGATCGCGCCTGCGACGCCGGCAGGCGCCGCATGACCCGCCAATGCACCGGACCGGGCCGGCGGTATAGTTTATGTCGGTCGAGCGCGGCTCGGCGCCGGCTCGGCGGGTGATCGGCCCTACGTTAGCCCGCTCCACAGGCATGCGCTTACAGGCTTGAGTCTTCCTATGTTCAAAATGACGCACCCGATCTTGGGCACACGCGACATCAAACGCGCCATCGAGTTCTACACCCAGCGACTTGGCTTTCAACTTGCGTTTGGGGACAAGACCGATCCACCAAATTACGTTGGGTTTCGGCGCGACGCAGTCGAGCTACACATGCAGTTTCAGTTCGAGCACGAGATGGGCACGATTCGCCTGCGCTTTCTTGTGGAGGACCCCGACGCACTCTTCAACGAATACCGGCAACGCGGTGTCGAGTGCAGTGCCAGCGGCATTCGCGATACCCCTTGGGGGACGCGTGAGTTCGCCCTCTACGACATTGATCGGAATTCACTCACGTTCTACCGCGACTTGAGGAGCGCGGAGACACCGACGAGCATCTGATCGGCACGGACCCGGCCGAGGACGGAGTGCCCGCGGAGTTCAAGATCATCTCGCTGTTGCGCGTCGCGTCGATGGAACCGTTAACGGGTCACGCGGCGTGAAGCTGCGACATGACCGAGGGACTTCGATCCTGGCCAGCGCGTTTCAAGCTGTCGCATCTCCCGCTCGCCGCCGGCGGGTGCGTTCAACCGACTATTCGAGTTTCGACCCCGCCGAATGTCGCTGCTTCTGCAGCGCGCTCGGACGACGACGCGTTTAGGGGGGTTGGACGTCAGCCGGCGTGATTCGCGGCTGCACGCCGGACACCGGGTGGACGCGAACGTGACGGATTTTCCGTCGTATGACCTGATGGCCCGGTTGCCTAAAAAGCGGTCGCGGCGGCTGGCGGTGCTCAAGGCGTGAGCCGGCGGTATTTCCCCAGATTTAAGGATTTAGGGCGTTTTGGGGGTCTGATAACACTGGCCGCGCGGAATGTGCGCGACCGAGCCAACAATATTGCGGCACAGGCGTTGCATAGGCGGGAGTCGATCCGACCGGCACGGCCAATCGGGCGCATAATCCTGATATGCCCCGGTGGCCTGAAAGGCGCCGTCGGGCACTTCGCCGAGCGGACGCGGGAGTATGCATTTTATGTCGATCGCACAGGTCGAAAAGCGCGGGCAGCGGACGGCGGGCGGTGGGATCCCGCGCGAGTTGTTCGGCTACGAGATCATCGGGGTACTGGGGCAGGGCGCGGGAAGCACGATCTACGCGGCGAGCCACCCGCAGACGCGGCAGATCTGCGCGCTCAAGCACGTGGTGGTGACGCACGAGAAAGAGCAGCGGTTCGTCGATCAACTGCGCGCGGAATACGAGGTGGGTCGAAAGGTCGCCCATCCCGGGCTGCGGCGAAGCCTGGACTTCAAGGCCAAGGCGAGCTGGCTGGGCAAGGTGAGCGAGGCGGCGCTGGTGATGGAGCTGGTGGACGGCGTGCCGCTGGACCAGCGCATTCCGGATGGCCTGCTCGCGCTGGTGGACTGCTTCGTGCAGACGGCGCACGCGCTGGGCGCGCTCAACGAGATGGGCTACTGCCACTGCGACTTGAAGCCCGGCAACATCCTCGTGGGAGCCGACGGCGCGACGAAGGTGATCGACCTGGGCCAGGCGTGCCCGCACGGGACCAAGAAGCGTCGGATCCAGGGGACGCCTGACTTCATCGCGCCCGAGCAGGTCAGGTGCGAGGCGGTGACGCCCAGGACGGACGTCTTCAACCTGGGCGCGACGATGTACTGGTGCCTGTCGGGCGAAAAGCTGCCGACGCTGTTCACGGCGGGCAAGGGCCAGAACAGCTTCGTGGTGGACAGCTACATCCGCTCGCCGCGCGACATCCGGCCGGACGTGCCGGAGAATTTGTCGAACCTGGTGATGGAGTGCGTGCGGATCAAGGCGGAGAAGCGCCCGGCGGACATGGCGGAGGTGGCGCGGCGGCTGGAGGTCATTCAGTTCGCGCTGGGGCGTGCGGCGGGGCGGATGGCGATGGCGAGTTGAGCGCCGCCGCCGGCCATTGACTAAGGGCCGAGTCCGTCCGTAAAGTGGGCTACCATGAGCCAGGAGTCTCTGCGCTACGTCCGTCAAGATGAGCACGGCGTGATGCGCGTCAGCGACACCGACGTGCCGCTCGACTCCGTGCTCGGCTCGTGGGAGCAAGGGGCCTCGCCCGAGACGATCCGCCGGCAATTCCCGTCGCTCTCCCTGGAGGCCGTTTACGGCGCCATCGCCTGGAGCCTGGGGCACGCCGACGAGGTCGCGGAGTACCTGAAACGCCAGGATGCGCAGTGGCAGGAACTGCGCGAGCGGAGTGAAGGTCACCCGCTGATCCAGCGACTGCGGGCGGCAAGGCTGGCCGGCGTGCCGGGGCGCCCATGAGCCGCCCTCGGTTTCTCGTCGATCACGACTTCAATGAAGACATCATTGATGGGGTATCGCGGCGCGAGCCGGGCATCGACTTCGTCTTGTGCCGGGACCTCGGGCTGAGCCGCCGCCCCGATTCGGAAGTTCTCGAATACGCAGCGGCACAGGGTCACGTTCAAGGAAAGACTCCCGACTGTTCCTGGCCCCTTTGTCGGCGCGGCGCGGTGCCGCGCCACTGGTCGATGGACAGGACGGTCGGGCCGGTCATCGCCAGGGCAAGCAGGCCGGCGATGTAGAGGAGGTTGATCTCGTAACCGGGCGGGCCGAAGAGCGGGCCGGTGGGCGTCAGGCCGATCGTGTTGATCGAGCTGAAGCCGTTGCGCAGGTGTACGGTGAACAGCGCCACCAGCATGGAGACGATCAACGGAATGCTCGCCAGGGCGACGAACGCGCCGACGAGAACGGCCGCCCCACCGACGATTTCCAGCAGCGTGACCATCCACGCCGTGCCCAGCGGCGCGGGCACGCCCAGTTGGCCCAGTAGTTTGGCAAACCCGGCCGGTCCGCGATTCCACTTCGCCAGCCCGTGTACGATGAATCCGATCCCGATCACCCCGCGCAGGGGCAACAGCGCCCAGGCCGCTCGAATCGGCCGGTTCGACAATTTGCTGCTCATCGGCATCTTTCCGCGCGCCCGCGCGCGCCGCGCCGCAACGTTCGATCATGAACGCGATCCGGTGACGCTCGGATGAATACCGAGCGCCGATCAGCCACCAGGACAAGAAATGCACGAGGGCTGAGAATTCTTCCCCGCGACGTAGAACCGTCGGGGCGTCGGCCGAACGTGGCGTAGCGGCCGTTGGAGCGACGAGAAAAGATTCATGACCCTCTTTTTGGCTTCGAAGCGGGGCGTCCGATCCCCAGGCCGAGCAGGGCAAGCCCCACGATCGACGGCTCGGGGACCGGGAGCGCGAGCGGGCGACCCGCATCGTCGGTCAGTGCCAGGAAGTTGAACCCGCCGGAGTTGACGTCGCTGGCGAAGGGCGCCACCGCGCCGTCGGAGGTAATCTTGCGCACCACGTTATCCACACCGCTCTCGTACAGGTCCCCGTGGGAATCAAACGCCAACCCGATCGCCTGGGCATTGGTGGGGAGGGTCGCGAAGCGGCTCACCGTGCCGTCCGGTGTGATCTTGCTGATCTGGTCGGTCAGGAAGTCAGCCGCATAGAGATTGCCGGCGGCATCGAAGGCCAGGCCAAACGGCGCGGAGCCGGACGGGAGGGTTGCGAAGACGCTCACCGTGCCAGCCGGGGTGATCTTTCCGATCTGGTCTTCGCCCGAGCCGGCGACATAAAGGTTGCCGCCGGCGTCGAAGGCCAGGCCGGCAGAGAACGCGTCGGCCGGCAGCGTCGCGAAGTGGGTCAGCGTGCCGGCGGGCGTAATCCGATTGATCTCCCGGGTGCCGTGGTTGGCCACGTAGAGATTCCCGGCCTTGTCGAACGCCAGACCATCGGGGTCGGAGCCGGTGGGCAGGTTCGTGAAGACGCTCGAGACGCCGGCGGGCGTGATCTTGTCGATCTGGTTGGTGTTGAAATCGGCCGTGAAGAGGTTGCCGCTGCTGGCAAAGGCCACGCCGCTTGGGTACACACCCCCCGGGGGCACATTGGCGAAGTGGGTCGCCACGCCGGCGGAACTGATCCGGTCGACCCGCCCGGCCTGATTACCGACGTAGAAGACATCCGCCCGTGCCGGCGCGGAGACCGCACCCAACGTCGTCGCGAGCCCGATCGCCCGTGCAAACCGATGAATGCCCTTCATGCATCACCCACTCCAGCTTGAGATGTCGGACGTGCCCCAACGATGCATCCGCCTCGCGGCCGGCAGCAAGTTACCACAAATTGCATAGCGAAGGAAAGAGCCCCTGCCCTGTTCGGGTCAATCCTGCAATGGATTGCGGTCGCGGATCGACAAGTAGAGGTCACAGACTTACCTCTCAAGGAGCGACCACGATGTTCGAGAAGCTCGAAGACCGGCAGTTCATGTCCGCCACCCTGCTCAGCGCGCCGGCGGCGCCGGCCGTCAATGACGGCACGTCCAACACGCTGATCGTTTGCGAAGCCAAGCCCGCCAAGCCGAAGGCCACTCCGCCGCAGACGTATCTCACGCTGACCCTGGAAAACTGCATGATCAGCGGCTACTAGCCGCTGCGGGGTGAGCCGAGGGAACGCGCGGGATCGCGGATCCGGCGCGGCGGTTGCTCGCACTCCCTAAGAAAATCGGGGCAACCACAGGGAATACAGAGGTCAAAGCCACCTGGTGCGCTCTGCGTCCGGGTGTGTTCTCCGTGGTGTTTCGAGCATGTCAGGAGCCCACATCTTTCCCTGATCGCGCGGGCGGAATTTGGCTTGACGGCGCCGAAGGGATAAAATATTATCCCCCGTTACACACTACGGAGACGCGCGCGATGGCTGACCCGCGGCAGTTGAGCAAGCGCGAACGGCAGATCATGGACGTGATCTACGCCCACGGCGAGGCGACGGTGTCGCAGGTGATCGCGGGGATTCCCGACCCGCCGATGCGCGGCGCGCTGCGGACGCTGCTGCGCATCCTGGAGAACAAGGGACACCTCACCCATCGCAAGCAGGGGCGGGAGTTCATCTACCGCCCGACGCAGCCGCGCGGACAGGCGGGCCGGTCGGCGCTGTGGCGCGTGCTCGACGTGTTCTTCGGTGGGTCGCTGGGGGACGCGGTCGCCGCACACCTGAGCGACCCGCGGCGCGCCGGCCGGATGACCGCGGAGGAACTGCGTCGTCTGTCCGACCTGATCGAGAAGGCCAGGGACAAAGGAGAATAAACATGGCGTCGGAAATCCTTCGGCAGTGCGCGGCAGCGATCGAGCCCCTGGCGCCGGCGCTCGTTGGCGTCGCGGTCGGCGGCATGGCGGTACTCGGGGTGGCGGGCCTGGCGGCGCTGGCGATGCGCCGCCGCGCCTCGGCGGCCGCCCGCCACGCGGTGTGGCTGATGGGGCTCGTCGCGGTGCTGGTGCTGCCGGCGCTCTCGGCGGCGTTGCCGGGCTGGCACGTGCTGCCAGGGCGCGGGGGCGCGCTTGGCGCCACCGCCCGCCCCGACGGGTCCGCCGCCATCCCAACGATTCTGGGCGAATCGAATCCGTCTTCGGTCTCCTCGTCGGCGGCGGCCGAGCCGAAACCTGGCGCGGAGACGATCGCCGCGAAGACGACGCAACGATCACCTTCCGGCGATCCATCGCCGACGGTGGCGGGCGCTGCTCCGCAGCGGGCGAACCCGCCCGTTTCGCCGGCGGCAGCGCCACAGGTCGGGCGGTCCGGCGGCCTGCCGTGGACACTCTGGCTGCTCCCCTGCTGGGCGCTGGGCGCCGTGCTGGTGCTGTCTCGCGTGCTCCTGGGTCACCTGGGCCTGTGGCGGCTGCGGCGGCAGAGCGCGCGGGTCACGCGGGGCGATTTGTTCGACCTGCTCGAGCGGCTCCGCCGGGAACTGCAGCTCCGCCGGCGCGTCGAGTTGCTGAGCAGGCCCGCGCAGGTCATGCCGATGACGTGGGGCCTGTGGCGCGTCCGGCTGCTCGTCCCCGAAGAAGTGACCGCCTGGCCGCAGGCTCAGCGCCGCGACGTGCTGCTGCACGAGCTGGGTCACGTCAGGCGGTGGGATTGCCTGACCCAACTCGTCGCGCAGCTCGCTTGTGCGGCGTACTGGTTCAACCCGCTGGCGTGGGTCGCGGCGCGGCGCATGCAGGTCGAACGCGAGCGCGCCTGCGACGACCTGGTGCTCAATGACGGCGGTGAGGCGCCGGCGTATGCCAGACACCTGCTCGCGAGCGTCAGCTCGGTCCTGGCGCTTCGGCCGATCGGGGCGGCGGCGGCGGCGATGGCCCGACCGTCCATGCTCGAAGAGCGGGTCCGGGCGATCCTGGACGCTCGCCTGAACCGCCGTGGCCTGACCCGGCGCCGCGCGATCGGGACGATCCTCCTGCTGTTGCCGGCGCTGGTGCCCGCGGCAATGCTCCGCGCGCAGCAAGACGCGAAGCCGGCGGACGGTGGCCCGCAGTCGCCGGCGGCAACTCGCTCAGCCGTGACCACCCGGCCGACCGGGCGTCCCGGATTCGGCGCCCCACGGTTCGGCGGCCGCGGCTTTGGCGGCGACGATGCCGCGCCGGCCCTGGGCGAGGGCCCCACCTGCACGCTCGACGCCACCCTCTACGACGTGCGCATCCCTGCCGACCAGACCGGGAAGCTGGACGTGGAGGCGTTGATGAAGGCGGCGGATAGCGCCGACGCGTTCGAGAAAGCCCTCGCGGCCCTGGGCCCGACCAAGCCGATGTACCGCGCCAACCAGTCGGTCCGGCTGTCCGGCGACACGATTACCATCGGCACGCAGGTGCCGGTCGTCACGAACTCGCGCGTGACCGACAGGGGGCAGACCATCAACACGGTGCAGTATCAGTCCACCGGCGCCCGCTTCACGATCGCCGGCAAGGCCGGCGCGCCGGGCGGCGCCGTCGACCTGGACCTGGGCATCCAGGTGTCGTCATCGTCCGCCGAGGACGGCACGCCGATCGCCGGCAAGGTCAAGGCGCCGGTCATGCGGCGGGTCAGCCTGTCGCACAAGGGCGCCGTCCGGCCGGGCAAGCCGTTCGTAGTGGTCAGCGTGGATGCCGGGTCGGTCGATGCGGACGGAAAGGCTGTGGCGTACATCGGCCGGGTCACGGTGGGCGAGCCACAACCCCCTGCGCCCAGGTGACGAGGCGCGCGCGCCGCCTCGCTCCCGCAATCGGTGTCGTGAAATCACTCCGCCTGGGCGGCGGGGGCTTCGGGGTCGGGGGCGCGGGTGAGGCCTTGGGCTGCGAGCTGGTCGTCTTCCCAGCGCTGCAGGTCGTCGATGGGGATGCCCAGCTCGTCGGCGACGTACTCGGACGAATGGTCGGTCTCGTCGGCGGTGGCGGCGCCCTGGAAGACCTGGTATCGCAGGATCTCGGGCGCGAAGCGGTACCCCGCGTCTTCGAGCAGGCTGGCGATCTCTTGGTTGATCATGAACCTTCCCCGGCTGTCTGTGGAACGGCTTGCGCTTCTCGGACGTACGGGCGCGACGTGAGTAAGTTCCCCACAATCGTACCGGGGCCCGCTGGAATTACGCAAGAAAAAGCGGGTCCAAACGGTCGAGCGGACGCTGCCGGACGAATACCTGCCATATATCTACATCTTGCGTTATCTTGCGTGAAGTGGCGATTGCAACCGTCCGATTAAGAAGATGTGATCGGTTGCAGCGCGCCCTCATCTTCGGGTCGCCCCCTTCGCCGCCGCCACGGTGCCACCATGGTGTACGTGGTGGTGATGATGACGGTGCTGTTCGCGTTCGCGTCACTGTCGGCGGACGTGGGGCGGGTTTACCTGGCGAAGTCGCAGTTGCAGACGGCGGCGGACGCGGCGGCGCGGGCGGCGTGCCAGGCATTGCCCAACGGCGGCGCCAGCGCGGCGCGCAAGGCGGCCAAGGACGCGGCCAAGGATAACCTCTGCGACACCGACCCGGTCTCGCTGGATCCCAATAAGGACCTGACGTTCGGCAACTGGGACACGGCCAGCCGGACGTTCACGCCGATGGCGGCGGGATCGGAGGACAACGCCAACTCCGTGAAGGTGACGCTTTCGCGCACCGCCGCGAACGGCAACCCGATCCCGCTGATCTACGGGCGTGCGGTCGGTCAGCGGGCGTGCGACATCCGCGCGACCAGCACGGCCTGCTCGATCGGCAACACCGGCGCGTACGCGATCATCGGCATCAATTACGTGACGATCACCGGCGGCGCGACAGGCAGCTACAACTCGTCGAAGGGCGCGTACAACAAGGGCAGCAACTCGCTGCACCACGGCGCGATCGCCAGCAACGGCAATATCAACATCTCGGGCAACACGATGGTGGACGGGGACGTTCGCTTCGGCGTCGGCAAAAGCGCGGCGATCACGCCGCCCGCCAAGGCGAGCGGGATGGTCGCGCAGCTCGGCACCACGCTGAGTTTCCCGTCGACGACGCTGCCGGCGTCGTACACCGACGCGGGGGACTGCATCATGAGCTCGGGGACGATCCACGTCGCGGGGGGGAACTACGTCTTCGGCACGATCGACCTGAGCGGCGACGCGCACATCATCTGGGACGGTCCCACCAAGTTCTGGGTGCGCACGGCGTACAAGGTCAAGGACAGCGTGGTGATCGACACCTACGGGAACGTGCCGGCCAACCGGGTGATCTACTTCCTGCCGACCTGCAAGGTCGCGACGTGGACGGGGACAAATAGTTGCGTGGGCGAGTTGTACGCGCCGGACACGGACTTCACGATCAGCGGCAGCGCGCAGCTTTACGGGCGGATCACCGCCAAGAGCATCACGCTCAGCTCGGACGGTGGGCTGTACTATGACGAGGCGCTGGCGCCGATCGGGACGGGGGCGACCAAGTACACGATCTCGCGGGTGCAATAGCGAACAACGCAATGGCGGGGGCGCGCGGGCGGGGGTATCATGCCGCGCCTATGGCTCTGGCGATCGTCATCACACTGGAACGGGAATTGCCGGAAGCATCGGCGGCTTACGCCAGGGCGGGATCGGGCAAGGCGCTGGCGCGCGAGTCGGATCGACTGGATACCGCGTCGCGCGTCCGCGGCGTCGCGGCGCTGACCTCGCAGTTGTCGGAAAGCCAGGCGGCGCTGGCCGAGCAGCTTCGGGCGGACGGGTTCGACCCGGCGAAGATGCGGCTGCCGCCCGAGCAGTGGTTCCCCGCGGGTGACGGACTGAAGACGGTGCGCGCGCTGGCCGAGCACGTGCAGGCGAAGCTGAACGATTTCAAGCAGCCCAACCCGATCCTGCGGGATCTGCGGGCGGCCGAGCAACTGCTGGCAGCCGCGGAGGCGGCGGGCGTGCGGTTTCATTTCACGAAGACGAGCGTGTGACCCGCGCGCTGTTGGCTGAATATGAACGATGTCAATCGATGGTCGAGGGCGGGACTGGCTGCGGCGCTGGTCGTCGGGTTGCTACCGTCCGTGGTCGCGTGCGCGGACGATTGGCCGCAGTGGCGGGGGCCGGGTCGGGATAGCGTGTGGCATGAGCAGGGGATCGTGCGGTCGTTCCCGGCGGCGGGATTGAAGATCGCGTGGCGGCGCCGTGTCGGGCCGGGTTATTCCAGCCCGGTGGTCGCGGGCGGACGGGTTTACCTGACCGATTCGGAGTTGGCGCGCCCCAAGGCGAAGGAACGGATCCGCTGTTTCGACGGCACCAGCGGCAAGCCGCTGTGGACCTGCGCGTACGACGTCAGCTATCCCGACTGGGCGTTTACGCAGGGCCCGGGATGCGGTCCGACGGCGACGCCGATCGCAGAGGCGGGCAAGGTGTACGCGCTGGGGGCGATGGGCGATCTTTGCTGCTGTGACGCACGCACGGGTGAACTGGTCTGGCGCAAGCGCCTGGGCGAGGATTACCGGGTCAAGGAGTTCGCCTGCCGCGCCTCGCCGCTGATCGAGGGCGGGCTGCTGATCGTTTACGTGGGGGGCGAGCCCGCGGCGTGCCTCATCGCGTTCGAGAAGGATACGGGAACGGAGGCGTGGCGGGCGCTGGACGAGCCGATGACCAACAGCTCGCCGATCGTCGTCACCGCGGGTGGCAAGCGGCAGCTCCTGGTCTGGACACAGAGCTCGTTGACGTCGCTGGACCCGGCGACGGGCAAGGCTTACTGGCGAGAACGCCTGGCGTCGGACAACAACTCGTCCGTGGCCACGCCGGTGGTCGAGGGGAACCGGTTGCTGCTCGCGGGACTGATGATGAGGCTCGACGCCGATCGGCCGGGCGTGTCGCTGGTGTGGCCGGCCGACTACCGCCACATGGTGCCGACCCTGAGCAACACGTCCACGCCGATGCTGCGCGGTGACGAGGTTTACTCGGCGAAGTCGTCGGGCGAGCTGGTGTGCCTGGACGCCAGGACCGGCCGGCAACTCTGGCAAAGCGACAAGGTCACGGATCTGAAGAACGGTGCGGGCATCCACCTGACGCCCAACGGCGACCGGGTCTTCCTGTACACCGAGCGGGGCGAGCTGATCGTGGCGCGGCTGACGGCCAAGGGGTATGACGAGCTCGGTCGCACGCGGCTGCTGGAGCCGACGTATCCGTTCGGCGGGCGCAACGTGGCGTGGGCGCCGTCGTCGTACGCCGACCGGTGCGTGTTCGCGCGGAGCGATCGGGAGCTGGTGTGCGCGTCCCTGGCGGCAAAGCCTTAACTTACTTTTTGGGATACCCCTGCCACAGCCACTCGAGCGCCTCGGGCAGGGTCTGGCGGGTGACGCGGCCGTCGGTGTGACCGGCGGCCTTGGCGAACACGAAGCGGTAGTGATACCCCTTGGCCTTGAGCGCCGCGGCCATGCGCTGGTTGGCGAGCACCCAGTTGTGCAGCGAGGCCTCGTCGCGCTTGGCGCCGTTGTCGTTCTCGCTGACCTCCAGCCAGACGCGCAGGGGCTTGGCGTCGGTGCTCGGGATCAGGTGCTCGTGGTATTCCCAGGCCCCGTGAGGTGACTGCGGGTTGCGGGGGGACTGCTGGTTCACATACGTGCCCGAATAGGTCAGGACGCGTCGGTACAGGTCAGGCCGGAACCACCCCATCGTAAACGCCGCCGCCCCGCCGGAACTGCCGCCCATGGTGGCGCGGCCGTCGGGGTCGGTGGTGAAGGTGACGTGGTAGTCCTTGGCGATGCGGGGGAGGACCTCGGTCTCGATGAACTCGGCGTACTTTCCGGAGACGGTGTCGTACTCGAGGCCGCGCTCGCTGCCCTGGGCGTCGCCGCCGCCGGAGTTGATCATCACCGCGATCATCGCGGGCAGGCGGTGCTCGTGAATCATGGTGTCGAGGATGGGCGGGAGCGTCTTGACGTAGCCGCCGCCATCCTGGGCGACGATGAACGGGGCGGGCGTGCCCGCGACGTACTGCGACGGGACGTAGACCCAGACCTTTCGCTTGTAGGGGACGACACCGGGCTTGTTCCTGGCGATGCCCGGGTAGATCTTGCTGTCCTGCGAGTCCATCGTGAACTCGTGGACGGCGCCTTTGGGGACGCCGTCCTTGACGGTGAGCTCAGGGGCGTTGGCGTAGTCGGGGCCGATCGTGGACTCGCCGTCGCCGGGGACCTTTGCGTCATCGGCGATGGCAGAGGCGGCGTGGAGGAGCAGGCAGAGCGCCGTGGTGGCAATCAGTCGGGAGATGGGGGTCACGTTTGTTCCTTTTGAGTTTTCCGCGGAGATCATAGACGAAGCGGGCCGCCGGGTGAACGCGCGCGCTCGCGCGCACATGGCGGTGATCGTTGACACGCGGCGCAGGCACCGATAGTTTTCCCTGCGCCATGCCAGCCGATCTGGAAGAGTTGAAGGCGGCGCTGGAGCGCGACGATGCGGCGGGCGTGCGCGAACTGCTCGGTCGCGATCCGCAGCTCAAGGCGAAGGTCAACGAGCCGCTCCTGGCGTTTGACTCGCCGGCGATCATGCACGTGCGGAGCCGGGCGATGCTGGACGTGTTGCTGGACGCCGGGGCGGACATCAATGCACGCAGCCGCTGGTGGGCGGGCAGTTTCGGACTGCTCGATTGCGCCGAGCCGGAGCTGGCGGCGTATGCGATCGAGCGCGGGGCGGTGGTGGACGCGCACGCGGCGGCGCGGCTGGGGCGGATCGATCGGCTGCGCGAGTTGGTGGCGGCGGACCCGGCACTGGTGCATGCGCGGGGCGGAGACGGGCAGACGCCGCTGCACTTTGCGGGGACGGTGGAGGTGGCGGCGTTCCTGCTCGATCATGGGGCGGCGATCGACGCCCTGTGTGTGGATCATGAGTCCACGGCGGCACAGTACATGGTGCGGGATCGGCAGGCCGTGGCGCGGTACCTCGTCGAGCGGGGGTGCCGGACCGACATCCTCATGGCGGCGGCGCTGGGGGACGTGGAGCGGGTGCGTCGGCACCTGGACGAGGATCTCGAGTGCATCCGGCTGAGCGTCACCGAGGCGCATTTTCCCAAGCGCGATCCGCGAGCCGGCGGGACGATTTACATCTGGACATTGGGCTGGAACCAGACGCCGCATCGGCTGGCGCGACGGTTCGGTCACGAAGAGGTCTTCGCGCTGTTAATGGAGCGGAGCCCGGCGGAGCTGAAGCTGGCGCAGGCGTGCGAGTTGGGGGACGAAGAGACGTTCAAGGCCCTCCTGGCGAGCCGGCCGGGCTTGGTCGAGTCGCTTTCGGCGGACGATCGCGGCAAGCTCGCGACGGCGGCGCAGGATCGGAACATCCAGGCGGTTCGGCTGATGCTGGCGGCCGGTTGGCCGGTGGACGCGCGGGGGCAGCACGGCGGGACGGCGCTGCACTGGGCGGCGTGGCACGGCGACGCGGAGTTGGTGCGCGAGATCCTGAAGTACGGGCCGCCCATCGAGGACGCGGAGAACGACTTTCAAGCGACGCCGCTGGGGTGGGCGACGCACGGGTCGGAGAACGGGTGGTATCGCAAATCCGGTGATTACGCCGGCACCGTGGAGCTGCTTTGCGCGGCGGGAGCGAAGGTAACTCGAGAGGCGGGGACCCAGACGGTGAGGCAGGTGCTGCGGCGGTATGGGGTCGGGCAGTAGGCAGCGTGCCGCGGTCGCGCGCACGGCGCCAGTCGGCATCAGAGGTGTTGCTTGATGAATTCCCAGGCGGAGGGGTCGTGGAATTCGTGTTTGCCTTCGAAGATCAGGTGTTGAAAGCGGTCGGCCAGCCCGAGCCTCTTATAGTAGTCGGCGGACAGGGGCGCGAGGCGTTTTCCGGGGTCGCGGTGATCGGCGTCGTCGTTGCTGCCGGCCTGGATGAGAAGGGCGCGGGGGCAGATCAGGGCGACGATGTCGGAGTCCTTGAAGAGGGTGAAGCGGTCCTTGAACTGGAAGTCAATGGGAACGGAGAGCTCGTCGCGCTCGTAGCGGCCTTCCTGGCAGCCGTAGTAGCAACTGGAGACAGAGACCTTGATGCGGGGGTCGACGGCCGGGGCGACGAGGGCGTAATAGCCGCCGTAGGAGAGGCCGACCATGCCGACGCGCTTCGGATCGACCTCGGGGCGCTTGAGCAGGACATCGAGGCTGCGGGTGATCTTGGCGATCTCGACGGCGGTGAGGCTGGTGCCCACCAGACGCAGGCGCTGGTCGGTCTTGTTGCGGATGTCTTTCGGATAGCCGTCGGCGTTGAAGAGGTGCTGGGGTGCGAAGACGACATAGCCGCGCTTGACGCCGCCGCGCACCATGTCGTGGTAGTTGGCGCCGCCGTGGAAGAGTGCGACCTCGGGCGAACCGCCGCCGCCGTGCATGGAGATGATAAGGGGGGCCTTGCCGGTGAGGTTTTTGGGGATGATGTAGATCCCTTCGGCGTTGACGTGCGGGAGGATCGGGATGGTGGCGCGATAGTAGGTGCCGATGGCGTCCTGGCCGATCTGTTCGAACGTGGGCGGCGGTTGGCTGGGCGTGTCGCCGGGCGGCGGGTAGCCGATGCTGTCGCAGAAGGCCTGGCGGTAGGGCTGGGCGGATTTCTCAAAAGCCTGGGGAGAGGCGTAGTCGGGGCGGAAGACGGTGGCGAGGCGAGTTGAGTCTTGCTTAAGCGCGAGGATGTAGTCGTCGAGTTCCCCGGCTTGCCGGGCGCGCAGCGGGTTGGAGTCGGCGACGTTCTGTTCGAAGTAGGTCGGTGCGGCGGCGGGTTTTTCCTGGGCGCGGGCGATGATCGTTAAGGTAAGGACCACGAGCAGGGCACAACGGGAGGGGTTCATCGGGGCGATTCTCGCGATTGTGGCCATCACGTTCATTGCTTGGGTCTCCAATGATAAAATGCGGTCAGCCACAGAGAACACAGAGGACACGGAGAGTCAACACCATCTAATTCTCTCTGTGTCCCCTGTGTGCTCGGTGATCTCTGTGCTGGTCTTTGTGAAAAGCTCAAAGCAGGCGGGACGCCTACACAACATTTAACCGCGCGGCGCGGCGGTGGGCGGCGAGGCGGCGGACCAGTTCGTCCACCGTGACGCCGGCGAGGATGACGACGCCGACGACGGCGAAGTCGAGGCGCGCGGGGATGCCGAGCAGCGTGATGGCGTTGCGGAGGACCTGGAGGACGGCGGCGCCGATGATGACGCCCAGGATCGAGCCTTCGCCCCCGCGCAGGCTGCATCCACCGAGCACCGCCGCGGCGATGGCCCATAGCTCGTAGAAGTTGCCCATGAGCGAGGGTTGGGCACTGCCGTCGTCGAGGACGAAGAGGACACCGCCCAGGCCCGCGAGCAGGGCGCTGATGACGTAGGTGAGGACGATCAGCGGCTTGGTGCGGATGCCGCTGTAGCGGGCGGCCTGCTCGTTGCGGCCCAGGGCCAGGAGGTATCGGCCATAGACGGTCAGGTTGAGAAAGACGGCGGCGGCGATCGCGACGGCCAGCAGGATCAGCACCGGGATGGGCAGCGCGAAGCCTTCGATGCCGGGCAGGTGGATGCGCCCGACGGCCA
>DATBFY010000211.1:0-8263 GCA_036558265.1 Tepidisphaeraceae bacterium | reverse complement strand
CTGGCGGAGGCGGTCAGGGGCGCGGCGGCGGCCGGCAATGAGAGGTTATAACGCTGGGCGAGGATGACCAGGTCATTGAAGTCGGTCTTGGCGTCGTAATTGAAATCGGCCTTGCTGAAGGTCGTGCCGATCGTGTTGTAGTTCTGCGCGAGGACGACCAGGTCATTGAAGTTGACGGATGCGTCGCGGTTGGCGTCGCCGTCGAGGAAGAAGAAGTCGTAGGAGACGTCGCCGCCGGGCTGGCCGTCGCCGTCGCCGTCGAGGCCGCGGCCGGCGGCATCGGAGATGCCGGAAGCAGACAGGGTGGCGCGGTAGCGGCCGTCGGGCAGGATGCCGTTGGTGTATCCGGGCGCGGTGAAGACGGCGGTGTTGCCGGCCTGGTAGGTCATCACCAGGGCGTTGGGCGGGATCGTCTGGTTGGTGGTCAGGTTCCGCAGGACCAAGTCGGCGGTGGTCAGGGACGCGGAGACGTTGGCGTCGAAGACGAACTTCAACTGCATCGAGGGGGCGTCCACGACGAACGTGGAGGACGCGACCTTGGGCGCGACGTCATCGTTGACGATGGTGCCGACCCCCTGGCCGTCGGCGATGGTCGCGTTGGTCGCGCTGGAGAGGACGACCGTGAACGTCTCGTTCGGCTCGACGGCGATGTCCCCCTTGATCTGGATGGTGATGGTCTTGCTCGTCTGGCCGGCGGCGAAGCTGACCACGCCGTTGGCGGTCGTGTAATCGGTGCCGGCGGTGGCGGTGCCGGCCTGCGTCTGCCAGGCCAGGGAGATCGGCAGGTCGCTGGCCTTGGCGAGGGTCACGGTGAACGTCGCATTGACGGTGCCCGAGTCGCCCTCGGCGACGGTGACGTTGTTGATCGATACGCCGGGATTGACCGACCAGGTGGCCAGGGCCTTGTGGATCTCGTCGCGCAGCAGTTCGCGCTGGCTGTCGCTCCAGGCGTTGTTGACGGCATCCACCTGGGGGTTGGGATAGGGGTTCTGCGGCACCAGCGCGCCGTCGATGAAGACGCCGTAGACGTAATCGCGCTCATTGGTGACGGTGTTCTGCTTGAAGGGCAGGCCGACGTAGCCGCCGACGGTGCGCACCTCGTCCCACTGGCTATTGGGCGCGCTGAGCGTGTAGCCGCCGCCCTTCCACGCGCCGTGCATCTGGGCGATGAAGGCGTTCCTGAGCGCGATGACCAGCGGGTCGGTCTGCGGGCGGCCGAGGAGCGCGGCGGCCTCCTGCACGACCGCATCCTGGAACGGGCCGAAGATGCCTTCGCTGAAGGGCACGAGCTCGCGGTCGCCGTCGTCATCGTCGGTCATGTTGCGGAAGAACTGGGCGGCGTTTGCGGCGTTGAGCAGCGTGCCGTTGAGCACGCCCTCGTAAAGCTTGCCGGCGTCGGTCAGCGTGAGGTAGTTGCCCGGCACGCCGCAGCCCAGCGTCGAGGCGAAGACGGTATTGGTCATGCCCGCCAAGGCCGCGGTGGCGTTGATGGCGGGCCGGCCGTAGCGCTGGTCGATCGCGCGGGTGGCGCGGTTGTCGGATCGCTCCATCATGTTCTCGAGGATCTGCTGGAGGGACATGGTGACGCGATTGTTGACCGTCTGCGAATACTGGTCGGGGCACTCGTCGGGGTTGCCGGGCTGGTTGAAGTTGATGTAGGGATTGGCGGGGTTGTAGTACATGAAGACGTTGTTGGCGAGGCTGTCGGTGCCCGCCTGGACGGCGCGCATCGCGGTGAGGTTGAGCAGGCCCTTGATCATCGAGGCGGGCTCGAATTGTTTGTCCGGCTGGATCCCCGCGAGCACGGGCCCGCCGACCTGCTTGAGGTAAAGGCCGGTCTTGGCGGTGGCGGAGGCGCCGCGGAGAACGTCGCCGACGCGTTCCTCGACGGCGTTGGAGTTGTCGATCATCAGCGCGACGAACCGCCGCTGGCCGGAGACGTCGTACGGTTCGACGTCGAAGATGCGTGCGCCGTTCTGCAGCGCGATATCGAGCGTGCTCTGGGCATCGTTGCCGTAGTACCACCACCAGCGCTCGTTCTGCCCGGACTCCATGATGACGTCGAAGTGGCCCGAGTCGACCGGATCCATGGCCATCAGGCGGGCGTTGTTGCTCTGGGTCAGGCTGGCGATCTGAGCGGGCGTCTGGCCGTAGTAGTACCACCACGCTTTGGCATCGGCCCCGGTGTTGCTGATCATCACGACGGTATAGCGCCGCTGGCCCCCGCCAGCGTCGTAGCCGTCGATGTCCACCAGCCGAGCATTGTTCTGGGTCAGATGGGTGGTGACTTCGGCGGAAGTCAGTCCGTAGTAGTACCACCACGCCTTGGCGTCGGCGCCGGTGTTGGGGGTGAGGATCGAGGCGTAGCGGTCGCCGCTGGCGGTGGAATAGCGGGAGATGTTGGTCACGCGGGCGTTGTTGGCGGTGGCGTTGGTGAGGACGTCGTTGGCGGTCTGGTTGTAGAACCAATACCAGCCCTGCGCGTACGAGCCGGCGTTTTGCACCAGGACGGCGTTGAAGGTGATCGGTGAGGCGTTCTCGACCTCCAGGTCCACGAGACGGTAGCCCTGGTTGATCGATGCGGAGAGGTCGGTCGCGTTGATGTTGTCGAACCAGAGCCAGTTGGCCTTGTCGGTGTTGTAGGCGTCGGGGGTGGAGGCGTAGGCGCCCTGTGGCGGGGCCGAGACACCCTCGGATGCGGCCAGCGGCGCGGCCGCGGTTGTCGCCTTGGTCGGCACTGGGTCGCTGGAGACGCCGCCGCAGCCGCACTCGTCGAATGCGCCGGTGAGCAGCAGGCGGGTTTCGAGTTGCTCGACCCACTCTTTCCTTTTGCGTGCGGACTTCGCGGCACGATGCGCGCGCGGAACCACCCCGCGAAACGACGGCTTCACTTCAGACATAAGACCTTCCTTCCTCGATGCACCCAAGAGATGACCCCGCGACGCGCTGGCAATGCCTGGGTGCGCGCGCCGCTTGAGAGGCGATCAGGCTAAGCTACCGCCCGATCGAATTACAGACAAATGGACTTTCGATATTATGAATATCGGGGATGAGCTGACCATGAGTTATTGAGCGGCGGGGTCGATCCCGTCGCGACGCAACTCTTCGTCGCTCGCCTCGGCAGACACGGTACCAGCGGGGTGGTCGTACCAGCCCGGGTCGTCGTAGCCGATGGCCGGCACGTCCCGGATCTTCAGGATCGTGAACATCCCGCCCATGTCGATGTAGCCCTGCGGCCCGTCGGCGCCGCGCATGGGGATCGAGTTGGCGGGCAGCGGCATGTGGGCCATGTGGCGGCCGTGCTCGCCCATGCCGCGCTGGCCCATGGTCATGTAACCGGGCAGGAGCGGCTTGACCGACGTGTCGAACCCCTTGGCGTCCATGCCGATCAGATTTGGCGTGCCGTGACCCATCTGGTTCATCGTGTGGTGAGTCATGTGGCAGTGAATCGCCCAGTCACCGGGATTGTCGGCGACGAACTCCACGTCGCGCGTCGAGCCGACCGGCACCAGGATCGTCGTCTCAGGCACCCACGCGGTGCGCGGGATCGGCCCGCCGTCCGTGCCGGTGATCGTCCAGTGGTGACCGTGGATGTGGATCGGGTGGTGATCCATGGCCGAGAGGTTGCCGAAGCGCACGCGCACGCGATCGCCCTTTCGGCAGACCAGCGGCGCCGTGCCGGGGAAGGCCTTGCCGTTGATCGTGAACAGGTTGAAGTCGGTCATCTCGGACGTCTTTGGACGCGTCGTGTCGGGGTCGAGGCGCCACTCGGAGAGCATCAGGACAAAGTCGCGATCGACGCGGCGGTCAGGGTCGATTTGTTTCGGATGGACGACCAGCATCCCCATCATCCCCAGGCCGATCTGCACCATCTCGTCGAAATGCGAGTGGTACATGAACGTGCCGTGCTGCTTCAGCGTGAACTCGTACTTGTAGGTTTCGCCGGGCGGGATCGGCGGCTGATTGAGGCCCGAGACGCCGTCCATGCCGGCGGGCAGGATGATGCCGTGCCAGTGGATCGTGGTGGCTTCGGGGAGGCGATTGGTCACGTAGACGCGAACGCGGTCGCCCTCGACCAGTTCGAGCGTGGGTCCGGGCGAGCGGCCGTTATAGCCCCAGACCTTGGCCACCAGCCCCGGGGCGAACTCGTGCTCGAACTCGCGGGCGACCAGGTGGAAGACCTTGACGCCGCCGATCAGTTTGAACGGCACGGTCACGCCGTTGGGGGTGTGGACGGGCGTGAAGGGCTGGTCGGCGGGTGGGCGCCCGGCCTGCGCGAGCGCTGCCCGTGTGTCACCCAGCACGGCTCCGGTTGCGATTGCGACCGCCCCGTTGGCCAGGATCGTTCTGCGGCTGATCGTGTCACTCATGGATGGCCTCCTTCATCAGGCCGCATCGGCGCGGCGTCCCATGATTCACCGATGCCACCGGGCACGCGGCCGGCGAAGATCGTTTCCAGCCGCGCGCGCGCAAGCCAGTACGCGCGCAGGGCATTGACGGAAGCGGCGCCGGCGTCGATCTCCTGCTGCCGGGCGCGCAACAAGTCGAACGCGCCAACCAACATCGCGTTGTAACGCTTCTGCATTTCCTGCGTCACCGTGTGTCGAAGCGGCAGCACCACCTGGCGATAGTGGACGACGCTCAAGCGGGCGGCGGTCACCCGGTGCCAGGCGGCGCGTGCGGCGGCGCGCACGGCGACGGCCGCCGCGTAATCCTCGTCCACCGCCGCCTGCAACCGCGCCGCCGCCGCCACGAGCGCCGGTTGCCCCTGCGAGAAGAGCGGGATCGGAAGTGAAAACGCCGGCCCGACGCTCCAGCCGCCGCTCACCTCGCGCTCCGCCGCCGCGCCCACTTCCAGGTCGGACAGCCAGCCCAGGGGCCTGGTGATGCCCAGGCGCTGCGCCGCCACTTCGACCGCGGCGCGTGAGCGCGCCAGGTCCAGACTCTTCGCGATTGCCTGGGATTCGACGGCGTCGACCGGCGGGTCGTTTTCTGGCAGATCGGGCAGCCGCGCGGCAACCGTCCATTGAGCGTCCCGTCCCCAGATCCCCATCAGTGCGTTGAGCCGCTCGTGCAGTTGCACGACCTGCGACTCGGCGTCCGACAGGTCGATCTTCGACTGCTCGTACGCCGCACGCTCCGCAGCCAGTTCCAGTTCCGGCAGGTTCCCAGCCTCGCGAAGACGGCGGGCCAACTCTGCAGAGGCACTCGTCGCCTCGACGACCGCGCGGCGCATCTCGACCGTCTCGCGCGCCGCGACGAGTTGGTACACCCCCTCCCGCACCGCCGCCGATAGGTCCAGAACCGCCGCGGTCACCTCGGCCTTCGCCTGGGTGAGTTGGGCCTCGGCCAGGTGCTTGCGGGGCGGGATGAAGAGCGCGTCGAGGAAGTCGGCGAGCAACGACAGGTCCACGCCCGTCCCACCGCCGCGCGTCGAGAAGCGAAGGTCTGCGTCGAAGACCGGGTTCTTCAGGAGTCCCGCCGCCACCAGGTCCGCCTGCGCCACGCCCAGCCGCTGATACGTCGCGCGCAGCTTGCGGTTGTTCAGCAGCGCGACCTGCACGGCCTTGTCGGCGGAAACCTCTCCCGCCGCGAGCATCGCGCGCACCCGCTCGCGCACCTGGCGATCCGCCTCGGTGCCCGTGTCCCAGACCACTTCCTGTGAGATGCGGCTGGAGAGGTCCCGCTTGACGTCGGCGAACGGCGCGCGCGGATCGACCCGCGGCGCGCACCCGACGAGGAACAAAGCCAGAACAATGATCGGATATATCCTCATTCCGCGAGGGCGGTCATCCTAGACACGAACCCCGCGGCGGACAATCCGACGACCGCTGCCACCCACCCTTGAGCAACCCTCCCTCGGCGCGCACCGCCCCACCGCTGATCGCCGACTCTTGCGCACGTCACCGCCGCCGGCAGCCACACAGGCCCACGAGCGCCACCCCCAACCCGACGATCATCGTCGGCTCGGGCACCGGCGCCCCCGGCAGTCCCGTCGTGCCGTCGATGACCACCCCCTGGAGCTGATTCGGATCCAGCCCCAGCGCTTCCAGCATCGTCGGCGCAAGCTGCGTATCCAGCACGTTGTCGGATTCGATCAACCCCTGGAATTCCGGCGGGATCGCGCCGCCCAGGATCATCGCGATGTGCGAGTCGTCCTCGGAGAATCCGCCGTGCTCCCCACGCTTGAGGCTGTTCGAGAGCAGGATCCCCGGCTTGAACTTCACGATCAGGTCCGGCGCGCGATCGTCCGTCGCCGGGTTGCCCAGCCCCGCCAGGGTCAGGTCGTCACCGATCAGCACCTGCTCGATGTTATCGCCCGCCTCCTGAAGGATGATCGACTTGGCGTCCGCCGCCTTGGACTGATCGTCCAGCCAGATCAGGGAGACGTCATCCTGCGTCGCCTGCCTGATGGCGATCCCGTTACTGAACAGCGCGCCCGTGAGGTACTCGTTGGGGTAATTGGTCGCCTCCCCCACCCGCGGGCTCTGCCCATGCTTGGCGGTCAACACGATCAGCGTGCTGTCGTACAGCCCGGACGTCTTGAGCGCGCCGACGATGCGGTTCACGCTGGCGTTCGTCCGCTGCAGCGCGTCCACCAGCCCCGCGTTGGCGACGTTGCCGTTGGGCGACGGGTCGACCCCGCCCGACGTCGTGTCCTTCTCCGCCGTATTGACCGCGATAAAGCTCATTCCGAATAGCGCCGGCGCCCCGCCCGCCGCGGCGCCGCGCGACGTCTTGCCGTTGATCTGGTTCACCAGCGCATCCACGCGCATGTCGTCGTACGCCTCGCTCATCGGGATGCTCTTGGAGATCTGCTTGAACTTCGAGCCCGGCGGCGCCTGCGTCGCGTCCATCAGCGCCCCGTCGATCAGCACCGCCCGCGCGTCGCTCTCCGGGCCATAAAAATCATCCAGTTCGGTCCCCGACGGCCCGCTGACGATCTCGTACGACGGGTGCTTGTCGATGTAAGCCGTCCGCAGCCCCGCGTTGTGCGCGACCTCGAACACCGTGTTGACCTTCAAGTCGTTGTGCGGGTAGACCCGCTGGAGCACGCCGTTCACCATCACCTGCGGCAGCACTTCGGGATTGATGCTCGACGCGTCGGAATTCCCGCCGCCGTTGATCAGCGACGAATCCCTGTCGATGTCCGCCGTCCACGTCGCCGAGGCGCCCGGCGGCGTATCGGGAAAGGTGAACGCCGGGTAGTAATTGCGCCGATACGTGTCGTCGTAATAGATGCCGCTGGTCTTCGGGCCCGCCCCCGTCACCTGCGCGATCATGTTCGGAAAGTTGTCGGTCGGCTTGACCGCGTACGCATTGCTGTACGTCACCCCGTGGCTCGCCAGGTCCAGCACGTCGGGCAGGTACTGCGCCGTCGCCGGATCGGTCAGGTCCGCCGCGTGCAGGCCGTCGAGCGACAACAACAGCACGTGCTGGTACGGACCGTTCGCCAGCGCCGACTGAGCCGCAAACCCCAACGCAAGAACGCCGGCCGCGCAGGTCACGCGGCGAAAGATCTTCGACATGCACCCTCCAAAAAACCGCCGGGAGTGTACCATGGTCATTTCCGCGACCACGACAGCGATATCCGGATGTCAGACAGAGGGTTTCCATGACACGCCTCACAATGGGTGGTTCTGGGAGAGGAATGACGATGAAACGGTCATTTGACGCCCGCAAGAAATTGATCCTGCTCCTCTTCGTCCTGTTCTGTCTGCCCGTCGCTCGGGCCCAGGACAACAAGGCCTCCGCGCCGCGCGTGGACGTCATCCTCTGGTTCGACACCGAGGATTACCTCCTCCCCGCCGATGACGACGCCGCCAAGCGACTGGCCGAGCTTCTCTCCCAACGCAACATCCGCGCGACGTTCAAGGTCGTCGGCGAAAAGGCGCGCGTCCTCGAGAAGCGCGGCCGCACCGACGTCATCGAGGCCCTCAAGAAGCACGACATCGCCTTCCACTCCAACTTCCACTCCGTCCACCCCACGCCCACCGAATACCTCGCCGACTGCGGCCTGCTCGACGGCGTCGCCGAGTTCGTCAGGCGCGAAGGCCCGGGCGCCGTGGACGTCCGCCGAATCTTCGGCGTCGATTCGCTCTCCTGTTACGGCCAGCCCGGATCCTCCTGGGGATCGCAGGCGATCGTCGGACTTTCGCAGATCGGCGTCGCCGGCGCAGGCGGAGTTCCCTGCTACGTTGATTCGGGAAGTCACGTCGGTCTGCGCGGCCGGCCGTTCTGGTACGCCGGCGCCCTGATCGTC